>MGXK01000084.1:0-33287 GCA_001802375.1 Gammaproteobacteria bacterium RBG_16_51_14
AACCGGATTAGTCCCAACGACTGCCACAGGTGCCCTATTACAACGGCCAACACAGGGGACAGCCTGTATCCGCACGCCGGCACTCTTGCTGGAAAGCAGCTCGTCAAGGAGTTGTCTGGCACCGAACATTTCACATGTGATTGAGTCACAAACTCTTATTGTCAGAGGAGGAGGTGGTATTTCGGTTTCCTGAATAACATCAAAATGGTGATAGAAGGTTGCCGTTTCATAAACTTCCGCCCTGGGTAAATTCATTTCCATGGCCAGGGCGAGAATATGACGATTGGAGATATGGTGAAAATGATCCTGGATTTTATGCAGATGTTCGATCAACATATCTCGAGTGCGTGGTTCATCGCCAAGCAGGGCCTGCACCTCGGCAAGGACCTCTTGATCTACTGTGGACCCAAAAATACGTCCCTTTTTACCGTGTGTACGTTTCATAGCATTAGTCTTTTGCCTGGCTCATTATTCATAAAATCAGTATCTCACCCTTTCCATTGCGTGAATGATCACCGGAATAACGATGTGCCTCCGGTCTGAATTTCCCGAAAATGGAAAATTCCTTTCCCATTGCCGACAGCTGGGTGAATAACAGGCGCAGAAACTCCATTTCCTGGATACCGCAACTTTCGAATGTTGCATAGATATGGGCTGGTTTTTTTGCAAGAATGATGGTTCCCCGCTTCATTGCGACACCGGCATATTTACCGGTTTTATCAAGCACAATAATCGTGCCGGCATACATACGGCTGCCACAATAATTCCCTGCCTTACCACCAATAATAATAATGCCTCGTCGCATACGGTCACCGACACGGTCACCGGCATTGCCGGATATGTAAATCATACCTTTAGACATACCATGTGCATCGCCAGGAATACCAGCGCCGGCATGATCTCCGGTATCACCGGCAATATCAATTCTACCTCCGGTCATGCTGCATCCTGCCCAGGCACGCGCATTACCATGGACCTTGATATATCCACCTTGCATTTCCTGGCCCAGAAAATCGCCAACATCACCTTTAACTTCAATCGTCCCAAAACTCATTTTCTGTCCAACGTTATACAGTTTACCGTTATTGCTATGAATGCAGATATTTTTATGGTCATTGCCGGTGATTGTGAATAATTCTGCTGCCGGAATTTTTTCTTTATTATGTGTGATAGGTATTGATTTAATTTGTATTTTAGACTGTGTAGATAACAGATCTGGTATCAATGGCGATATATCCAGCGGAAAACCAGGGTTAATCTTTAATTCAAAGGTGAGGGGAGTCATGCCAATATTGTCCGCAAATGAAAATGGTAGGCGCCAAGACTACCCCCGTAATTTCCTGCACTGATCCGGTAAATCCCATTTTGTGAACCAAATGAACATACGGCTTCGATGCCGACACGCATTGCCTTATTTATGGCTTCTTCATCTAATCCGTCAATCACGATCTCAAGAACTGACCCAATATCACTGGTGAGTTTGCTGTCAACCTGTCCTTTCAGGGTTGGGCAATAAGCTTCATTGGTTGATGCGGTCAAAAAATCATATTTTGATCCAACCTTGGAACCGGAGCCTACTACACCACCTGGAAATGCAGTGATTACACCAGGAACTTTATGTATTTCTTCTATCGCTTTTTCACAGGCAATCAGGGCATGCTGGGCGGTCTTGCTTAGTACCAGGAAATTGCCGCCGCCGATTGCTGATGTTACCCCCGTCGTTTCCTCGCAAATAAATTCACCATGTAAAACCGGTATACGCCAGTATCTGCGGTTGTTGATAACCTTGGAAATTTGATAACCGTCACCGAAGAAACGCAGGTTCTTCCCCAATGATATCTTTTCATCACTGTCTATGCCTGCAAAGCAGGCTGCCGTGGCAGTGGTCATGACGGTTTGCCCCACGCGTGTCGGCACCTGTTTTTCAAGTTCTTTAGTAGACATTGCGAATATCATCACTGATATCCCGGGCCGCCCGTCCGGTGTTTCTGATGGACTGAGTTCACGTTCTATATCAGCCTCTATGCCGCAGGCGATTACGGATGAGGCAAAACCACGTATTGAATTCGCAGCACGGTTGGCCCATTTCAAATCAATGGCCGTGATGATAATCCGTGTTGCCTTCATAGGGAAAGCCTCTGCGAAAGTATCATCAATAATTACGCCATTAATTATCATGGTTTAATCTCACATGCAGGATTGAACAATAATATTGCCATTCCCGTGTGCAACAATTTCATCATCGTTTATCTTGAAATGATCGAGTTTCATCGTATGGTATTTATCAAAATAGTTTTTCAGTGTTTTCTCTATGCCTTTATCATATTCAGGTTTTAGTATATGTGTGCTGCCATTGATGACCTTGATGATCTTTCCGTTTCTGGCGACAAGTTCTCCGTCCTTGAATACATAAACTGGTTTTGCAAACATCGCTTCCCTGTTTTTCAGATTTTTATATACAGTAATATCTGCTGCCGCACCGGCACCCAAATGGCCGCGGTTCTGTAACCCAAGGCTCCTGGCAGGTGCAGCCCGCGTCATTATCGCAATTTCATAGAGAGAATATTCACGATCAAGACTGCCGAGTATGCTGACAGCAGCTGCCTGTTTGTGGATCGTGGATAGCATGTCATTGCGAAAACTGCGATCCATCAGCAGCCGAATCAGATGGGGATAACTTGTAAATGGCGCACCGTTGGGATGGTCTGTTGTGAGGAAAATGCGCCAGGGATCGTTGACCAGCAAAAATAGTTCCAGACCAATCGTCCATTGCAGTGCATTTACAAAACTCTTGTCCCGGTATTTAAACGGAACAACACCGCAACCGGCATCGCATTCAATATCCATGATAACCCATTTATTTGGATGGGCATGTCGGTGGCCGGCATACTGCAACATGGTGTCTCCGGATGCCGTGACGGTTTGACCAAACAGGATCTGACCTACATCAATGGAAATATTCGAGTTAGCATTGACCGCTTCGGCGATATGGGCGGAACCAGATGAGAATTTACGATCCCCCTCCGTTCCATAGCTATGAAACTGGATATGGGCAAGGTGCATGGGCAATCCTTCAGCCGCCCTGATTGTATCCAGGGTTGTTAGCAGGTTGCCTGGGACCCCAAGATTACAGCCGTGTACGTGCAAGGGATGAGGAATACCCAATTCCCGTACTGCGCGTGCCAGTGTTATTAATATCTGACGTGGTGTTACCCCATAATGGGAATTGGTTTCATCCAGATCAAGTTTACGTTGATTGAATTTAAAGGCGCTGATGCCCCCCGGGTTGACGACCTTGATGCCAATGGCCTTGGTTGCATTGATGATCCAGCTTACATAATCACAGATAAGGGATCGATCCTTGCCGCTCGCAAGCATACGCAGAAAAAAATCATCGTTGCCAAGGAGGGCATACGCCCCCTTGTCAATTATGGGTATATCGGCCATTTCCATATGAGCATGCCTGGCATTGGCAGGAAGCATTGCAGGTTCAATACAGGTGGTATAGCCCATTTCTGCATAGCGATAGCCTGTTGCAAATGTGGAGGGCGCTGTATAACCACTACCTGAGCGGGTAATTGCTGTCCTGGCAACAGGATCTCCACGGTGATCTTCAGGTAACATCATGCGGGCTATATTTACTTTTCCACCACCAATATGAGTGTGTATATCTATGGCACCAGCCATGATGATCATGTCATTCAGATCATAGTTTCTGTCGATCCTGACGGATGTAGCAGGTTTGGTTGTTATAAAACCGTCGCGTATATAAATATTTCGCTGTTCCCCGTTAATGCCATGAATGGGGTCATACATTTTTCCTCCTGACAATTTAATCATCATGATTTTTATTGCTCAAATTAACCCGCTTACACAATCAAGTATGTGTTTTACACTTGGATATCCGGATACGCGTACTTGTTTGAGTGGAAGTGATACAACACTGTCAGTGCGAAAAAGGTATCCTGCGTGGTCAACACCTGGCGTACAAACAGGTATGAACACATCAGGTGTGAAATCCGGTTCTGTTGCGGGTGTAGCAAGCAAAATCACCGGAATATCTGCTTTGGGTGGTCTGGTATTTGTGTCGAAACTCGATATCCATACCAGGGCATCGGCTTCATTGTTTTTCAGCACGTTGTCAGTTGAAAATCTGGATGGATCATATTCCGGATAGCCATTATTGAAGTTAACACGTAGCGGATATCCACTTTGCCAGGTACTTACATTAACGGCACTCACACCACCGTCATTACCACCAAGTGACAGGCACCCGAAACGGGTTGACCTGTTTATGAATTTGACCATTTCACAAAGGGCCTGGATAGTTAATTCAGCATGGGGGAAATCCATTTCTCCAGGTGCCCACACTAGGACACCGTATCTGGCATTTGTCAGATGATATGCCAGTAACTTCAGCTCTTTCAGGCGTTTACCGGAAAGGTTTTCCAGATTGACTTTATCGCCAGCTAATGTGGCATGTAATATCGCAATGAATTCGCCGATGTCCTCGTGTTTGCATTGCACAGTAACCGGCTGTTGCCCATCAGGGCTTATCCCTGGTCTGGTATCAAGGTTCTCCCCGATATAAAAAACTTTTCTACCTCCGGTATTTTTGTTAAACAGTGCATTTTTATTCCAGATGAAACGTTCAAAAAAACGTGGATATCCGGAAACAGCATCCGTACCTGCAAAGACAATCAGATCGGCATGATTTTTTATCTCAGTCAGAGTTGTCATCATCCAGCCAAGATCCTGCAGAACAAGCATATTGCGAGTCAGACCTGTGCTGTGCATGTGATCAACAATTGCCCCGGTTTTATCGGCCAGTTGTAAAGTAGAACGCAAGCCACCGACATCTGTGCCCAATCCTGAAAACAGGGGATGTTGGGATGATTTCAGGATATTGCTTATGTGCAAAATGGCATCCTTCAGAGTTACCACTTTGCCCTTGATGGTTGGTTGTATTTCAGGTTGTACTTGTTCGTAATGCGCGATGGCCCTGGAGCAGCCATTTTCCCTGACCTTCAGGATTCCAGCTCGATTTTGAATTACGAGATCATCACAGAGGAGACAGCAAAACGGACACGGTACTTCTTTATGAATCTTGTCTGGATGTTTTGCTGAATTCATTATTGATGCGTTGACCTCTCTATAATGCGGCGAAACCACGTGATATATGCGTTGCTTGTAAAATGGATGATTTTCTGAAAGATCTGATTATTTGTGCATTGCACAATATTTAGCATTCATGCCTGTGTCAAATAGATTATTCGTGTTCTGATTGTCTTCGGTAAACTTGTTTTATCGTAATAATATACATGGGCAACCGGGATATACAAGTGTCTGATATTTCAGAATACATGGGATTGAATGTCTTGTCTCATCACGATTTATGTTTAGCCGCGGGCGGTTGCAGTCAATCAATCGCGTCAGATACAAGGATAGAAGATTGGCAATCCTTTCTGATCGCAATCTACCGATAACAAGAATAAAAGCCGGTATCAGTTATTGTAACTGTCCGGTTCCTTATAATAGAAGGTCATGAACGGCGTTGCAGGTTGGCTGCATAAAAGACTGGGAGCTTTAATTAACCCGGGATCGGGTTGTTATTGCTCCCAACAGGGATCTTCACTTTATTATTTGTGTTCTGTTTCTAGAGACCCAGTCGTTCCTTTTTCTCCAATGCCCCAGGTAAAGGATCCCACTGATCATTACATACTGGCAAAGTTGGGGCGCGTTCAGCGTTGATGGCAATCCATTTCTCGTGCTCTTCCGGGATTGGGTCCTCGAATATAGCCTCAACCGGGCATTCCGGAATACATGCGCTGCAGTCGATGCAGACATCCGGATCGATATACAGCATATCGTCATCATAATGAAAGCAATCCACTGGACACGGCACGACACAGTCGGTGAAACGGCATCCAAAACAATTTTCAGTCACAACAGTTGTCATAATCTCCTCCTTCCATAAAAGTGTGGCTAGGCAAACTAAGATTGTTCAAAGATTGTTATATATTTGCGTCTGTGGGTCAATTTCTATATAGAAGAATTTCTCCCCGATTGAGTTCGATGGAATCTCCGGCCCAGCGTTCGTAATTACCGGATAACTTTGCATCATCAATCTGGAAGCCGAGTTTTTTGATATAGGTGAGATACAAACGTAAATATGTCGGGTGATAGGTACATGCATAGGTAAAAGTGGAAAGCAAGTCTGCATCATGCATGGAAAGGATCGTACCGCGTTTCATGCCAGCCCCTGTGCGTATTCCCATTTTCCCCAGGACAATAATCGTTCCGGAAAGCATGTTGACACCAGTCAGGTCTTCACTGTTACCACCGATGACAATTAATCCGTTACGCATTGCTTGCCCGGCTTCGTTACGGGCATTGCCGTGAACAATAATCTCGCCGCCCGTGATGCCGGTGGCGCTGCCTCTGATGGAACTACCCAGCATGTGTCCGGCATTGCCCTTGATGATGATTCTGCCACCCGTCATTTCCGAGGCTGCCCAGTCGGCGACATTTCCATCAACAATGATTTTACCACCTTGCATGCCGGCTCCAAGATGGGCGCCTACATCGCCATTGACAATCAGCCGGCCGGATGTCATTCCGGCACCAATGTGTTTGACCTTTGACAGGTCGCCTTCGACCCTTATTTCTCCATTGTATTGTCCCTGCACCTTGAAAAAATCACCGATCTTGGCCTGTACGTTACCATGGAAAACAGGCAGTGCGGACAGTGCTGATTCGTTCAGGTTATTCAACCTGTCAGGGGATATCACATCAGCTTCGACAGGTACTTCCGGTGAGGTATGTAATGACAGAGTTAAACTCATAATGCTCAGTTACCGTTTATTGTTTTATGTAAGTGGATATGGAACTGACCCAGATTACCACCATAATTGCCTGCGGTGATCTGCTTGATCCCCGGTTTTGCGGCTGCATACATACCAACGCGCATGCATTCTTCAACAGCTTTGACATCGAGCCCGTCGATAACAATTTCCATCACGCAATTGACGGCCAATGGGACCATCGAGTTATTAACAGAACCACGCAGGGTAGGGCAATAGGCATCATTGGTCGATGCAGGCAGGGACTTGTACTTTGAACCTACCTTACTGCCACTGCGTACTACCCCGTTGGGGAAAGGTAATATTATGCCCGGTACTGCATGCATTGCCTTTGTAGCGGCACTGGCGGCTCGAAGCGTAGCTTTTTGATCCTTGCCTAATAGCAGAAGATTTCCACCGCCAACAGCCTCCTGTACGCCAAACGATTCTTCTACCAGGAATTCACCATCCATGACCGGAATGCGCCACATGCGTCGATTATCCAGAACCTTGCTGATCTGATGGCCATCACCGAAATAGCGGAGTTGATCACCGACGGAAACGGTAGTGCCTGAAACAAGGCCGTTATAACAGGCTGTGGTAGGGCAGGTCATAACGCACTGACCGATTCTCTCTACCAGGCGTTTACCAACCCCCTCGGCATTCATTGCGAACAGTAATACGCTGACACCATGCCTTTGATCCGGTGTTTCATCAGCAGGCAGTTCACGTTCAATGCCTGCCTCGCATTTACAACCGATGACCGAGGTAGCAAAGCCTGTCATTGATTGTGCAGCCGCCATTGCCCATTCACGGGTTTCTGCCGTGATGATCACACGGCTGCCACACATCTTGAAGGCTTCAGCAAATGTATCGACTATCTCTGTAGACTTGATTTTCATAATTATTATTACGTTGAACCTGTTGAAATTACTTCGTTATCGTGCATATATGATTTATCAATAGGGTAATTTTCAAATTGAACGGAATAATAACTTTCAAAGAAGGGCTGGATCACCTCTTCGATCTTTTGATCATATTCAGGGGTGATATGTAACAGACGTCCTGTATGATCTTCTCTGAATTCGTGATCAGCAATGATGTGAACACCGGATTTCAAAACATAGCGCGGTGCATTGAACATCATCTCCTTGTCTTCCATCTCGTCATGGATGGTGATATCGGCATCGGCCCCTGGTCCGAGATGTCCCTTGTTTTTCAGACCGAGCGCACGTGCCGGTCCGGCACGGGTGATAATGGCGATTTCGTAGAGGCTATATTCGCGATCCAGGTCGCTGATCATCGTCTTTGCAATGGCCTTTTGATTGACCCGGGCTATTTCCTGCCGGCGAAAACCCCTATCCATCAACAGGCGGATCAGTTTCGGATAATTCATGAATGAGCCGCCGTTCGGATGGTCCGTAGAGAGGATAACCTGCCACGGGTTCTCTGTGAGCAGGAATAGTTCCAATCCAATCGCCCACTGCAGCGTGTGAGTATAGACGTGTCCCTGATACGTGAAAGGAACGATACCACAACCGCTTTCACACTCCGTATCGGCATTGACCCACTTGTTCTTGTTTATACCCCGTAGCATATAGGCCAGGGGGGCATCGGCCGTCATACTGAGTGCATTGCCAAACATTACTTGGCCAACATCACAGGTAATGTTGGGGTGTTGATTGATATACTCGATGATCTCTGCTGCCTTTGAAGCAGGTTGTTTGCCAACCTCCCCACCATAGCAGTTAAACTGGATATGGGCTATGTGGAGGCGTTTGTCTCCAGCCGTGCGCATGGTTTCCAGGGTCGTCCTGTAGTTGCCGCTATGGCCAAGGTTATTGCAGTGAATATGAGCAGGATGAGGAAGGTTCATTTTATCTGCTGCAATAACAAATGCCTCGATAATCTGGCGCGGCGATATGCCATCCACCTTCTCGTCGATATCATGGACATTGGTATTGCGTTTCCCCTTCCAGGGTTCATCTCCACCGGGATTGACCAGCTTCGGTGTATAGGCCCTGGTGGCATTCATCCACCAGGCAACCGCCTGCTGGAATTCCTCCTGCCTGCCTTCCTTAATCAGGTTCTGCAGAAAAATATTGTTGGCCAACAGGACATAGAAACCCTTGTCGATGACCGGGGTGTCGTGAAGTTCCTCGAGTGTGTGTCTGGCAGAGAGGGGGGGGACTGCTGCTTCCATCGCAGTCGTGTATCCCATGGTGGCATAGCGGTAGCCGGTGGTGAATGTGGACGGGACGATTCCTCCAGAACCCGAACGTGTGACTGCCGTACCGGGGTAAGGGTCCTTTCGGTGATCTTCAGGCATGAGCTTGCGACCGGCATTAACCTTGGGGCCTGCAATATGACAATGTATATCAACACCGCCCGGCATGATTACCATGCCCTGTGCTTCAATACGGGTAGCACTATCCGGGACAGATTCTACAATACGACCATCTTCAATGCAGATATCCCTGATTACACCATCGATGTTATTAATGGGATCGTACACCTTCCCATTGACAATGCGGGTTGCCGACACCATCAAGTTCTCCCTAAAAGTTGAAATTTCTGATTTTGTTATAGCTTTATTAGGTAACTTTATCACTACATTGATGCATGTAGTGTTGCTTTCCCGATGTCACTTCGGGCTGACATACCTATACTTCGTTTATCGATATTGAGTTCAAAAACCCTGTTCTTTATGGCGCTTAATATTACCACGTCAGAGGGGTATGGTGACTCAAAGGCCGGGCGCAGGGTAATCGGGATATCGTCCATTCTGTAGGCTGTTCCGTGTTCGTTAAGCCCCCATGCCGACGTTGAGAAGACGACATAGGCAAGCTCACTGGTTACCGAACGCCTGGTATCCAGTGAGATCACAGGAATCCGTTTCATTTGTTCTACGGCTGCCTTGGGAAAGTTGGAGGCAGGGTCACTGGCAATAAACATGGCTGCATCCGCCCCGTCCCTGGCGAGGTTGTCAACGGCGGTGAATTCACCCGGATTGAAACGTGGATAGCCGAGATTGAAGTTCACCCCGAACGGGTAACCGGTCTGCCAGGTAAGTACCTGATCTGCCCCTGTGACGTTGCCATGTCCACGGGCCGGCTTGACCACAAAGTGGGTGTATTCATTTAAATCAGTCACCATGGAAAACAGTGCCCCGGTATTGAAATACCGGCCCCTGCCCATGGTCAGACCCATGCCGAAGAAGACGACCCCGAAATTGCAGTTCTTCATACGTTCAGCCAAATCCTGCAGTGTTTCCAAGGGTACCCCGGTAACCTTTTCAATAGAGGCATTGACCTTCTTGCCTTTAATCAGGGCCCGCAGGGCCCATATCATCTCGAAATCAGTAGCTGGTTTGGGCCGAATATGTATGTTTGCTACCGGTGCCGAAGCCGTTTTCCTGGGATCCACCAGGACTACTGTCCTGTCTTTCTTGCCCCTTGGTATAAACATCCCTTTGGTGGTCACTGCATAGCGTGTAAACAGGCGGGGATGGGCCTCGGCTGGATTACAACCCCAGAAAATAACCAGGTCAGCCCGGTTCTTGACCTCACCGAGTGTCGTCGTTGATTCGCCGACGCCCTGAAATGCCATACCGGTGGGCCCATGACAGACCGATGAGGTGGAATCTATTGATCCGCGCATATAATCAGCGATGGCAACAGCCTCACGTTGTGCTTCCACGGAGGCTTCGCTCAGACCGTAGATAATGGGAAATTTTGCCTTTGTCAGTATCTGTGCAGATTCCTCAACCGCCTCTTCAAAACTGACTTCCTTGCCACCGATCGCGGCAATCGGTCGGTCCTCGATAACATGTTCTGAAAACCATGACCTTCCAAGGATACAGGCATTTTTGGCCTTGGTAATGCGATGTTCATCAAGATCGACGGTGAGTTCCATGTCATCGCAGACACAGCCACAAAAAGTACAAACAGCATTCTTTATCGTGCGGGTATTTTCACTCATGGGATTTCTCGCTAATCAACGGGTTTCAGGCGGCATACGGATGTTAGCATGCCAATAATTATGTCAGTAATCCGGTGGATGTGAAGTTTTGTTCTGTAATTGTTAAGAAATGTTAAGATTTTACTTGCGTATATTCACACAATTACTTTTTCTATCACGACTTCCATGTGTTTGGAGACCGGCATCCCGGATCCATAAGTTTCGCTGTCCATCAAATGGGTCGTCGGCGGACCATAGGGTATTGCCAACAGTCCTTGTGGCAGATCATCCGGTTTTTTCCCCCTGCAGGTTACGATGACTTCACCCACTTCATTGCTCAGGCGGACCTTGTCTCCTTCCTGCAGGCCAAGGCGTTCCATGTCGTCCGTGTTGACATCCACCATGGACGTCTCGAGCATGTATGCTTCTTGTAATTTACCTTTATTAAGAGCCGTTCCCTGCTCGGTCGTACGAACAGGTATCAAAATCATTTTTTCTGACATGATATCTCCATTGAAATGTCTTGTGTGCTTTTGCCCGGGTGGTGATTATATTCTAATTTCAGGATGAATAAATTATTTTGATCAGGATCACAATAAACAGCATTCACAGGGAAAAATAAACCCGCAAAACGCGGGGCAAGAAAATATGTTTATTCAACAAGAAGATTAAACAAGTTTACAGTCTTGTTGAATATCTTCCAGGCAATATGCAATCCACTGATGTGTCAGTTTTTCATGCACGGCATTCTGATTCAGGCGCTGGTGCAAGCTGGGGAAAACCACCCGATCCAGGTGCTGATCCTGATTGAAGCACGAAAAGACCACGGACTCCTCACCACATTCACTGTCGAGGTGAAGTTGCAGACACTGCGCACAGATCTCCTTCATCATGCATTGCATGGGTGAATTGATACTGCCCAGGGCTACATGGTCGGGTTTAAGATATCCTTTCAGCACTGTATGTCGGGCTTCACGTACCGCGTTCATCATCCTGTCCGAACCGATGGCGATGATGCGATCGACGGTGTTGAGCGGTGTATTGATTTCTCCCAACTCCCCCCTGGCGTAAGCCGTCATCGCCTGGATGATATTGCCAATAAACGACCGATCCTGGGGTCGTCCAGGCTCAAAACCGGGGTTTACATCACAGCACCAGATGACCTCATCAGAAGCTGCTTCAATGTTCTCAATATGGTAACGGTCGAGTACTGACTTATAAGCGGCGAAATAAAGCACTTTTGAACCGGCCTGACGCGTGGCCTGACCAATGGAAAACAGAACAGCATTACCCAGACCACCGCCCAGGAGAAGGACGGTTTCATCGTCCGGTATCTCGGTGGGGCTGCCGGTAGGGCCCATCAGAACCACCTGTTCACCTGGCTTGAGCATGGCGCACAGATTAGAGGAACCACCCATTTCCAGCACAATCACGGAAATCAGTCCCTTGTCGTGGTCCACCCAGGCGCCAGTGAGGGCTATGCCCTCCATGGCAAGCATGGTCCCGTTTACCTGCATCGCATTGGCCTCATAATTCTGGAAACGGAAAAATTGTCCGGGTTTAAACGCCCTTGCGGGTAACGGTGCATGGATGATGACCTCGACAATGTTCGGGGTCAGGCGTTTGATATCATGCACCCTGGGCCTCAGGCCGTCATTGAGATGACTGACGAGATCAGCGGACGCAACCCGGCTAGGCTTGATCCTGCCCAGCATCCGGTTGAGCACCGGAAAACCCTGCTTGGCACTGGCGATCGCCTTGACCACATTGCCGGCATATGACGGGTGCAGGTCTCCAAAGAAGCTCATCGCCCGGCCATCATCACGAATGTTCATCACCACGTGAGGGGTTTCTGGTTTGGTCGATAATTCAGGCGTAACCGGATGACCGTCCTCGTCCCTGGCCTGGAAGTATTTGCCGGCCATTTCTGCAAAGCCGGGATATTCGCGGGCAAGCACTGTGTTGGGTTGAGTCCCTGCGGCGATTAACAGTGCACGTGCGGGCAGGCTTACGTACTCACCAGCCGGTATCGGCCGACCGTTTTCATCAAGGGTCTGGCGTTCCAGCCGGATTGCCTTGACATGGCCGTATTCATCTACATCGACTGCGGTTGGTGCCAGCAATTCTGCGAAACGAATCCCCTGCTCAAAGGACTTTATGATTTCTTCGTGGTTCAGCTGATAACTGGGTGCCCCTGTCATTCGACGCCTGTAGACGATTGTTGAACCACCCCATTGGTTAAGAAGCCCGGTAAAGCCGGGTTCGCGACCTTCTTTTTCCGCCATTTGCCGCTCGGAACGGATTGCCCTGGCGTGACTGATAAATTCATCGGCGATGATTAATTCTTCTTCTGTGTAGGAAGCGCGTACCGCTTCCTTGCCAATTTTTGCAGCCAGGGTTTCGTAACGGGCCTGAAACTTCTCAACCTGGCGTATGTAGTACGCCAGGATCTCGGTCGCAGTGTCGATAGCAGTCAGACCACCTCCGACAATAACGGCAGGCAGGCGGATCTGTAAATTTGCAACGGAATCTTTTTTTGCTGCACCGGTAAGCTGCAGCGCCATCAGGAAATCGGATGCCTGGCGCACACCACGGGCCAGGCCATTGGGGATGGAAAGATAAGTGGGTTTGCCCGCTCCCGCGCATAGTGCGATGTGATCGAATCCCATTGCATAGGCGGAGTCAGCAGTAATTGCGCTGCCGAAACGGACCCCGCCGAACATAGTGAATGTTTTTCGACGTTCGAGCAGTAGCCTGATTACTGTAAGAAAGTTTTTGTCCCAACGGACCGTAATACCGTACTCGGCAACACCACCAAAACCTGCCTGTGGGCGTTCATCCAGGGATTCATAGATCGAGGTGATGTCCCTGATCGGCTCGAAAGGAAACCGGTCGCCCGCAGGAGTCACTCCCGAAATTTGTGGTGCCAGAGGCTCGATCTTCAGTCCGTCCACTGCCACTACCGTGTGCCCTTCATTCAACAGGAAATGGGCCAGTGAAAATCCTGACGGACCCAGACCAACGATTAAAATCTTGTAACCTGATGCCGATTGAGGCAGGGGTCGTTTGAAATTCAGCGGGTTCCAGCGCGTCAGAAGGCTGTATATCTCGAAACCCCAGGGTAGTTCAAGGATATCCTTGAGTATCCGTGTCTCTACCTGCGGGATATTGACCGGCTCCTGCTTTTGATAGATGCAAGACTTCATACAGTCGTTGCAGATACGATGTCCTGTTGCAGCCACGGTAGGATTGTCAACGACGATAATGGCAAGAGCCGCGAGTGAATACCCATCCAGTTTGGCACGATGCATTTCAGAAATGCGTTCTTCAAGCGGGCAACCGGCGAGGGGGATCTGCAGTGGATTTGTCAAGTATTTACCGGATTTTTTGGCCGGATAGCCCTTGGAGCAATAATCCGTATCCTGTTCGTGGCAGATCACACAGTAGTTTGCCTGATCCAGGGCGCCTACAAGGTCTGTTCCACGATCCGTCAGTGCGAAGCCATCCCGATGGCTGGTATCTCCGCTGCCGTTTTCCATCATGGAGATGGAGTGCGCTTCAACAATCGAGGTGGAAACCAACGCCTGAAAATTGATTTTGCCGGGACGCCGGAACAGGACATCATCCTTGTGACGTTTGCGACCAGCCTTTGTATACAGTGCCCAGGCGGCATAACGCCTGGCCAGATCGAGGGCTTCTGTGTTTTTCGCCTCATCTTCCAGCCAGTCCGTCACATGGTTGGCAAATACAACCTGATCAAGGGTGGTGCCGAACAGTTTCTCCAATTTATCGGTAAGTAACGTACCATCGAAGGTTTCGGCCTCTTCTGGCAGCCAGGCCTTGACTGTCTGACGCTGTACGAATTTGCGCTTGCAGGTATAAAGATTCGCTATGTTAGCTTGCCGGGTTACCAGGTCAGATACGGCCTCATGTATGCCAAACAGGTTTGCCAGAAATGAATCCAGATGTGGCGCAAGCGCCAGCATCAAATCCGAGGCGGCTTTTCTGTCCAGGTCATCCGGGATTTGTTGTGCCTCGATCAGCCGTTCATGCAGGTAACCATCTGACAGGAGCAGATGGTCCATGAACAGGGAATCGACACGATCCAGGCCTTCTTTGTCATAAAGATCCTCGAAGGACAGGTCGTAGGCAAGATGCAGTTCTGCCATGACTGCTGTGGTATTGTTACTTGTAGGTAAGCCAGCCCCTACGATATCAATTAAGCCGGTTTCATGCAAAAGCCGGTGTCATGGTCTTGTTTATTGAGCGTTTTCCCGTGGGTTACCGGATATGATTAAACAGCAATTTTAAACTCAACACGCTTCGTTATATTTTTGTTATATGGATTTACCAGTACGATATCTCGCGGGCAGCATTCGATACAGATTTCGTTGCAATCCGGCCCGTACGCAACACATTTTTCATGATCAATCTGCATCAGGTCAGCTTCAATCGTTATGGCACCGGCAGGACACTCCTTGACACATTTTTTACAATAGGTGCAGCTCATCCCACATACTTTTTTTGATTTGTTGGCAATTTCTTTGGTACTGCACTGGATGAGAACCCGGGCATCAATTGGCGTCAGTTCCATGATGTTTTTGGGGCAGACTTCGACGCATATGCCGCAGCCAACACATAATTCCGGCGAGATCAGCGGGAAATCGTCCACCATGATGATGGCGTCAAAAGGACAACTGGCTTCACAGTCTCCAAGCCCCGTACAACCAAACCGGCATGCCGAGGGCCCACCGAAGGCAAGTTCTGCCGCAAGGCAAGAGGTAAATCCGGTGTAGTTTGATTTCCTTTTGACGTTACCCCCGATGCAGGAGCATTTCACGTTGGCAACCATACCCTCCTTGAAATCCAGTTCCTTCCCGGTGAGGTCAGCTATGATTTCCGCCACCTCCTTCTTGCCTGGAAAACAGAGACTGGGCGAAACACTCTGATCCTTTACTACTGCGATAGCATAGCCTTCACAACCCGGGAAACCACAGGCACCGCATTGTGCCATTGGCAGTGATTCCTTAACCTCTTCGACCTTGTGATCTGTCTCAACTGCAAACTTACGTGCCGCTAACGCAAGTCCAATGCCGAAGATAAGACCCATACTACCCAGCAGAGCGATACCACCCAGTACTAGTTTGATAAGTTCTGATTCCATAGCTGCCTCAATTAACTGATTGTCATACCTGAAAAACCAAGAAATGCAAGTCCAAATTGACCCGCAACCAAGAATGCAACAGGCAGTCCTTTAAAACTCTCCGGTACCTGGGCCAGATCCAGCCGTTCCCTGACGGATGCCATGAGATAGAGTGCGAGTAAAAAGCCTGAACCTGCACCGAGAGCCAGCATCATTGCTTCCCAAAACCCATAACCCTCTTTTGCCAACATCAGCGGTACTGCAATGACCACACAGTTCGTTGTTATTAATACCAGATAGATTCCGAATGAGGCAAACAGGAACGGGTTTACTTTCCTGAGAACCGTATCCATTGCCTGCACCGATAGTGATACCAAACCGATAAACACGACTACCTGTAAAAAAGTGAGGTTGTAAGGCACCATAAAATAGGTATAGAAAAGCCATGACATGGCTGTACTCATCACCATGACTGCTGTGAATACGATCCCCATACCCTTTGCAGTTTCCTTCTTTTTCGATGTGCCCATGAAAACACACAACCCCAGGTATTTGGTAAACACAAAGTTTTTAATCAGTAGTGCCGTAATCAGAATCGTCAACAGATACCCCAAGTAGGATTTTTTAACCGTAAATGATAAGGGGCTTTCGCCACTGGTCATGCCCGCTACCGTGATGATATGGGGCTGGGACTGATTTAAAGGTTCAATAAAGGTGAGCTTGGCTGTGGTTTCATCAGGGCTGACCTTGATATTGGTTACCTGCAGGCGTATATCCGGATCGGATTCTTCGTAGACCGTATAGCTCCCGGGTTCAAGTAAGTGACCTTCAGCCAGCGGTTGGGCAAAGGTGAGGACAATTTCGTTTCCCTCACCGAAAGCGGTATTCGCGATCAGATTTGTGCCAGCAACCGTATTAACTGCCCACAGGGCCGACACTAGGGCTAGCACAACTGTTACAGGCCGGCATATTACTTTTATGACTTTCATGAAAAATCGTCCTCAACCTCTTCTGTTTATACACATTTTCAACGTAATTAAAGAACCCCATCATTAACCCGACGACAAAGAATCCTGCGACGGGCAGAACAAAGAACAACAGTGGCTGGAAACCCATGATGTCATAACCCAGCAAGGTACCCATGCCCAGCAACTCGCGAATGGCCCCAATCACGACCATCCCGATCAAAAAACCCATTCCCATGCCGAAACCGTCCCAGAATGAAGTCGTCAATGTGTTCTTGCAGGCAAACATTTCCAGCCGCATGGTGATAATGGCAAATGCCACGATGAGTTTTACAAAAAGCCCTACCTGGCTATAAGCGACAGGGAAATAGGCGGCCAACACCATATCTATCACGGTTACCCATGTACCGATAACCAGGACATAAGTCGGGATCCGTATGCGTGGATGGACAAGACGTTTCCCGATGGCAATGGTGCAACTCGATGCAACCTGGACAAAGAAAACGGCTACCCCCAGCAAAATCCCGTTCATGATCGTCGTTGTCATGGCGACTGCAGGACACATCGATAATGCCAGACGAAAGATGGGATTTTCATCCAGTATGCCATTAAGAACCAGTTCCAGGTTTGTTTTTTTCGTTGCCACAGTTAAAACCTCTTTCTTGGGCCGATACTCCTGTTAAAAGGATACAGGGATAGATTGTTCATTAATCACATTTTCCAGTATCTGCAGCCTGTAGACAAACTTTTTCAGCATGTTTTTCAGGCCATTGGTAACTGCATCACTGGAAATAGTTGCCCCTGTCAAGGCGTGAATATCAGCATCCTTGTACTTCTGCCTTATTGCTTCCTGCTCTGCTTCCAGCATCTTGATATCCTGCTTCTCTTCCTCAAGATATTTTCGGTATTCATCGGGTAATGGGACTTTGACGACCTTGATCGTTTTCATAGCTTCCACTGTCTTGCCAGCAAACTGATTTTTAAAGTAATCCTTTTCGATCTCGGCGCCTAAACCTGGATCCTCCTCGTGCGCAACTACATCAAATCCCAGGACAGACAGTTGAGGATCAAGCGCCAGAAAAACCTTTATGAAGGTTTTGAACCCGGGGAACTGGCCAGGTAACAGATAAGCCTGCCGTTTGTCGCCATCATTTACGATAATGGCTTCATCCGCGAAAAAGAAATGCATATCACCAGGCAAGGCAGCGATCAGCACCTTGTCTCGTTCACCAGCATCTGAAACCTTTTCCGGTGTGATTGACAGGGCAAATTTTTCTGCAAACTGGCCTTCCAGATCGATCATAACCAGCTGAAAGCCATTATCGATATCACCTTTTACGGGTAAGATATAGCCAAGAAACTTATTCTCACCCTTGCTTATAATGTAGCGGTAGATATTGAAAAGTTTCACACTGGCAGGCGCCGGATTATCAAGGCCATAACCCAGTAATCCGAGCATGACATTTTGCTCAGAGATATGTTCATTGTGCAGTTTTGCCTCATTGGTCAGCATAAAAACACCACCCATAACAGAAGCTGCAAGTACACAGGTGAGTGTCAGCCGTAAGACAATATCCGGTACTTCTTTCATTGGTCACTCCCCAGTGGCGGTGCAAATCGTTGCGGTCTGAACCAGACCTCAAGTGCTGGAGTCATTGGATTCATCAGCAGAATGGCGTAAGCAACACCCTCTGGATACCCCCCCTTCAGACGAATCAGGACTGTAAGCGCCCCCACACCGAAGCCAAAGACCAGTTTTGCCTTTGCCCCCATCGGCGTAGTGACATAATCCGTAGCCATGAAGAACGCCCCTAACATCGCTCCTCCTGCCAGGACAGCGAGAATCGGGTCCCCGGCAAACAGTTTCTCATCACCGCCGAATATCCAGGTCAGCAGGGCGATAGTGCCCAGCATCGCAACCGGTGTGTGCCAGGTGATGTATTTTTTATACATAAGGAAAAGCCCACCTGCCATAATGAGAAAGGTGGAGGTTTCGCCGATGCAACCAGGGCGCCATCCCAAAAAGAACCTTCCATAAAATGACGATGGTGAACCAAACTCCTCTATCAGGGCTGCCATACCGCCATGTGATAGCAGATAGAGAGGTGTAGCGGCCGATACAGCATCGACGGTCTCGCCGTAAAAAGAAAATATCTCCATGGTACTCAGCGGTGGCATCCAGGCGGCCGTCATGGCTACGGGAAATGTCGCCATCAGAAAAGCCCTGGCCAGTAAAGCAGGGTTAAAAATATTGTAACCAATGCCGCCAAGCAGGTGTTTCCCGATATATATCCCCATGATGGCACCCAATGGTGGCAGCCATAACGGGGCACTCGGAGGGATAATGTAGGCTATTAACAGCCCGGTAATTACAGCGCTGCCGTCATAGATGGTAACCTGTCTCTTCAAACATTTCTGCGTAATCGCTTCAACAACAACACAGCTGATGACACACGCCGCCGTTATTACGAGGGTCTGTATCCCGAAGATGAATACGGAAAGAACCAGCGGCGGCATTAAACAGGCCGCCACCGTCCACATTATTTTTTCAACCGATTCACTGCTCTTTATATGTGGTGATATTGAAACCTCCCACACTTCTGCGGCGGTCTCGGCTGATATTTCTGTTGTTTGCTTGATGATGGTATTTCTCCTGCTACTTTTTCTGCAATTTTGTTATGTGATTTGCGGATTAGACTACAAGCGGCTTTTTGTTTAATTCCATTTTTGCCAAACGGACAAACTGGACGAGTGGACGCTTGGCTGGACAAACATAAGCACAACTTCCGCATTCGAAACATTCCAGTGCACCAAATTGCCGGGTGTCCTTCCCCTTGCCAGCTTCCACGTACATCCCGATTTCACATGGTTGCAATCCCATCGGGCAGACCTCAACACACCAACCGCACCGAATACAATTTGAGTGTGGTCTAATATCTATCTCATCTTTTGTCAGAAACAATATAGAAGAGGTGGTTTTGAGGATGGGAATATCCAGTGTAGAAACGGCAAACCCCATCATTGGGCCACCCAATACAACTTTCTTGAGATCCTCCGTTGTCCCGCCCAGGTAATTAACTATATCGGAAACGAGCGTGCCCACTTTCACATTCAGATTGGCTGGCCGTTTGATACCACGGCCTGAGATGGTAACGACCTTTTCGATAAACGGTTTATTCAATACGGCAGCTTCATAGATTGCCCGGGCAGTCGTTATGTTTTGAACTACCACACCTATTGCCAATGGTAAACCGAACCCCGGAACTTTTCGGCCGGTCAGGCTCTGTATCAACTGCTTTTCAGAGCCTTGCGGGTATTTGACCTGCAAGGTCTTTACTGCGATTTCGACTTGTTCACCACGATTGGCAGCGTCCCTTGATTGTTTTCGCGCCGCATCGGTCATTGTTGCTATAGCATCGGGCTTGTTAGCCTCAATGCCGATCAGACAACGCTTTATGCCGAGGATCTTAAGGATAACCTGCGCACCAATAATGACCTCTTCCGCATGTTCCACCATGATACGGTGATCCGCAGTGAGGTATGGTTCGCACTCCGCACCGTTTAAAATCAACGTATCAATCCTGGCATCGGGTGGTGGTGAGAGCTTTACATGAGTAGGAAAGCCGGCACCCCCAGCCCCGATGATCCCGGCTGCACGCACCTTGTCTTTTAGTTCTTCCCGTGAAAATGCATTCCAGTCGACCGGTGTATAGCAGACTGGTTCTGAATCAGTGGAGCTGCGGATCGTGACAGAAGGAGTGCTCACGCGGAATGGATGATATGAATCACCTATGTTGGCGACTGTGCCGCTTATGGGGGCATGAATCGGAACACCGAGTCCTCTACTTACCTGACCAATCAGCTCACCTTCCTGTACCTTGCTGTGCTTTTTTACCAGCGGTTCACATGGGACACCGATATGCTGTCCAAGTATGATCTCAAGATTGGCTGGAACCGGCATTTCCTCAATGGGTATTCCTGAGGTCAACTCCTTCGATTCGGGAGGGTGCACCCCACCCTTCGGAAAGGTTAATAACGCTGCACTATTCATCATAGGTTGTTCTATCTTGGAAGGTTGATTTTTTGTCAAGGAATGAATCAGGCGTCACTATATGCCTTTGTTTGGAATCATTCTAACATACTACCATATCTTTGTATTTGAACGCTTTATTGTATGTGAATATTTGATCTCGAATTGTGAAGATTTGTTAAATTTCTGTTAATTCTGAAAGCAGATACATACTCTAGTTAACTTGCAGTATGAATAAGCAAGGCTGTGTAGTCAGTACGCGCTAAATGCACTTTTTTTTAAATTTAACAGTGCCACCCGTGTCCCTGCCTGCGACTGTGATTTAACTCAACTGTCGGTAAATAATCCGATCCACTGTTCTTGAATTAACTACATAACATAATTTAAACAGGGTAAAGGTATTCTGCACTAAACGGACTGAATCTGTGATTGATCCAGATCATGTTTCATTCAGACTTTGTATTTAACTGTCCGCAACCCATAATTTTCAGGCAGAAAATCAACGACAGATCTTTCTGATACGGTAAGATAACAGGCAGGGTCATCAACAACAAATACACTACCGGAATGATAAGGAGTATTTCGATCGTTTCATATAAAGTATTATGATCCTGATTTGCCTGGCCTGTCCTTCTGATTTCAGGGTTATATTAATTCAGCGTAGAGAAGATGAAAGCGCAAAAACAACGGTTTGCAGTCAACGCAACAGTGGAGGTAATCGCTCCTGCCCGCTTGCACCTCGGGTTTATGGATATGCATGGGGGTATCGGAAGGAATTATGGCAGCCTGGGCCTGTGTCTGTCCGAGATCTGCACTCATCTTTCCGCCAGGACTGCAGACACCCTGAGGGTAGTGGGACCTTCGAGTGAAAGAGCTCAAAAATATGCAGAACGAACGCTAACCCATTACGATATCAAGTCAGGTATCGATATTACGATTCACGAGGCTATCCCTGAACACGCAGGTCTTGGTTCCGGTACCCAACTTTCCCTGGCGGTAGCGACAGCCATTACTAAACTGTATGATCTTGATGCCACAGTAAATGAACTCGCCGGTCTCCACCAACGCGGGGCGCGTTCTGGTATTGGCGTTGGTACGTTTTCAATGGGAGGCTTTCTGGTTGACGGGGGACTTGGCATACATACCGATATACCACCGATTATCAGCCATAATGACTTCCCACTGGAATGGCGGATTCTGCTGATCTTTGATGAGCAGAGACAGGGTGTAAGTGGTTCACCTGAACGTGCGGCGTTTAAACAACTGGCACCGATGGATGAGCGTGTCTCCCAGTCCTTATGCCGACTTGTACTGATGCAGGCCCTGCCGGCCCTGGTAGAACAGGATTGCAAACTGTTTGGAGAAGCGATCACGGTTATACAGGAGACAGTCGGCGATCACTTTGCTGATGTACAGGGAGGGAGATACAGCAGTCCCCTTGTCAGCATGATATTGCCATGGCTTAAGGAACAGGGGGCAACCGGTGTCGGACAGAGTTCCTGGGGTCCTACCGGATTTGCACTTTTTGCAAATGAGACTGAAGCATTTCAGGTCATGCGCAAGGCTCGCGAGTATTGGCGGGACAAATCCGGATTGGGTTTGATGCTATGCAGGGCCAGAAACAGCAAGGCGGATATCTTCATGCCTTCCAGAAATACAACGCACAACGAATTAAAAATTAAATCCTGCTAACAAACAAGAAAGGAGCTAAGGAAAAGTATCATGAAAGATCCCTATTTATTGCATATGTTCAACCCGACCAAGAATGTAAGTCCGTTTGATGTCAACATGGCTTATGAGGCTGAATTTGACGGAGTCATACCCTATTCGGATGTTACTCTGGATGAAATACATGCGTTGACCCAGGATACGATTTTTTCACGTGGTCCGAAAGGCGTGAAACGGACCGGTATTTTTATCGGTGGCCGGGAATTCGGGCTCGCTATCGATATGCTGCATGCAGCAAAATCTGCCATGGTACCTCCATTTGAAGTATCCGTTTTTGCGGATCCCAGCGGCGCAATAACTACAGCAGCAGCCCTCATGGCCTGTGTTGAGATATGGGTTAAAAAGAAATCCGGGGATTCACTGAAGGGGAAAAACATTCATGTCATGGGTGGCACCGGCCCCGTCGGCCAGTGTGCGCTTATCCTGGCTGCGAAATGTGGTGCCAATGTCTATATGGTCAGTCGTCGCGGAGTCAAGGTCGCTGAAGAGAGTTCAGCTGAAGTTAATAACAAGTTCGGAGTGAACATACGCGGTGGTGACAGCAGCAGCGAAGATAAAATCATTGAATTTCTGCAGGAATCTGATGTCGTTATCGGTGCAGCCAAGGCAGGTATGCAGATTTTATCCAAGGAGCAGATGGCGCAGGCCCCAAGACTGCTAGTTGCCGCCGATACCAATGCCGTTCCCCCTGCGGGACTTGAAGGTGTGGATGTGCATGACATGGGGAAGCAACTCGATTTCACACCACGAAAGGCAGTCGGTCTGGGGGCACTGGCCATCGGGAATATCAAATACAAGGTCCATTTCCATATGTTTGAAATGATGAAAAATACGGACAAGCCCTTGTATCTGGACCATGAGCAGGCCTTCGAAGTCGCAAGGAAATATGCTGCCGGCTAGCTACCTGATTATTGCACAATCCGGCCGCGCTTTGGCGGCATCGGCAACCAGGGGTAACTACCCGATCCATGTAATGGATTGTTTCGCCGATATGGATACCTGTGCAGAGGCACTGTCAGTCGAACAGGTCCCGTTTACTGATCACTGTTTTGACAAGGATTTTTTAACAAACGCCATAAAAAAAAGATGCCTGGAGCAACCCGGTATGCAGCTGGTCCCCGGGAGCGGGTTCGAACGAAAACCTGCATTGCTCCGAACACTTTCAGACCTCGCGCCTTGCATAGGTAACCCTGCTGATGTCGTACATAAAGTAAAGGATCCGGATTGTTTTTTTGGGTTACTGGATGAACTCGGGATCCCGCATCCACTGACGACCACGCGATACCGGAATACGGGCCATAACTGGTTGTGTAAGATGACTGGTGGGATGGGGGGTGACCACATTGTTCGCCTGGATAAGAATAAGGCGCTTCCTGGCAGTAGAGTTTATTTCCAGCAGTGCATCGAAGGCGAGTCCTGTTCGGCATTATTCCTGGCCGATGGCAAACGGGCACAGGTATTGGGTTTTAGTAAACTCTGGCATGCGGATGATTTTATTGAGACACCCTTCAAATACGGCGGTGCCATCAGTTTGGCCGCACCAGCTGAAGCGTTCAACAAGTGGATGTCGGACGTGATCAACAAGCTGGTGGTTACCACCGGGTTAAAGGGGCTTTGCGGTCTTGATTATGTCCTTGACCGGCAACAACAGGTTAATGTCATTGAGATCAATCCAAGGCCACCAGCTACTTTTGAATTACATGAGCGGGGCAGGAGCCTGTTCAGTGCCCACATACAGGCATGTCACGGAGAACTCCCTGAACAAAATCCGGCGCATGATGACCATGTTCATGCCTATATCATTCTTTATGCCAGGCAGACTCTGTACATTCCAGCGCAGATGAAATGGCCTTCCTGGACGTCGGATCGACCACGGCCAGGGCGAAAGATTTCGTTTGCTGAACCGGTCTGTACCATTACGGCCAGTGGTCAGGAGCAAGCGAAAATCAAAAAGTTATTATATGATCGTCGACTGGTTGTAGAAGCCGAATTACTTCGTTGGCAGGATGCAGCATAAAATTTAAGGAAACCCTGATGCAATCAGGGTTTCTGCGGTACAGGGAGGTACCGCCAGAATTGACTGCTCAAAGTGGTTGATTTTGTGAGGAAAGTGGAACCCGCGTTTGCACTTTCCGGTCTCTGGTTAAGCCCGGGATGGACTTGTTCAGGGCTTCCTAAAACAATAAATCCGGAGGGGAAACGTGAATCGTAGTCAAAACATGCCCAGTGTCAATACGCATGCAGCGCAATTGGTTGAGGATCTTGCAGTCAATGCAGATGCAATGCGTGTGTGTGTATCTGAACTGGAGAATGGAACGCGCATAATCGATGCCGGGATCAGTGTGCGTGGTGGCCTTGAGGTTGGCCGCCGGATCGGAGAAATCTGTCTTGGAGGCCTGGGTATAGTTAAATTGCGAGCCTCGACTGAATTTGAAAACTGGTCATGGTATGTCGATGTGCATACATCACATCCCGTTATTGCATGTCTTGCCAGTCAGTATGCCGGCTGGAGTCTCAGCCATGGGGAGGGAAAGGAGGCATTCAATGCACTGGGATCAGGACCGGCAAGGGCGATGGGAAGCAAGGAAGAATTATTTAATGAATTAGGTTATCGGGACAAAAGCGACAAGACCTGTATCGTTGTTGAAGTTGACAGGATTCCACCGGTTGCGGTTGCCAAAAAAATCGCCGATCAATGCGGGATTGCTGCAAATAACCTGACCATCATACTTACACCCACCTCCAGTCTGAGCGGTTGTGTTCAGGTGGTTGCCAGGGTTCTGGAAACTGCGCTGCATAAGACGCATGCCCTGGGTTTCCCACTCGAATATATCGTGGATGGTGCCGGGAGTGCGCCGGTATGTCCACCCTCGAAGGATTTCATGACGGCAATGAGCCGTACCAATGATGCCATCCTGTTTGCCGGTCAAATCCATCTGTTTGTCGAAGCCACAGACAGCGAGGCGGAAGAACTGGCGAATAAACTTCCCAGTTGCGCTTCGGATGACTATGGACAACCGTTTGGAGATGTATTTAAGGCAGCAGGCTATGATTTTTACAAGATTGATCCCATGCTGTTCAGCCCCGCCCGCGTTGCGGTAACCGCCATGAAAAGTGGAAAGACCTATCGTGCAGGCAGAATTGATAAAGAACTGTTGAATAAATCGTTCAGTAATAAATGTGGTTAAGAAAATCAATAAGATAGCGATCATTACGGATGACCCTGGCTGGCATGGCAGCGAGTTGTCCCAATCACTCGAGGCCCATGGTCTGGGCAGCCAGTATGTTTCTCTCACGGAATGTCTGATCTGTACAGATCTTGCACAGGATCTGATGTTACCCGGGTTTGGAGAGAGGTTACCTCTTGGAGTCTTCGTCCGGGGTATCCCGGGCGGAAGTCTGGAACAGGTTATTTTCCGTCTCAATATTCTGCACGCCCTCAAGGACCTTGATATTTGTGTTTATAATGCACCACGGGCGATTGAACGCACAGTAGACAAAGCATTGACCAGTCTGTTACTCAGCCGGGCCGGATTGCCCACACCTGCCACCTGGATCTGCGAATCACAAGTGCAAGCCAATGCCATTCTGGAGCGGGAAACCCTGGCGAAAAGGCGCCTGGTACTGAAGCCATTATTTGGTTCACAAGGCATCGGTATCCACCTGCTCGAATCAGCAACCGATCTTGTACATGACGAGAAATTTGCTGGTGTGTATTACCTGCAATCCTATGTTAACAGGCCAAATGATGCCTGGTTTGATATTCGCGTGTTTGTCATTGATGGCAAGGCATGTTCCGCAATGCTGCGACGGGGAAAAACATGGATCACAAATCGGGCGCAGGGTGCAACATGCGAGGTGTTAAAGCTGGATACCAGAACGCGAGAATTATCTGAAGCTGCAGTGCGCGTACTTGACATGGATTATGCAGGTGTCGATTTGATACCGGATGAAGATGGCAATCTGCACATTATTGAAGTTAACAGTGTACCGGCGTGGTTTGGCCTGCAGAAAGTCACGGATTTCAATATTGCCTCACGCCTTATTGACTCGTTTATCAGCAAGATTGCAAAAAACGAGGCTCTAACGGTTCTCCCCTGATAACCAGAAATGGAAACTACGGCCATAAAAAAGGCCGTCCTCGCCAGTTTCATCAGCGAGGTCAACGCACTCAAACCTGGCAATGTCAGTCGTTATGCCGACGGTCATGATATGACGGTGGATGATTTTATCCACAGTGCAGAACTTACGACACCCCTGTTGTGTAATACACATGCTTCTATCGGGGAACGTATTCTGGAAAGTGTCCGTGTAACCCATGACGTTATCAATTGTAATACCAACCTGGGCATGTTGCTGTTATTTGCCCCATTGATTAAAGCGGCAGAACGATGTCAGAACGGAAAATTGCTAAGAGAATGTCTCCAGCTTGAACTGGAGGAACTTGATAAACAGGATGCGGAACTTGTGTTTGAGGCCATTCGTCTCGCAAACCCGGGGGGACTGGGGCGAACTGATGCCCATGATGTCATATCAGCACCGGATTGCGGGCTTCTGGAAGCGATGAGCTATGTCAGAAAACAAGATCGAATTGCCTGTCAATATGCAAACGGTTTTGAAGATATCTTCACCACTGGTCTGGCCTGCATAAAAGATTACATTTTACGATGGAATAGTGTTGAATGGGCGGCCGTTGCCTGCTATCTTACGCTTATGGCAGATTTTCCGGATTCCCATATCCAACGTAAATTCGGCCCGGGGATTGCAGAAAAAATAAGAATTAGAACAAGTCCAATTACCAGGCAATTTAAAGAGAGTAATTATCCAGAAAACAACCTTCAGCAATTACTGGATTTCGACAAGGAACTTAAAGATTCGAATATAAACCCTGGCACCAGTGCAGATTTAACTGCAGCCAGTCTGCTGGTTTACAATCTGGTTGGGGATTAAGTAATTTTGGTTATGCAGATTGGGAGCAATGCTTCCGATCAGCGATAAGGCGAGGGGACCCCTCTTTTTTAATAAATAAACAACATATAGGAAGGCAGCTATGTCAATTTTCGAAAAACTCTGTAGCTTTCTATGTGGAGGAGACAAGAAAATGGCAGTCATTGATAGAGTACTTATAGGTGAGGCACTGGTTGGTGATGGTAACGAGGTTGCACATATTGATTTGATGATGGGTCCTCGTGGCAGTGCCGCAGAATCTGCATTCTGCAACGCACTGACTAATAACAAGGATGGTTTCAGCACCCTGCTGGCTGTTGTTGCACCAAACCTTTTATGCAAGCCGAATACCATTCTTTTCAACAAGGTCACTATTAAAGGTGCTACCCAGGCTGTACAGATGTTTGGCCCGGCCCAGCGCGGGGTTGCCATGGCGGTGATGGATTGCGTAGAAGACGGTACGATACCAGCGGCCGAAGCGGATGATGTTTTTATCTCGGTTGGTGTATTCATCCACTGGCTGGCAGAAGACGATGCCAAGATCCAGGACTACAACTATGAAGCGACCAAGCTCTCCATCAAGCGTGCGGTTGCCCGTGAGCCAAAGGCAACTGAAGTCCTGAGTAAGCGTGGTCAAGCTTCTCATCCATTCGCGGCACACTCATAAGCAGTCAATAACAAAAAAAGATGTCTGGCTGGCTTACCTGGCCAGTAGAATTGAATGCCCCGGTCAACGGGGCATTTTTTTATAGGCATTGGAAGAAATGATATCATATGTGATGGTCAGGTCATGCAGGGCGGTGGCTATCAGGATACCAGCGACACCACATTGATTCAGATTTTCAATATCCTGCTCATCTCTGATACCACCCGCCGCAAAGACCTGTTTTGATGGTGCAAGATCAAGAACTGTTTGAATCTTTTCAAAATCAGGTCCACTTGACGATCCAACGCGATGCATGGTCATGGCGATGATTCGCCTCGGCCACTGATCAGGATTATGTAACAATCCCTGATCACCGATCAGCCCGTAATCGGAAAAATCCAGGGAAAGGACAGGTTCAGGCTGGCTGGTTAATAGTCTGGAAGTGTCTTTAAAGCTCAATCTATTTTCGCTGCCAAGGATAGATTGAAATCCCTTGACTCCATGATAAGGGAGGTCATGCTCTGGTGTTGCGCCGGCATCAATCCAGAAACAGATACCTGGAAAATGACCCGGTAGTGACTTGATGAGAGATCGGTTTCCGGCATGACCCTGGATTGCATCCAGATCAGCAATATAAATAATTTCGAACGGGTACAATGACAGGAAAGCGTTGATGATTTCATGTAGATCCGATCCAGTTGTCAGCCTGGATTGCACAGGCTGATAGTTGTCTCGCATCCCTTTGTGGGCATGTACAACGTGACCCTGGCTGATATCGAGAACAGGTATAATTAACATAATTTAAAAAGCTAATGCGAATGTTCATCTGCGAGTTTATCACGGGAGGTGGTTTGCATCAGACATCCTTACCGGCAGACCTGGTCCATGAAGGTGAAATGATGTTGCAGGCCCTGATGCGTGATGTGAATGAGGCAGGGATAACGGATATCGTTACGACGCGTGATTATCGTCTCAGGAATGACCCGGAAAAATGCAGGATACTGGATGAACATAGTAACGTATGGGAGATCTGGTGCAGTATCATGCAAACGGTTGACGCCGTCTGGCCTGTTGCCCCGGAAACAGGAGACGCCTTGCTGAGATTATCTGAACTTGCCCTGGAATGCGGATGTCATCTGTTCGGATGTATGCCTGAGGGGGTTGCTCTAACCAGCAGCAAACTGAAAACATATCAACATCTGTTGCGTCATCAGATTCCGGTTATCGAAACGTACACACTTGATGGAAGTTTTCCGGATTCTGATAATGGCTGGATTCTCAAACCGGATGACGGAGTAGGGGGAAGAGATTGCAGGTATTTTTGTGAACGCAAGTCGCTTGAAGAAGCAGTATATGCGTTGCAAAAACAGGAAGATTATATTATTCAGCCCTACATCAGGGGGATCCCTGCCAGCTTGTCATTATTGTGTTATCAGCAAACAGGGATGTTAATAGCCTGCAATCGACAGCAATTTATATTCCATGAAGCAAGAGGACGCCTGGAAGGTATCGTTGTCAATGGACTGGCAGATCAATGGTCAGTGCTGGAACCGGCAGCAGTTGCGATTGCAGCGGCGATACCGGGATTAGCAGGCTATGTAGGTGTCGACCTGGTTTTAACCGATAACGGCCCGCTCATTGTCGAAATAAATCCGCGGCTGACGACTTCCTATGTTGGATTAAGACAATCAATTGGCATTAATCCTGTTGCCATGATTATCGATTTATTTGAAACTGGACAACTACCATCGGTTAAACTGGGGAAAAAAATTCCTGTCACCATCACTTTGCAATAATGTAATGACAATAGATACATTTATTGGTTGGGATATAGGTGGTGCACATCTCAAACTGGCTGTGGTAGATAAATCAGGGATGATCAACAAGGCCATGCAGTTTCCATCACCTCTCTGGCTCGGCATGAAATATCTTGAGCAGGCACTGGACAGCGCCGCACAACACATACCTTCTGAAGGCAAAGTCATACATGTGATAACAATGACCGCTGAACTGGTCGATATCTTTTATGATCGTCGTGCCGGTGTATTACAACTTGTTTCAAGATTCACACAACGATTCGGTAACCATGTCAAAGTATATGCCGGTCGGTCGGGATTACTGGATCCATCATCTGTTGAAACGCATGCTGAAGAGATTTCATCTGCTAACTGGTACGCAACAGCAAATTATGCGGCCAGTCAACTCGCCGATGGAATTCTGCTTGATGTTGGCAGTACGACGACAGATATCATTCCATTTAAATCGGGCAGCTGTTGCCAGCGTGGTAGTACTGACCAGGAACGTCTGCAATATAATGAACTGGTCTATACAGGGATCATACGCACACCTGTAATGGCTATCGTGGACCGGGTCCCTTATAAAGGAGAATGGCAATCACTCATGGCAGAGTGTTTTTCCACAATGGCAGATATCTATCGCCTGACGGGAGAACTGAATGAAAATGATGACATGATGGTGCCACCGGATGGTGCGGCAAAGACACCCGATGCCAGCAGGAAACGACTTGCACGTATGCTCGGTACTGATGCGGGGGAAGGGGGGAATTTATCAGACTGGCGACAAGTGGCCTTGTTTATCGCCGAAAAACAATTACAGCAGATCACACAGGCGTTGTTTCATGTTTTGTCAAATAAAACGATGACTGATCACACTCCTTTAATCGGTGCGGGGTGTGGTCGATTCCTGGTAAAAAAACTGGCACATCGGACTGGCCATCCTTATAAGGACTTTGCTGAATTACTTGATGTGGGTAATGCTTTTCAGATGGCTGCAGCCAGCTGTGCCCCTGCAGTTTCTATTGCACAAATTGCAAGGAGAGGTCTTTGACATCAAAGCTTTCAGAATTGCCATACAGGCGTGATTCGGCCGAGGTCTTTGCAGCCATCGCCGATGAGCCGTGGAGTATTTTTCTCGACAGCTGTTACCCCTATACAGATGCGGGTCGCTACGACATCCTGGCTGCACGTCCGTATCTCACGCTTGAAACATTTGGAAAGGAAACACAAATAACGAAAAACGGGGAAACCAGCATAACAACGGACGATCCCTTTGTATTGGTTAAAGCCTGTTTGCAGGAACCCAGGGCGAATCTGACAGGCTTGCCGTTTTGTGGTGGTGCACTTGGTTATTTTGCCTATGATCTCGGACGAAGAATAGAAAATCTGCCAGAGCTTGCGGAACACGATATTACCATTCCCGAAATGGCTGTCGGGTTGTTCGACTGGGCGGTGATTGTCGATCATCACAAGCGTCGTACCTGGTTGACCGGGTTTGGAAAAGATGCATCAACATCAGAAAACTGGTCTCAATTGCAGGATATATTTTCAGCCAGTGTGTTGCATCGCTCGCATGGATTTACGGTCAATTCCGAAGTCAAATCAAACATGACCCAGGAAACATATGCCGGTGCATTTGCCAGGATAAAACAGTATATTCATGAGGGGGATTGCTATCAGGTTAACCTCGCACAACGGTTTTCTGTGAAGGTTTCTGGGGATCCATGGGGTACCTATCTGCAGTTACGAAAACTCAATCCTGCCCCCTATGCCTGTTTTTTTAATCTTCCGGAGGTAACCATACTGAGTTCATCTCCGGAGCGTTTTCTCAGTGTCACGAACGGACTGGTTGAAACCAAACCCATCAAGGGAACCCGGCCCAGATCAGTCTTTGCCTATGAAGACAAGGCATTGGCGGCAGCCCTGCTGGAAAGCGAAAAGGATCGTGCCGAGAATCTGATGATTGTTGACCTGTTGCGCAATGATATTGGCAAGACCTGTGAACCTGGTTCCGTATCTGTACCCAAACTGTTTGCCCTGGAAAGTTTTGCCACAGTCCATCATCTGGTAAGTACGGTAACCGGACGTCTGGCCCCGGGTTGTCATGCACTGGATCTCCTCCGTGGTTGTTTCCCGGGGGGCTCAATTACCGGTGCACCAAAGCTGCGTGCCATGGAAATTATCGAAGAACTGGAGCCGCACCGCCGCAGTGTCTATTGTGGGTCAATCGGCTATATCGGCTTTGACGGCAATATGGATAGTAACGTCGCCATCCGCACCCTGGTGCATCACCGGGACAGGATTTACTGCTGGGCTGGTGGCGGAATCGTTGCTGATTCACGCATGGAGACGGAATACAGGGAGTGTTTCGATAAGGTACGGACCATGCTGAAACTGTTTGAAACCGGGATCGCCTTGAATGTGGGTAGTTAAACTCGGCGGCAGCCTTCAGTTTTCTTATCAATTACCGATGTGGCTGTCGGAAATAGCGGAACATGGGGGCGGGAAGGTGGTGATTGTCCCGGGTGGAGGCGTTTTTGCCGACCAGGTACGCCGTGCCCAACAGTATTGGAACTTCGATGAACTTGCAGCACATTACATGGCGTTGCTTGCCATGGATCAATACGGGTTGATGCTGCAAGGCATGGAACGACGTCTCCATGTTGCAAGATCAACTGATGAAATAGCAACCATCCTGAAGGCTGGCAAGGTGGCAGTTTGGTTGCCCTCTCTGCTTATACAGAACCTGGAAATCACACCGGGTTGGGATATCACGGCAGATAGCCTTGCCGCCTGGCTGGTCAGGACATTGCAGGCACAACACCTTTTTCTGGTCAAATCTGTTGAACTCGGGGCCGGTTTCCATCCTGTCAGTGATTTAATTCAGCGTGGTCTGTTGGATCGCGCATTCAACCGGATGGCTGACGGTCTGGAATGTGAGATTGCCTGGTTATCGCCCGAACAGTATACGGATTTGAAGGCCGTTCTTGACGGGGACAGATCTTTACCGATTCGTCTGGTGGTTGATAACGATCTCGCTACCGCCTGATTGAATTTCTTTCCTTTATGGTATTAATAATTGATCGCCGGCAGGCAATAATCAAACAGGAACGGCAGATTCTGTTGTTACATGGTTTGTATACAACACCTGATCAATCAGGTGTAACTGGATTCAGAATAATATTGAGACACCAGGATTTCGAAGGTATGATTCATGGGCATACATGCTG
>MGXK01000084.1:33346-42058 GCA_001802375.1 Gammaproteobacteria bacterium RBG_16_51_14
AAAATTAGACGAGAAGATCGAAAATATCTTACAGCAGGTCAAAATGAGAAATCCCGGCGAGGAGGAATTTCATCAAGCGGTCAAGGAAGTCCTTGAATCACTTGGTCCGGTCCTTGTCAAATACCCGGAATTTTCCGAACAGAAGATCATTGAACGTATCTGTGAGCCGGAACGTCAAATTATTTTCCGGGTACCATGGCAGGACGACAAGGGCCAGATCCATATCAATCGGGGTTTCCGTGTCGAGTTCAACAGCGCTATCGGGCCCTACAAGGGAGGCCTGCGTTTCCATGCATCGGTCAACCTCAGTATCATCAAATTTCTGGGTTTCGAACAGATCTTCAAGAATGCGCTTACCGGCATGCCGATAGGCGGTGGCAAGGGCGGATCCGATTTTGATCCAAAAGGTAAATCCGACAATGAGGTAATGCGGTTTTGCCAGAGTTTTATGAACGAACTTTATCGCCATCTTGGTGAGCATACCGATGTCCCTGCAGGAGATATCGGTGTTGGAGGTCGCGAGATAGGGTATCTCTTCGGGCAATACAAGAGACTGACGAACAGATATGAATCGGGTGTGCTGACTGGAAAAGGGATCGGTTGGGGAGGATCTCTGGTGCGTACCGAAGCGACCGGGTACGGTACCGTATTTTTTGTTCGCGAAATGCTCAAGGTTCGCAAGGATTCGCTCGAAGGCAAGAAATGTCTTGTCTCAGGATCCGGAAATGTCTCGATCTATACCATCGAGAAACTCAATCAGATTGGTGCCAAGGTCATCGCTTGTTCGGACTCAAATGGAGTAATCATTCACGAGAAGGGGATTGACCTCGATCTCGTCAAGACACTCAAGGAAGTGGAGCGTCGACGCATAGCTGACTATGCCAACTATCATAAAGACGCGAAATATATCCCAGGAGGGAATATATGGGATATCCCCTGCCAGGTTGCATTTCCTTCTGCGACGCAAAACGAGATCAATGGAAAGGACGCCGCTACCCTTGTCAGGAATGGTTGTATCGCCGTTGGTGAAGGTGCGAATATGCCCACCACACCCGATGGTGTGCGTGTATTCCTGGATGCAAAGATCGCCTACGGACCTGGTAAGGCGGCCAACGCAGGTGGTGTAGCAACGTCAGCACTGGAGATGCAACAGAATGCGAGCCGCGATTCGTGGTCTTTTGAATATACGGAAAAGAAACTTGATGCAATCATGACGGGTATTCATGCTACTGCCTGCGCAACGGCTGAAGAGTTCGGTGCATCCGGCAACTATGTGGTCGGTGCGAATATCGCAGGTTTTATCAAAGTTGCCAAGGCAATGCAGGCGTTTGGTCTGATTTAGCCAGTAGTAATACAGGTAAATACACAGGAAACCAAACAGGCCCGTTAACGGCGGGTCTGTTTTTTTGATTCAGCGAAACAGACAATATCCTGTGACAGGATATCCGCCATTAATTTCAGGGGCCTGTCAGCAAAATTATGCACCTGCAAGATTGACTTGAACCGGTTGCAGTCAGGGATGAGCATATCCAGTTCATCTGGAACACTTTCCAGCCAGTGTCGATTGAAAAAACAATTGGAGTTGTCCGGAAACAGTGCAATGAAAAATATACCGGTTTCCACCATGTCATGAAAAAAGTGGGTGCCGAAGGACAGTTCCGGCATGAAGCCATCCTGACTGAAAGCCACCTCTGCCAGGGCCGACATCTTGCTTACCTCCGAGAAAGAAACGGGAACGCCCATGGAAGGGGTCGAGGTTCCCCAACGGCCCGGCCCCATCAACAGGGTGGGGCATTGTTTATTGTCTGGCATCATCCTGTTTACTCTTCCAATCAGGCGGGCCAATTCATACTTTTCCGAAAGGGTCAATTTGATGTATCCGGCCGGGTGAACCCATATAACTCTGTTGATCACCTGGCTGATGCTGCCCCCCATAAAGTTTCCCTTCGATCTGAACAGGGTATTTTCCCCGGTTATGCCAGCAGGTATCGCAACTTTTCTGTCCCGTCCCATGGTCTGCATGGGGCGACATTGAACGACATTGATTAATGGTGTCGTGCTGCCAGCGGGAAAATTCACGGTGAATTCCACTTCTACAGGGTAGTTGTAGGTCTTTTCCAGTTTTTTCAATAATTTTCTCATCAGCCCGATAAACTCACCGGAAGAGAAAAGGTTCTCGAATGTGAGTACCCATGCCTCGGCGTCTTTTATTCCCTGGTTCTCCAGCATGCGGGCCCTTTCCCTATCCCGGAGTCCGAAAAGATGAAAGGGGACATCGAGTTTTTCATTTTCCAGGGACAGAAGTGAAACCGTTTCGAAGGAATCCTTGCTGATATTCAACAGGTCCACATTATGCTGGGTAAACTTTCTCTCGTCATCGAATCCGGTGAGTGGTTGCTTAAGGGGTGCGTCCAGTGCAACGATTCTCGGGTAATCAGTATCCACCCGATTGACTGCCCTGGTCCCAAGGCCCAAGACCAGTCGCAACATACCTGCCTCCGGGGCAAGATCCTTGTTCCAGACGAAACTGTTATAAGAAACACCCACACCTGCCAGGTCCGGGAAATAAAAATGTTTGTGGTAGGAACCGGATACCCTCTGGATTAGCAGGGCCATTTGCTCTTCCTGCCAGTGTAGCTCCCTCTGCAGCCGGTAAGACAGGGCCTCTTCACTCATGGTACTGGCGAATATCTTTCTGACAACATCCTCGAGTTTCTTGTAGCGTATCTCGGGCACACCCTGGTTCACGAGAAAATAGCTTTCATATTTTCCGGCAAAGGCGTTTCCAAATCCGTCTTCAAGCAGGCTGCTCGAACGTACGATGATCGGATACTGGCCGTAATAATCGAGCATCTTCCAGAATTCATCCCGTATATCGGTGGGAAATTCCCCATGCAACATCTTCTCCCGTAATTCAGCCCCGGCCTCGTAATAACACTCACCTGTTTTTTGCCGCATCAACAGATTCCACCAGTCATTGTGGATGATGTAGGAATAATAAACATCGGAACCCACAAAAAATGAATCGTGTGTCTCCAGGTAATCCTTCCAGCTGCAGGATTCATCATCAAGCAGGATTTTACGGGCCAGGAGCATGCCAACTGTCTTTCCTCCGATAAACCCGGTGCCGATCAGCCTTGATTTGATCTCAAGCAGATCATTGAGGGAGAGATGGGTTAAAGCCAGGGACAAAATCCGTTGATCACGACCGATCATTACCCGGCACAGCTGATCAATCATATGTTGCTGTTTTTCTTCAGTCGATTTCCTGTGTGTAATGTCTTCAGCCTGAAGAAAGAGCCTGTCCCAATGGTCAAGATACCGTTTGGCGCTGTCGAATTCCTTATAGAAGGTCTTGGTAGAGAGATTCGTTGCGCTGTAGCTATTAGAAACCGGAACAAACACCTCATCTTTTTTGACATGGGGGAGAAACATGGTCGGGGAATTCCTTCTCCATACTTTCGCAGGCTGGACGTAGATATCATCTCCGTATTTGTACACGTTGAGTAATACTTGGGTAGTTTCCCTGATGCGGGCAGTGGTTTTGAATGAATGACTTCCCTGCAACAGGGAAAAATAGGCAACCGTATCCATTTTAAACAGGAAGGGACAGGTTACCCGGAAGAAGTTACCAATCATCTGATCAGTGGCCCATGCGGAAAGCAGATTGGAAAGGCAGTCAAAGACGTAAAATGCCCCTTTTCCCTCAGTTGCAATCACCTCGTGTATGCCTGTAGTGAAAACCTCAAAGCCCCGATGAGCGTCGAATTCATAAACAGTCAGATTGCGGGTACGAATGTTCAGCAGGGGTTTGTGTTTGGCAAAACGCAGGTAGATGACTTTTCTGTTATGTTCAAGGGCTGCCTGAACGAAAGGGGTAACGAAAAACTTGTAATTGTTGAGATTATTGACATTCCAGACAACATTGTCACCTATCCTTAATCCATCCAGAATATGATCAAGTCCAGGATAACCGGTTGCCACACGCTGAGTCGCTAATTTCATGATACGCCCTTATTCCTGTGTTCAAACAATAAGTTATTAGCTGTTGCAAAAACAGGTCTTCAGAACAGACCTTACGATCCTGACATGGACAGGATGTATTTTACTCCTCAACTTGTTGCCATGTTATTGCATTATCAGTGGCAGTTTGGGGGGGTACTTTACTTCCCCTGGGGATCCTATCTATTTCAGGTTGGGGAGGAGGGTGCATTAGCAATCGATAACAAGATAGTCAATGCTGAATATTCTGGTTTCTGATTTTACAGGCGGGCAGTATATGTGTGAATATAGGGTCTGTGGACCCACTCTCCATGAATTGTAAAAATATCAAATGGTGAGTTAGTAAATAATGAGGGCATGAAACACGGACGCAAACCCTTTTACAAGGGTTTGCGCCGGAATAAGAAGGCCTGGTATCCGGAAGAGGCTGGAGACACCAGGCAATAGCCAAGCTCCTTCTTGACTTCCCGCTTAGCTGGTCACACTTGCCCTGGACCTGTGAGGTCCAGGGCGTTGCGGGTTTGAAAAATCTTTCCCATCACGCTCATTGCAGAACACACAGCCTTGCACTTGCATCCAGTTATGTGTATCCGCGACCACATCCGTTTAATTGACTTCTGCTTATCCTCTTTGTATAGCACCACAATGGAATGTGGTCAAGTGATAATTAAACCACAATATAGTGTGGGTTACTCTGTGAGCTTGATGGGGATTACCTGTGGATAAACTGGTATAACACCGGTAATATCAGTAAGCATTGAATATATAATATTGTAAATTCAATGCCTTAGTACATATACAAGCATATATTGGGACGAGCGTAATAAGCATAATCCACAGGCATGAACAAGGGATTAACCGGTAATTATTTATTTTCCCGATGAGGAACCCTTTCCTGCCAATGTTGCCGTTCATAGCCGGCCTGTTTGACAGCTGCCTCGGCATGTCTTTCTGCCTCTTTGGCAAGTGTGATCGCCTTCTTAAAATCGCCCTGTACCGCCGCTTTTCTGGCTGCGTCCAATAACGGCTCAATCGAAGTCCATTCCAGTCCCGGCTGCCCGGCCGCCATCTGCATGGTTTCCGCCTGTCTGATGGCAAGCTGCGCTGTTTCCCTGTTGGCCGTACCCTCCGTTTCTGATTCACTGCATGAACAGGCAATGAGAAAAACAGTGATTATCAACACCCGCTGTAGCATATTTTTCCTGACGGTAGCCGGTTCTATTCGCTTGATAAAAGAATGCGCCACCTATCGTCTGCTCCCTGGACCGTTAATCTCCAGGCCATTGCTCATATAAGTATGAAAATACTCAAGATTGCGGTATTCCCTGCCTTGCTGGGTCAGGGGTTTGGACCGGGTTTGTTCATTACAATCGATGTAACGCCGGTGCAGGGAACCCATCGCTTCCCATTGTGATCGGTAGACAGGGAAATGGGAGGCTTGCCCAAGGGCAGGACTGAGCGTCTGGGCACGGAGTTGTTTCGTCGCATACTCCATATGGCAGTGGTAACAGGAAAAATTCAACTGGCCGCGACGCGTGTAGAAAAACTGTTTCCCTTCTTCATAGGCGGCCAGGGCACGTGGATCATTCGGGATGAGGATGTTTATTTTCCTTCCCCGTGAGGTATAGGCCATGTAAGCGGATATGGATATCATTTCCCCTTTCAGGTAGGGCAGGGGCGCCTCCCCGTTTTTCTCGCGGCATTGATTGATCGCAAGCTCCAGTGTCACCACCTGGCCGGAGGCGGTATCAAAGTAAGGGAAATTCTGCCTTATGCCGATGCCGCCATCCGAAAAACAGCTGCCATAACTGTTGCCATTCGGGAACGTTTTATTGAATAGTTCCTTGCCCTCGTCAATCGCATATTCATAGGGTGGAAATTCCTCAATTGCCAGCCATTGCTCCCGGGCGCCTGCATCGAAGGCATAGGCGCCATTGACATATTCGTGCAGAGGGACATCCGGGAACCGTGCCTGAAAGTAGGCGACGAATGCCCGGCGATCAGACTCCGGATCGGCCAGTACGATATTGCAGGCAAGGAGCAGTACCAGTCCTACATAAAATGATCTGGCCACGTAATTGGATGGCGGACAGATTTTTTTTTCCTTCAATTGGCTGATTACTGGATCTCCGTTTCCGCCGTGACACTCTCCCCGGTGCTGTCGATCCATCGCAATACGATCTTGTCTCCCTGCTTGCCGCCGCTGAATGAAAAAGACAGATAAGGATTTTTTGAAACAGACTGGCTTAAATAGGCAATAAAGACTTCCCTGTCATTATGGATGCAATTCAGTTCTTTTATGAATTTTTCAGGTATCAGTGCGCCGGTTTCTTCATCCTTGCGCCGTCCTGTTTCCATCGGATGTTTTACCAGGACCTTGACGGTGGTTATCTCTTTACTGATGGCAGCCTTGATTTTCATATGTGGAACCGGATTATTTATCGTCTATTAACCGTCGCAACCACCGACGGTGACTTTGATATCCTTGCGGGTGCTATATAATTTGCCTTCCGATTTGACAACGATAATTACCGGGGTGCTTTCGGCCAGTTTGATACGGGTAGAGACAAAGGCAATCGTGCCTGCAGGAATGATAAAAGAGGCCAGCAAGGGGTACAGATTTTTTTCAGAAAAGATACTGATGGATTCAACCGATGGCAGGTCGGTCTTGATCGTAACGGGCACGACAGCCCCGTTTTCCGCGATCTCCGGCGCCTTGAAGGTAATCCGTTCGCTTTCTATAGTTTCCGTGCCGGCCAGGAGTTCGTTCATTGCGTCGTTGGTGGTCTTCGCCCTGAACGCCCGTTCCGACCAGGCCGCCCAGACCTGCATCGGCATGGATAATGTCGCAGCGAGCAGGCTTGCCCCGGCTGCAAGTAAGCGTATAAATGCCCTGCGTTTCAGTTTCATGGAGTAAGCCCTGGTTCCCGCCCGGGATTATCTGCGTTGTTCATGAAGTGACCAGATATATTCAACGATCGTATCAATTTCATCCCCTGTCAATATCCTGTGGTTTCCATAAGGGGGCATAATCGTGTCTGGTTTTGCCGAGGAAGCATCCCAGATCTGTGCCCGTAATGCCGCCTTGTCTTCATATCGCAACTGCAGATCAACCAGGGCCGGTCCAATGTTGCCAGGTAACTCCCCACCATCAATTGCATGACAGCTGAGGCAGTTTCCCTTTTGCCTGCTGAAGGCAAGGGTTTTCCCCTGGGACTGGACAGATGCCCCGGTTTCCGTGGCTCCTGACAGAGTCAATGTTTGCAGATACAACAGGCCGGTCAGGGCGACCATCGTCATGGTCCTTTTATGCCATGTCCTCATTTCAGTCTGATTTGAATTCGGTTATCAATAAAGTAACGGTTGTTACCCCGGACGTAAAGCCGTCTGTCGGGTTTATTCCAAAATACGATAGGTTCAGGGGTACAGTTCGCATCCTTGAATCAGGTCTTGCTGAATCGTAATAATGCTAGGCAATTTTTGAATGCGTGCCGTCGCAGAGTGGGGGAGTTTTTGCCTGTTTGCATCCACAAAAATAGACAGTACCGTTTTTTTCTGCGGTGTGAACAAGGGGGGAAAACGCGGTACCCTTGTGTGAGCCATCACAAAAAGGCTGGTTTTTACTCCGGCCACAGGCACACCACCAGTATTCTTTTCCGGACTCCACTTCCACAGGAAATGGTGATTTCCGGGCAATGACTGCTTTTACCATAGTTTTCTCTCCAGAATCCGATGTTTACTATAAACATAAAATCTTGAATTTTTTATCGGCGAATCGCTGACTGGCGACCCGGCCTGAGGTCCCTGTAAATAATAACTGCTATCGGTCTGAATAGAAATAAGGATGTTCTTGCCGGATGGATATGCAGCCATGGGAAAAGGGAATGAAATCATGGCGAAACAATCACGCCTCTCCGGCAACCCTGTATTTGTATCCGCTTCCAGTCTGGTCGTACTGAAATAATGCATCGGGATTATCCTGCTTTTACCGGGTAAGAACCCCTGTGTACAAGCGCAGGGGGATTCAGTAATGGCTGGATTCTGATTGGACTGATTGTGGTCATTGTAAAATTTATTCTTGTTACAAATCGCAGCAGTTTTATACAAGCCACAGACAAGATGGGGCTGATAATCTTATTCATCCGGCAGGATACCGGGTGCCTGTAAGCTATACACCAAATTCTGTAATGGTTTGATGATAAAACAATAATTGAAGGGAATTTTTCAGTTTGTGATTAATCAATCCAATCAAATCGATAGTGGGCTGGCCTGCCTGGTCATGCTGTCCCGCCTGCATGGTCTGCCTGTGGATCCGGGGCAACTACGGCATCAATTCGGCCAGTCCGGCAAACTATTTGATGTCCCTGAGTTATTGCGTGGGGCCAGGTCATTAGGTCTCAAGGCCAAATCAATCAAAAGTAACTGGGCGAAACTCGCCAGTACCCAACTCCCCGTCATTGGCCGGCATACTGACGGTCATTTCTTTATCTTGGCAAAGCTTGCCGACGATAAAGTCCTGATCCAGGACCCCCTGAGGCAAGGACCGGATACCATCAGCAAAGAAGAGTTTGCATCCCTCTGGAGCGGGCAACTTGTCCTGCTGACACGTCGGGCCGGGTTGTTGGGCGAGATCCGCAAGTTTGATTTCTCCTGGTTTATCCCCGCCATCCTGAAATACAGGCGACTACTCGGCGAGGTCCTGATCGCGTC
>MGXK01000084.1:42119-42371 GCA_001802375.1 Gammaproteobacteria bacterium RBG_16_51_14
GTGCTGGTGCATCGCGGACTCACCACGCTGGATGTGCTCGCTATCGGTTTGCTGGTAGTCTCTCTATTTGATGTCATCCTGAATGGGCTGCGCACCTATGTGTTCTCCCATACCACCAACCGCATCGACGTCACCCTGGGGGCGGATTTATTCAGGCACTTGTTGCGGTTGCCGCTGAGTTATTTTGAGGCGCGCCGGGTCGGCGACACGGTGGCCCGCGTGCGGGAACTCGACAGTATCCGCAACTTTATT
>MGXK01000084.1:42477-42598 GCA_001802375.1 Gammaproteobacteria bacterium RBG_16_51_14
TCCCTTTTTATGTGTTACTGGCGTTTTTCGTTACCCCCATCCTGCGTGAGCGCCTGCATGAAAAATTTAACCGGGGCGCCGAGAACCAGGCCTTCCTGGTGGAAACCGTGAACGGGGTAGA
>MGXK01000084.1:42815-43515 GCA_001802375.1 Gammaproteobacteria bacterium RBG_16_51_14
TTGGCGGGGCGGGTCAGTGGCCCGATCCTGCGCCTGACGCAACTCTGGCAGGATTTTCAGCAGGCGGGCATTTCGGTACAACGCCTGGGCGACATCCTCAATGCCCAGCCGGAACCGACCTACAACCCGGGCCGGGCGTCCCTGCCCGATCTTCAGGGCCGGGTCACCTTTGAGAATGTGAGCTTCCGCTATCGGCCCGAGGGTCCGGAGGTCCTGCGCACGGTGTCCTTACATATCCCTGCCGGTGAGATCGTCGGGATCGTAGGCCGTTCCGGTTCCGGCAAGAGTACCCTGACCAAGTTGATCCAGCGCCTGTATGTCCCGCAAAGCGGCCGGGTGCTGGTCGATGGCGTCGATCTGGCCATGGTGGATACGGTCTGGCTGCGCCGTAACATCGGCGTCGTCCTGCAGGAAAACTTTCTGTTTAACCGCACCATCCGGGAGAACATCGCCTTGAGCGATCCCGCCATGCCGATGGAACGCGTCGTACAGGCCGCGAAGATGGCAGGTGCCCATGAATTTATCCTGGAATTGCCGGAAGGATACGACAACCTGGTTGGCGAACATGGGTGTACCCTGTCCGGGGGACAACGGCAGCGCATCGCCATCGCCCGCGCGCTCATCACCAATCCCAGGATCCTCATCCTGGATGAGGCCACCAGTGCGCTCGATTATGAGTCCGAGCACATCATCCACCAGA
>MGXK01000085.1:0-1815 GCA_001802375.1 Gammaproteobacteria bacterium RBG_16_51_14
GTACCGTGTTCATCATCGCCCATCGCCTCAGCGCCGTCCGGCATGCCAGTCATATTATCGTCATTGACAAGGGCCAGATCGTGGAAGGCGGATCGCACAATGAACTAATGCAGAAAAACGGCTATTACTCAAGGCTCTATGCGCATCAGGCAGGATTGGTTACTGGTCATTAGTCATTCGTCAATGGTTATTAGTCATTTGTCCTTTGTCATTTGACGTTCGGCCATTAACCAGTGACCAATTACAACTGACCAATGACATGTTCCCAATAACAAATGACAAGTGACAAATAACAAGGAACAAAAATATGGACTTCGAACAATTGGATGTTTACAAACTGGCGGAGACGCTGAGTGATGGAATCTGGAAATTAGTGACTGAGTGGGAATATTTCGCAAAAGACACATTGGGAAAGCAAATGGTGAGATCGGTAGATAGTATCGCGGCAAATATAGCCGAGGGAACAGGAAGAGGCAGCTACCAGGATAATAAGAGATTTATACGAATGGCAAGGGCTTCACTTTATGAAACAAGGCACTGGTTGCGCCAGGCCTATAAAAGGAAATTAATCTCAGAGCAAGCGGCACTGGGAATAAAACCCACTCTTGAGGAACTCGCCCCCAGATTAAATGCCTATCTAAACTCAATCGGCAAGACAAAAAAACAAATGACCAATGACCAATGACAAAAAACGAATGACAACTGACAACTGCCCACTGGCAACTGACAAATGACCACTGACGAATTAGAATTTTTACCAGCCGCCCTGGAGATCCAGGAGACGCCGCCCTTGCCCGCAAGCCGCTACATCCTCTGGGCGATCATGCTGTTTTTTACGATAGCGGTAATCTGGGCATGTATCGGTGAAGTGGATATCGTCAGTGTCGCGCAGGGCAAGATCGTCCCCAGTGGCCGGGTCAAGATCATCCAGCCGCTGGAAACCGGTGTTGTGCGTGAGATTAACGTAAAGGAAGGACAACAGGTTAATGAAGGGGAGGTCTTGATCGAACTCGATACCACCCTGACGGGCGCCGATCACGAGCAGATCCGTGAACAACAACTGGCCCTGAAGCTCGATCGCGCCCGCCTCCTGAGCATTCTTGAAGTCATTAACAAAGGACCACTGACCACTGACCAGGGACCAAACACCAATGACCATTTCGCCGAACTTGATGAGGCGACAACTAACCAGATCCGCCTGCAAAAGGATCGATTACAAACCCAATTAAACGAATACCACGCCAGGAATGAGGCATTGCAGGACGAAATGAAACAGCGCCAGGCTGAACGGGGCGCCGTCCTGCAGCGTATCGAACAACTGGATGCCACCATCCCGCTGATTACGGAGCGGGCGAAATCCCTGGCTGATTTATTAAAGAAAGATATGGCGCCGAGGGTGCAGTGGCTGGAACTGGAGCAGGAGCGGATCGAACAGGTCAAGGAACGCGAGGTACAGAAGAATAACCAGGCCATGAACGATGCGGCCCTTGCCAATATCAGGCAACGCATTACGGCCCAAAAGGCGGAGATTGAAACACAACTATTGACTGAACTGACCGATGCCGAAAACCGCATCAAGGCATTTGACCAGGAACTCGTCAAGGCAGAACAACGGGTAACGTCACAGAAACTCACCTCACCGGTCACAGGGACCGTCCATCAACTGGTCATCCATACCATCGGCGGGGTAGTGACCCCCGCACAGGAACTCATGCATATCATACCGGCCAAAGATGCGATTGAAGTCGAGGCTTGGGTACCCAACAAGGACATCGGCTTTGTGAACGAGGGGCAGGCGGCGGTAATCAAGGTCGA
>MGXK01000085.1:1864-2148 GCA_001802375.1 Gammaproteobacteria bacterium RBG_16_51_14
CTGTCCAATGACGCCACCCCGGATGAACACCTGGGGTTGATCTATGCCGCCCGCGTGAAGATGTTTGAGACGAGCATGAAGGTAAAGGAAAAGGACGTGAACCTGGCGCCGGGGATGGCGGTAACGGTGGAAATGAATCTGGGCAAACGCAGGTTGATCGAATATTTAATGAGCCCGTTGTTGAAGTACAAGAATGAATCTGTGCGCGAGCGATGATTGTCAGTGGTCACTGGTCATTGGTCAGTGGTGACTTGTATTTGGCAATAATAAATGGGTCAATATTT
>MGXK01000085.1:2189-2518 GCA_001802375.1 Gammaproteobacteria bacterium RBG_16_51_14
CTGACAACTGACAACTGACAACTGACAACTGACAACTGACAATTAAAAAAATGACCGAACAACTGAAATTTGAAATCAACACCACACGGCATTTCACCGCGTGGCTTTCGGAGCAACAGCTCAGTCTGGCGTTTACAACCTACCAGACCGGGAAATTATTTTTCCTTGGCTTGCAGGCGGATGGACGCTTGTCCATATTTGAGCGGACCTTTGCCCGATGTATGGGTCTGTATGCCACGCCCGATGCACAGACCCTCTATATGGGAACCCTCTATCAACTCTGGCGGTTTGAACGCGTAACAGAAACCGGGCAGGACTATGCCGGTTAT
>MGXK01000085.1:2537-21941 GCA_001802375.1 Gammaproteobacteria bacterium RBG_16_51_14
AGGCAAGTTACGTCACGGGTGATCTGGATCTTCATGATATTGCCCTGGATGCAGTCGGCAAGACCGTATTTGTGAATACCCGTTTCAGTTGTCTGGCCACCACCAGTGAACGATACAGCTTTATCCCCATCTGGAAACCGCCTTTTATCTCGAAACTGGCTGCCGAAGATCGCTGTCATCTGAATGGTCTGGCCATGCAGGATGGCCAACCTCGATATGCCACCAGTGTCAGCAAATCAGATGTCAACAATGGCTGGCGTGACCGGCGTTGGGAAGGGGGCGTGGTCATGGACGTGGAAAACAACGAGATGATCGTCGATGGACTGTCCATGCCGCACTCGCCCCGTGTTTACAGGAAGAAACTCTGGTTACTCAATTCCGGCACCGGTGATTTCGGCTATGTGGATCTGAAAAAAGGGAGGTTTGAGCCCGTGGCGTTTTGTCCCGGCTATCTGCGCGGGCTGGCCTTTATTGGTGATTACGCCATTGTGGGGATGTCGCAACCGAGGGAGAACAGGACGTTTACTGATCTGCCGCTACAGGAAAACCTGAAGGGCAAAGATGCCGAGCCGCGGTGTGGCTTGCAGGTAATCGATTTGAATAGTGGCGATGTCGTACACAGTGTCCGTATCGAAGGTATTGTGACAGAGCTTTATGACGTGGTGGTGTTGCCGAAGGTAATAAGACCGATGGCATTAGGGTTCAAAACAGATGAGATACAACATGTGGTGTCGATTGGTCATTAGTCAATGATTAGTGGTCAATGGTCAAATAGAGGACACGGAGAAGAATATGTTTAAACATAGATTTATTTTCAACACTTTATACCTCTTAATAATTCTGGTTAACCAGAGTAGTAATGTGATGGCAGGGGGTGATGATGCGTCATCTAAAAAAACTGTGTCTGCCTGGCAATCGAGGGAACCGGCAGTCAAGCAAGCTGAAGACCGGCAGGAAGAAGTAAAACTGGCACGCCATGCCGGGGATGAGTGGTCACGACAGAAAATACGGGATTACCTTTCTAACAACAAACTTAACTTTATTATAAAAAGAGGTGCAGGACTGGTAAAAGATATATGCCAAAGCATTCAGCCTGATTTACAGGGCCTGGAATTTGAGTTTATAGATCCGGATATTGTTACCGATGATTGGGAAGATCCAAGGTTGGATAAGTACAAGGATAAATATGAACGATTCAAATACGGCATGGGCTACATTCCAAATCATGGACCTGATGCCAGTCAAATTCCGAGCTGGAATATTAATGTCTATGATATGGATACAGATAACGACGGTGACGTAGAGGCTATCCTTTACGGTGAACGACTCAAACGAACAGGGTTGGGTGGTCTCCCAGTTAGTTACCTTGTCTTTGAATCCAATGCTAGATGGATGCGAGGGGGGGGCTCCGAAATGATCCGTCAAGTCCAGCCTTAGATCCAGATGACTATATTTTGAGTGCCTTGATTAAAGTACAGAATATCTATGCTGTCATAATCGTTAACGACTATGACGCACCGAGTCTCGCTGAGCGACAGTTCTATACCCTTATTTACCTAGTGGGTCTTCAAGATAAACATAAAAGAGGGGCCGCTTACGATTCCCAACGCTGCTATTACGACTTCAATATTTCTACTGACACTGAAGATAAAGAAACAAGGAGCCTGCCATGACCATTACTACGCATAATTTACCCAACCTTGACACAAACAGTGATAACGACCTGATTGCATTTACTACGGAAATTCTAAAAGAGACCGAGGGTTTCATTCCCTTTATCTATGCTGACAGTAAAGGCATACCCACGCTAGGCCATGGTGTGGCGTTAGTGGTTAAAGGCGTTAATGGTGACTGGGTAGTACGTCCGGATAATGAATTAAATGACATCTTTGATGAAGTAGGACACCAATTAGATGCGGCAGATTTTGCGTTATTAGGAAAGGCTGTAAATGCTTTGAATGGCACAATTGATCCACAAACAGGCCAAGTACCTTCTAATCCATTTAACGAACATACGGTGACAGGTCTTGAATCTTGAATTTGAAGATTGAGTCAGCGTAGTTCGGGGTCAAGAGTAAAATTAATCGAAAATTTGACAGTTTTTACCCTGATCCCGATCCTCTGCATTTGCCTCCAGTGCCCTGCGTCGTGCCTGTTTCAGAATTGTACAGGTATGGTTGAATAAACTATGTAATGCCTGCTTAGCCTGCATGGTGTTTGCTCCTTCAATAGGATTTATCATGTCAATTCATCAGATCAGGAACACCGTACCGGTTCCCTACGTTTTTTATTGATTTATATTGTTGTGTTTGGTCGGTTTTTTTATACAATTTCGTGGGGATATCGCAGGCTCAGAACTGAAATTTCATTTAGTTAGTGTTAGAATTCTTTCTTTACAAACATATAAATAGATATTTTTTCGTCTAAAAAGGTTTAAGAATTTGCCACAGGCATCACGGAAACCGGCGGACGGGTCATCACTCTCTGAGCAGGTGCTGCGCAATCTCAGGGAAGTGGCTGTCATGGCGCTCTTTGCTGTCGCCATTTACCTGGTCATCGCCCTGGTCAGCTATCACCCGGATGACCCGGGCTGGTCACATTCCGTCAGTGTGGAGTCGGTCCATAACAGTGCCGGTATTGTCGGCGCCTGGCTTGCGGATGTCCTGCTTTACCTGTTCGGCTATTTTGGCTATCTGTTTCCAATCCTCATTTTGTTGAGCAGCTGGCGCCTGTTACAGTCACGTCAACGCAAACTGCCATTTAACAGTTTCCATTTTTCCATTCACACCATTGGCCTGTTGCTGAGCCTGCTGGGTGGCTGTGGACTGGCATGGATGCACTTAAGGGCAGGTGGCTTACTGCCACATGAAATGGGAGGGGCGGGCGGTATCCTGGGCGATGCCGTCGGCTCTGTGCTATCGGCCACGTTCGGGTACCTGGGTAGTACCTTGCTGTTGCTGGCCATGTTCCTGACGGGGCTGACATTATATTCCGACCTTTCCTGGCTGTGGCTGATGGACAAAACAGGCCAGTGGACATTGCACCTGCTCGCCTGGGCAAAACATTGGCAGATGGAAAGCCGTGACCAGGTAGCGGGAAGGCAGGCCAGAAAAGACCGGGAAACCGTACTGAAACAGGATCAGGAGATTAGCCTGCAGCGTAAACCGCCAAGGATCGAGCCCATCATCTCCGAACTGAAAACCGGGATCAGGACGGAAAAGGAAAAACAGGAATTTCTTTTTGAGCCGCCGCCGATCACGGTATTGCCACCATTGAATCTGCTGGATGATCCACCGGTCCCCAAGGGGCAGTATTCTCATGAGGCGCTGGAGGCCATGTCGCGCCAGGTTGAACTTAAACTCAAGGATTTTGGCATAGTGGCAGAGGTGGTCGCCGTGCAACCAGGCCCGGTCATTACCCGCTTTGAATTACAACCTGCGCCTGGCGTCAAGGTCAACCAGATCAGTAACCTTGCCAAGGACCTGGCAAGATCACTCTCGGTTGTCAGCGTCCGGGTGGTCGAGATCATTCCCGGTAAATCCGTCATCGGGCTGGAAATCCCCAATGAATACCGTGAACTGGTGACGCTGGGTGAAATACTCAACTCCAGGGAGTATGAGTCAGTGAAATCTCCTCTCGTGATCGGGCTAGGCAAGGATATCAGTGGTAATCCTGTGGTCACCAATCTGAGCAAGATGCCCCACCTGCTGGTCGCAGGGACGACGGGATCGGGTAAATCGGTCGCCCTGAATGCCATGATCCTGAGCCTTTTATACAAGGCGACGCCAAGGGAAGTACGCATGATTATGATCGACCCAAAGATGCTCGAATTATCGGTTTATGCTGGCATACCCCATCTGCTGGCGCCGGTAGTGACCGATATGAAGGAATCTGCCAATGCATTGCGCTGGTGCGTTGCGGAAATGGAACGGCGTTACCGGTTAATGGCAACACTGGGTGTACGCAATATTGGTGGCTATAATCACAAGGTCAGCGTCGCTGCGGATCGTGGGCAACCGATACCGGATCCCTTTTATCAGCCTGTCAACGAAGATGATGTCATCCGGACACTGGATGAACTGCCCTATATTGTCGTCGTCGTCGATGAATTGGCCGATATGATGATGACCGTCGGCAAGAAGGTGGAAGAACTGATTGCCAGACTGGCACAAAAGGCCAGGGCATCGGGCATCCATTTGATCCTGGCCACACAAAGACCCTCGGTGGATGTCATTACCGGCCTGATCAAGGCCAATATTCCCTGCCGGATTGCATTTCAGGTGTCAGCGAAGGTCGATTCCAGGACCATACTGGATCAGATTGGGGCGGAAAATCTGCTGGGACATGGGGACATGTTGTTTTTACCGCCGGGCACGGGCTTGCCTGTCCGCATTCACGGGGCATTTGTTTCCGATAATGAGGTACACAAGGTCGTGGAGAATATCCGCAGTCGCGGGCAACCGGATTATCAGGATGAAATCCTCCGTGGCCCGGCCGAGGGGGGGACCGAGTCCATACCGGGTCTGGAAACCGTTATTGCTGAGCTGGACCCCCTGTATGATGAAGCCGTCCGCATTGTAACGGAAACCCGCAAGGCATCGATCTCCTATATCCAGCGCCGTCTGAAAATTGGTTATAACCGTGCGGCACGTATGGTTGAGGAAATGGAACAGGGCGGTGTGGTCGGCCCGCTGGAATCCAATGGCAGCCGTGAAGTGATTGCACCGCCGCCGCCCGAGGTTTGAGGATGAGAAAGATGAGTTTGCAAACCATAAATAAAACCGGTGGGCGGACACGGCGCCTGGTCATGGCATGCAGTGTTGTTCTGTCCCTGACGTGTTTCAGGGTACCGGCCGGGGAAACTATCGGACATCTGCAACAATATCTGCAAGATCTTCACACACTGCAGGTCAATTTCACGCAAACCCTGCATAACGAACAAGGGGAAAAACTGGAGACCGCGGAAGGGGTGCTTTACCTGCAACATCCGGGCAAATTCCATTGGGCATATGGGCATCCCTATATCCAGAAGATCATTACCGATGGTAATACCTTATGGGTTTATGACGAGGACCTTGAACAGGTCACTATTCGCGATGTCTCCGAATCCATAAATCAGACACCTGCCGCTGTCATCATCGGCAATGAGGATATGGAAAAACATTTTGTGACGCGCGAAATGGGGGAAATTGAAGGGTATGACTGGGTTGAACTCACACCCAGGGACACCGAGGCACAATACAGCAGTATCCGTCTCGGCTTTGATCAGGATAATCTCGACATGATGATCCTGCATGACAATCTTGGCCAGGTCACCCGCATTGATTTTTCAGATGCCAGGCGCAATCAGCCACTGGATGCAGGCTTGTTCACGTTTGACCCCCCCCCGGGGGTTGATGTGGTCGATGATCGCGAATAAGAAAACCATGGTGCATGCGCTAATTACACATAGCGACTTAACTATTTGCTCGTATCAACATTACCAGTCATTCCGGAAATCACAATGTGACTATCCGGTATCCCCTTCCTCCTTAGGGGGAAGGTTGGATGGGGGTGCATTTTTTTCTGGATGCCGGATAAACGTAACGCGTTTTCCGGCATGACGCCGGGGTGTACCTGAGACAAGGTATCCATTTACTGGATCCCCGCATGTCGTCACTGGTTGCGGAATCCGGTATTTTCGATACATCATTGAATTTCCATTGTCACGGGAGTGACTATAGTGTGGTCATTCCCGCACCCAATAGTCGTCATTCCGCACTTGATGCGGAATCCAGTGTTTTCAATGTCTCACTGGACTCACATTGTCACGGGAGTGACGAGTTAGTACGTGACCTGGGCGCGCACTTGGAAGATGTCGAGGTCTTCGTCATCATGCATTCCGCCGTTGATATCCAGGACATACACGTAGTTGGCCAGCAGGCGCACGTAGCTGTTGGGATACCAGTTGAGCCCTACAGTGATATCTCTTATATCACCACCATCGACCTCCTCATCATTCAGATCCAGGGCGCTGTAGCGGGCTGCGATCTCCCAGGCGCCCCAGCCGTCACCATGGGCCTTGAAGGGTTTGGCCGGCTGGATGGTATCGAACACGCCCTTGTCGGCCTTGTAATTGCGGGCATCGTCGGTGAGGAAATAGCTGCCGTAGAGGTAATATCCGTCAAAGCCCAGGTTATTCCCGGTCTCACGATCCACCTCAGCCAACATATATTCTCCCTGAAGAGAGAACGGTCCCCAGACGGTGGCGGCCTCGGCGCCGAACAGGGTGTAGTCATTGACATCCCCGCCGATATTGCCGGTATCTACCAGGCGGCCGCTGCTGACGCCGAAGGTATTGCCGCTCGCGGTAGTGGTAATGGAAGATGAGGCCAGGGCATCGGTAATGATGTTCGATTCCGGTTTGGAGCGGAAGCGTACGGTCTCCAGAAACGGGGAGCTTGCTTTTGAGGCAGGCTCGCGCCATTGTCCACCGAGGCCCAGATGCACCACACGCTCTTTCTGGTATAGCGGCGCGTAGGTGACGCGGGCCGCAGCCCCTGAGCCTTCATCATCAATGTTTTGTGCGGTAACGGTGTCGCCAAACAGACCTGCCGCACCGGTCCAGTTGTCCCCGCTGGAGGAAACCATACCCCCCAGTGAACGTGCATTCAGTAAGGCAAAGGGCAGGCCGCGTTCCATGAAGGTGGTGTATTTGGCACTGGTGAGTGCCTCCAGGCTGAAGGGGACCTTGAAATTGCCCGCGGTGAAGGCAAGGGGTTTGAAACCGGTATAACGGAGAAAGGCGTCCGTGACGGTGACATTGTTGGTGGTGCCGGTATCCTGTGTGGTACCGGCGAAGTCCGCCTCCAGCTTGAAGTCCCAGTCCCGGTATACCGTACCTGCCAGGGACAGACGCCCGCGGCGTAATTCCGTGCCGTTGGAGAAATCGGTATCACTGTCCCCATACCAGGCAGAATCGACCATGGCATACATGCCGGCCTGCACCTGGAAGTCACCATCCGTGGACTTGACCTTGAAGCCATCGGCCAGGGTGACCTTGGCCTCTTTTACTTCCTGTTTTTTCGCCTTGTCTTCGGCATTTTTCACCTGCAGGGCTGCGTATTGCTCCTGGGAGAGCAACCCATTGGTCAGCAATACCTCCAGCAAACCCTCTTCCTGCGTGGGTAATCTCTTTTCGGAACCGGCTTGTGCCGGTACGGTTGCAGCTTGGGCCGTCTGTGCCTTGACCAGGGCCTCATACTGCTCCTGGGTAATGAGCTTGTTGTTCAGAAGTACCTGCAACAGGGCCTCATCGGTGGCAGAGGCAACACTGGCGGCGCTTGCCAGTATGCATGCCAGGGCAATGTTAGTGATCCCGCGGTAGTTCATAACTCTCTCCTAAATAGAATATGCGTGTATGTCATATTGATACGATGATTGATTCACTCAAGCTTGCATGCAAGTATAAGATCAATATCTTTGTATTAAAAATATGAATAAAAGTACATATATACTCAAATTAATCTTTGGTGGTATAAAATCTAGAGCATTCCATAATATGAAAAAACATACATAACTAAGAGGGAATACGCATAGTGGAGGATATTTATGCCGCTTTTGCCACTGCCGCCGGGCTGATACTCAACCTGGATGGCGATCTGCTGGAGATCATCGGGGTATCGTTGCAGGTCAGTCTGTTTGGCGTAGGTATTGCCGCCCTCGTTGCATTACCGCTGGGGGGGGCCGTTGCCCTGTTGCGTTTCCCGGGCCGAAAAATCCTGATCGTGTTCCTGAATGCCCTGATGGGACTGCCGCCGGTCGTGGTCGGTCTGGTGGTGTATCTGCTGCTGTCACGTTCCGGGCCGCTCGGAATGCTTGGCTTGTTGTTCACGGTGACCGGCATGGTCATCGCGCAATGCCTGCTGGTGACCCCGTTGATCGCAGCATTGTCACGCCAGGTATTTGAAGACCTCTGGGTGGAATATGCGGAGCAGTTGCGCTCACTGGGTGCGAAACCTTCCCGCGCGGTGTTCACCCTGCTGAAGGAGGGGAAATACAGCCTGCTTACCGTCGTGCTCGCCGGTTTCGGCAGGGCCATTGCCGAAGTCGGATCCGTGCTGATCGTCGGCGGCAATATCGCCCACTATACCCGTACCATGACGACCGCCATCGCACTGGAGACATCCAAGGGCGATCTGGCCCTGGCGCTGGCCCTGGGTATTACCTTGATCATTATTGCTTCATTCGTCAATGCACTCGCTTATCTCACCAAAGATGTGCTGGAACGCTACGTCGTTTGAGTTACCGGATACGGCGGTGATGGACAGTAAAACAAGAACTGACGCGCAGAATCCCGGTAGCGGCATATTGCCGCTCAGACTGACCAATGTCGGTTACTGTGTGTGCGGACGCAGGCTGTTGAGTGATATCAATATTACTTTCAGCCCCGGCGGCAACACGGTAGTGCTGGGCCCCAATGGCGCCGGTAAGAGCCTGCTGCTGCGCTTGTGTCACGGGCTTATCAAACCCACTACCGGGGTGATCGAGTGGCAGGATTCGAATGCAGGGCAGTACCGGCAGTACCAGGCCATGGTGTTTCAACGCCCGGTTATGCTGCGGCGTTCAGTGGCGGCGAATATTGAATATCCTCTCCGGCTCAACAAGGTGCCAAAACGGGAACGACAACAAATGCTCCGGCAGGCGCTGGAGACGGCCGGACTCATGCCATTGGCAGGACGCCATGCCCGGATATTATCCGGTGGCGAGCAACAGCGCGTGGCGCTGGCGCGCGCCTGGGTATTACACCCGGAGGTGCTGTTTCTGGATGAACCGACGACCAATCTGGATCCGTCTGCCACGCGTGCGGTGGAGGAGATTGTCATGAGATTCAAGGCAGCGGGCACCAAGATCATCATGACGACACATGATCTCGGCCAGGCCCGGCGGATGGCGGATGAGGTAATATTCCTGCACAACGGCCGGGTGCTGGAATCGGGGCCCGCAAATGAATTCTTCACACAACCCCGCACACTGGAAGGACAGGCCTACCTGCGGGGTGAATTACTCTGTTAACAAATAATACTTTATGGAGGACATCAACATGTCACTGATCAACCTGCTACGAAAAATCAAAATCACCGCATCCATGCAGGTGTTGCTGCTGTTGCTCTTGCTCGGGCCCGGTACGGCGGCCACAGCGGAGGAATTTATTACCTTGTCGTCAACCACATCCACCCAGAATTCCGGCCTGTTTGATTACCTGCTTCCAAAATTCAAGGAAAAAACCGGCATTGATGTGCATGTGATCGCAGTGGGGACGGGACAGGCCCTGAAGCTTGCTGAAAAGGGGGATGCCGATGTCATACTGGTGCATGACAAGGATGCCGAACTCAAATTTGTCAAGAAAGGGTACGGGATGGAACGCCGCGAGGTGATGTACAACGATTTCGTCATCGTCGGGCCGAAGAACGATCCGGCAGGCGTACGGGGCCTCAAGGATGCCGTCCAGTCATTCGGCAAGATTGCAGCGGCCCAGTCCAATTTCGTATCGCGTGCCGATGACAGCGGTACCCACCGGCAGGAATTGCGCCTGTGGGAGGAGGCGCGTGTCGACGTGAAGGCATCCTCCGGCAAATGGTACAAGGAGGTCGGTGCCGGGATGGGCGCCACGCTGAACACGGCGGCGGGCATCAATGCCTATACCATGAGCGATCGAGCCACCTGGGTAACCTTCAGGAACAAGGCGGATCTGGAACTACTGGATGAGGGTGACCCGAAACTCTTCAATCAATATGCGGTGATACTGGTGAATCCGTCACTACACAAGAACGTCAAGACCGAGGCCGCCAGGCAGTTCAGTGACTGGTTGGTATCGCCGGAAACCCAGACGCTGATCGGCAGCTTCCAGGTGGAGGGACAGGTCCTGTTTCATCCGAATGCAGGACAGGCGGTAACAGCAAAATAAATAACCATCCCGATATTCGCCGACGCCTGATGCTGTGGTAATAAATCATTCAATGGAACCCTGCAATGAAAATTGATCTGGAGATCCGCTGGAAAACAACCGGTCGGGAGGCACAGGAATTTGATCCGCGCCTGTTCATGTTACTCAAGTCTATCCGGTCTGAGGGTTCTCTCCAATCGGCAGCCACGCTCACTGGCGTCTCCTATCGGCATGCCTGGGGATTGCTGCGTGACTGGGGAAACCGCTTCGGGATGCCGGTTGCCGAACTGGAGCGCGGGCGCGGAACGAAACTGACGGCGCTGGGAGAAAAACTCCTGTGGGCAGAACAGGAGATCCAGTCCCGTTTCGCAACCGGTTTGGCTTCTGCCGCCGCTGATCTGAATAAAGAACTGTATACGATCGTGCATCCACGGCATCGATCAAAAAAAATAAGGATGTATGCGAGTAACGATCTGGCCATCACGCACCTGCTTAAGTTAAGTAATGAATCGGGGGGCATCAATCTTGATCTCCAGTTTCATGGCAGCCTGGAAAGTCTCCGTTTGCTGGCCGGCGATCATTGTGATGTTGCCGGTTTCCATTTCCCCGCTGGTGAGTTATCGATGTCACTAGTACCCATGTACCGGAAATGGATCAATGAGGATAAAAATCAACTGATCCTTGTGGCAAAACGACAGCAGGGACTCATGACCCGGGCAGACAATCCCCATCGAATCAGGCAGCTCCGTGATTTAACAAAGCGATCGGTTTGTTTTGTCAACAGGCAGCGGGAGTCAGGCACTCGTACCATACTGGATGAACTGCTGAAACAGGGAAAGATAAACAGTCGTAATATAAGGGGATATCTCAACGAGGAATTTACCCATGTTGCCGTTGCCGCCATGGTCGCCAGCGGGGCTGTGGATGCCGGCTTTGGTATCCAGGCTGCCGCCGACAAATTCGGCCTGAACTTCATTCCGGTCGTTGAGGAAAACTATGCACTTGCCGTCAACAGGGACAAATCATCTGAAGTCATTAATGCGTTGAAAGGAATACTCAGGTCGAAACCATTTCAGGATGAGATCAACAGTCTCCCCGGATATAACGCTCAATATGCAGGTAATGAAATGACGGTGCATGAATTCTTCCTGTGACATGGGTTGAGCCCTGGCTGGCGTCCATCGCAGGGCGTTTTTCAAAGGCAAGAAGATTTCACTGAAGCAGGGCCATTTTCAGATATTTCTAAAATAAACGCGTATTAATCCACAATTGGTGTTAGTATGCTCCGCGCAGGCAATCAAGCGGTATTCGCCTGACATCGCGGTTATCCCCCTTCTGGCTATCCCCGACTTAAATAAACATTATCTGCCTGGACCGTTCCGAGGCTTATGCTTCTGGCAGGCCGATCTACCAAGAGAATTCATTAACTATGTCATTTAATACACTCGGCCTTTCAGCCGATCTGCTTCGTGCTGTCTCCGAACAAGGCTACAGCGAACCCACACCCGTCCAGCGCCAGGCGATACCTGTGATTCTGCAGGGACGGGACATCATGGCCGGTGCACAAACCGGCACCGGCAAGACTGCCGGTTTCACCCTGCCTTTGCTGCAACGTCTGAATAGTCGATCGCAGTGCCAGGGCCGGCGACCGATCCGCGCCCTCATCATGGTACCGACACGGGAACTGGCCGCGCAGGTGCAAGAAAGTGTGAACACCTACGGTAAATATCTGCCATTACGATCCACCGTGATCTTTGGCGGCGTCAATATCAACCCCCAGATCGACCAATTGCGTAAGGGTGTGGATATCCTGGTGGCGACACCGGGGCGCTTGCTGGACCACGTCGGACAAAAAACACTAGACTTGTCCAAGGTTGAAATCCTGGTACTGGACGAGGCCGACCGTATGCTGGACATGGGTTTTATCCGTGATATCCGCAGGATCATCGCCCTGCTGCCCGAACAACGGCAAAACCTGTTGTTTTTTGCCACCTTCTCCAGTGAGATCAAAAGGCTGGCCGATGACATACTGGACTCACCGGAGACCATCCAGGTCACACGTCAAAATACCGCCGCAGAGAATGTGTCACACGTTATTCATCCAGTAGATGGCTCGCGCAAACGCGATCTTCTAACGTATCTGATCAATTCTCAAAATTGGCAGCAGGTGTTGGTCTTCACCAGCAGGAAGCATGGCGCAAACCGTCTGGCCCAGCAGTTGGACAAGGCCGGCATCCGTGCCACCGCTATCCATGGGAATAAATCCCAGGCCCAGCGTACCAGGGCACTGGAAGATTTCAAGAGAGGCAAGGTCCGGGTATTGGTTGGTACCGATGTCGCCTCGCGCGGACTGGATATCGAGCAATTACCCCATGTCGTGAACTACGAGTTACCCTTCGTCCCGGAGGACTATATCCATCGCATCGGACGCACCGGCCGCGCCGGGCATGGAGGCGAAGCCGTGTCACTCGTCGCAGCAGATGAAATGGGATTACTCAAGGACATCGAACACCTGCTCAAACGTGCCCTGCCCAAGGTCGTCATCCCCGGCTATGAACCGGATCCCCGTATCCAGGTCCTGCCGGCCCAGAACAAAAACAACCGGACGCGCGGCAGCAAACAGGCAGGCACCGTTCGCTATGGTGCCGCATATCGGGGTAAAAGAAATACCGTGAATCGTCAAACGCGGCTTGGATCGGGACTGGTACAAGCAACCAGCTAGGCAGTTGCCCCCTGGGGCAGGTTCAAAAAAAGCAGGCGTGGTTAAACATAATCACGCCAGCCCGATGGATTGTCATGGTCGCTGCCGGTATCGGAAACCTCTCATTTTATTGCTATCATCACCCTTATCCTGGTGTCCTGTAATTCCGTGGGAGGTCATTTTGTGAAATACAAGGACTATTACAAAATCATGGGTGTGACGCGCGATGCCACACAGGATGAAATCAAACGATCCTATCGCAAGCTGGCGCGAAAATATCATCCTGATGTCAGCAAGGAAGCAGATGCGGAAGCACACTTCAAGGAAGTGGGAGAAGCCTATGAGGTTTTGAAAGACCCGGAAAAACGTGCCGTCTACGATCAACTCGGTAACAACTGGCAAGCCGGACAGGATTTCACGCCACCAGCGGGGTGGGATTCCGGTTTTGAATTTCGTGGCGGCGGCAATGCCGATGCAGCTCATTTCAGGGACATTTTTGAAGACCTGTTTGTCCGTAGTGGTAGCCATGGCAATCAGTCCGGTGACAGGACACGCGGTTTTCATATGAAAGGGCAGGATCACCATGCCAAGATCATGGTGAACCTGGCAGACGCTTTTCACGGTGCAGAACGTTCCATTACCCTGCGGGTTCCGGAAATAGACGCCGGTGGCCATGTCGTGACACGTAACCACACACTGAATGTCAAGATCCCCAAGGGGGTTACCCGCGGCCAGCGTATCCGGCTCCGCGGCCAGGGGGCGCCCGGCATAGGTGAAAGTCCGAACGGGGACCTTTATCTGGAAGTGGAGTTTGAACCCCATTCCTTCTATCGTGCCGAAGGGCGTGATATTTTTCTCGACTTGCCCATCACTCCCTGGGAAGCAGCACTGGGTGCCAATGTAGCCATTCCCACTTTCGGCGGCAAGGTTGATATGAAAATCCCCGCAGGCTCACAGAGCGGCAAGAAACTCCGTCTCAAGGGTCGTGGCCTGCCCGGAAATCCGGCCGGGGATCAATACGTAATCCTGCGGATTGAAACCCCCATGGCCGAATCCGAAGCGGACCGTGAATTGTATAACCGCATGAAGGAAGAGATGAACTTCAACCCGCGTAGTCGGCTGGGGGTGTGACCAATGACAGACCATAAACCCATCACTGTTGAAGTCCTCGACGAGAATTTTGAATTAAGTCTGGATGATCTGTGTCAGGCCTGCGCTGTATGCGCCGAATTGATCATTGCCATGGTCGAGGAAGGCATGATCGAACCCTGTGGAGCTTCTCCGTCCGATTGGCGTTTCACCGGACCCACCCTGCGCCGGGTCGAGATCACATTGCGCCTGCAACGGGATCTGCACCTCAATCTGCCTGGAGCTGCCCTGGCGGTCGATCTGCTGGATGAGATCGAGTACCTGCGTGAACGGCTGCGGATACTGGACAAAGACCTTTTGCCCTGAGGTAGAAAACAGATAAAGAGTTCGGTGACAACCAAGAAATAATTGCATTTAAAGACCGGCATCAATGTGGCAATGAATGCTTACATGGATTTATGCCCTGAGGGTACGTAAGCAGTAGGGCGAAGCACAACTACAGGGAAGTAGGCGGTAGTGCAACGTATGGAGCAGTTGCCGAGGAAGCCAGAGCCGAAGACCCCATTAACCCCAGCTTGCTGCATTCCGGGAATATACCGGGAGGTGGAAAGATGGAAGAAAAGATGTTTAATGAATTTCTTGAAAGTGTAAGAGATGGACAAAATCCTGAAAGGGAAAAAACGTCCGTCAAGAAAATTTGTATTCAAAGAACCCGTAGTTAAATTCATCCGCGAACAAACAGGTCTTTCACAGAAAGATTTCGCCCGATTGATGGGTGTCAGTAAACGTACTCTTGAGAATTGGGAGCAGGGTCGACGCAAACCGACTGGCCCTGCCCGCGCATTATTAAAGATAGTTGAGACCGATCCGAAGGGCGCCTTGCACGCACTGCATGGTTAATTGATCTATCAGGGATTGTCCCTGAGATATCCCGCCGTCACAACGGGTCAATAATAATTCACCCCGGCCCGGCTTGTCGTTACAACCGGGCACGATTCCAGTGCAGTTATTAATTGATATACTATGCTAGTACATTAGGAAACATGTTAACTGATACAGGGGGCTTAAGATGGCAAGGCCAAAAGATACAGAAGATTTCAAGAAGGTAATCGATTGGTGGATCAGGAAGGATATATTAATTGCATTATATTCAATTGGTTTGCTTGGAGCGGTTTTATTTGATGCTACTGCATCCGCACTCTGGAAAATGCTGGGCGCGGAAATTGACTGGTTCCCTGTGACCAAGGTAGTTCTCGGTTTCACAAAAAAAATTGATGAAAAAATAACTGATTTTCTTGTAGAACTGCAACAGGATTCAGAGTAGTAGGGGTAGGTACCACGGTTTCATAGTATAAATTCATCAAAGGATTATTTCTGGTTACATGGAGGTAACCATGCCGCGACGTTCCCGTCTTGCCACGGACGGGAGGGGATAATAGACAATGTAAACCCTTCTGAAAACCGGGTACATCCCCCTAATACACGGTTTTCTATTTTATCCCATCCTGTTTATTGGACTTTATCGATAAGGCACCAAATTCATACGCCAGTTGTAATGTCTCTTCCAACCATTCAAGGCGCTGTGCAGGCGTTGCAGTTAACCAGCTCTTCAATTGAGCTGCTTCATGCGCTTTCCAATCGGCATGCCAGTCGTCGGGGTTATTGATGTGAGGTTCAGTCATTCATCTCCCCCTTCATTGCCTGTATTGCAGTCAATTTTTCAATATCGAGCAAATCCTGCGGTCTGTTTGCGCGGCTTTTCATTTCAATCAAATGCGGGATTGAAGCAATACGAATAGATAGTTCACCAAGATTAATTTGTCTGGCATCATTCCATAACTCATCAAAATCTATTGGATACTCCACAAAGATATCAACGGATATAAGCGGTTCATCCGGGTTCCACATTGAAAACACCTGCATCCCCTTTTCTTCTATCCATTTTTTTCTGATGGAGGGATTGGCAAAATCAGCTGGTGTTACCGGTACACGTGGTTTCAAACCGTAGTTGGTTAACACATTGATTGCCTTTGCTGCATGTTCATGATCAAGCTCGATCACAATATCAATATCGGCGGTTAATCTCGAATAACCGTGCAAAACGGTAGCAAGCCCCCCAACGACGACATATCGGATTCCCGCATCGTTAAGTACTCGGAATATAGGGATGTATAATGACATAAAAGGGAATTAACGAGTGTATTGGTATTATATACTCTAACCCATTGGCAGATGAGCAGAAAAGTATTTAGGGGGACGTACCACGGTTTCATAGTGTAAATTCATCAAAGGATCATTTCTGGTTACATAGAGGTACCTATGCCGCGACATCCCCTCCTTGCCACGGACGGGAGGGGATAATAGACAATGTAAACCGTAAACCCTTCTGAAAACCGTGGTACGTCCCCCATACCCATGCAAGACCGATCCCGCTATACTGAGTAACAAAGCGATTTCGTTTGAGAGGAACAACCATATGCAATTTATCATCACCGTAGACCGTGACGAAGACGGTGCCTGGATCACGGAATGCCCTTCGATTCCGGGCTGTGTGAGCCAGGGCCTGACGAAAGAAGAGGCCATTGCCAATATTCAGGAGGCCATCCAGTTGTGCCTGGAGGTCAGAGCGGAAAAGGGTTTGCCATTGACCATTGAGACCCGCCAACTGGATGTGGCGGTGTAATGCCAACCCTGCCCGCGCTCAATGGCCGTAAGGTCGTTAAAGTGTTTGAGTCCTTTGGCTGGGAAGTGGTGCGCCAGCGCGGCAGCCATATCATCCTGGTCAAGAACAACCACAACGCCACGCTCTCCGTGCCGGACCATAAGGAAGTCGCCAAAGGCACACTGCGATCACTCATCCGTGCTGCTGGGATGACGGTGGAGGAGTTTCTCAGGGCGGCCAAATAACCAACACTACTTCTGAACTCGACCCGATGAACATTCCCTATCAGCAGAAAATCGAATACCTGAAGAACAAAAGAGAACAAAAGCAACAAAAGGGGCCGGAGTGATTTAATTTTGACCACATGTTTCATCTATTGGCCTCCCACGTTTCGCATAACCCACCTGCCGCTGTAGGGTCTCCTCAATCATTTCCTTGAACCGGTCATTCCCCAATGGATAATTATAATGGATCGTGTGCCTGATCTGATGCACATCTCGTTCAGATAATTCATACTTGAATAATTCCCGGTAACGATAACGTCGTTCTTCTTCTGTCAGGCCTAATCCGCGATACAAATAATGGTCTTCGATTAATCTGTTTTCTTTCCCCCAGGCATGATACCGGTAACTGCTCCATGGATAGTCCTCGGGTGTGTGCACCATCCCTGCCCGCACCGGATTTAATTCGATATACCGGTAACAAAGTAATAAATACGTTTCCGCGTTGATAATACTGGCTTTATGTCTCCCTTCCCACAGGGTACCGCTGCGCCGATAGGTATGATTGATATACGTTACATAGTGTTGCCCTGTTAATGACATCACCCTGGATATCCCAAGAGCATCGGATGGCTCATCAGCATGTGCACATGGTTGGACATCAACACATAAGCATGCAGCTTTACCTGATAGCGTTTCAGCGCCTGACCCAGGCGGTCAAGGTAAAGACGGTAATCATCTTCCGCAAAAAAACAGGGTTCCCGGTTGTTACCACGTTGAACGATATGAGCTGGCACATCAGGCAGATACATCCTTGGACGCCGGGGCCGCAATCTTGAAATGCAGGATGCATTAATGTAGCGATGAAATGGAGGTCAGAGAGCGACCCTTTTGCTGAATAGTTCTGACGACGAATCTATAGTACCCAGAACCCCACAACTGGTCAAAAACAAATCACTCCGGCCCGGTTTGTCGTTTGCACTTCTATCAAAACCGGTAACCCTCACTTTTGCAAGCGAGGTGTCAGATCAAGTCGAGACTTTTACACATAAGGGAGGGGGAAGATGGACAACGTAAACCTTTCTGAAAACCGTGGTCTGACCCTGAGGTATCTCTACTTGCTGGTCAAAAATAAATCACTCCGGCCCCTTATCCTCTGGGAGTTTTTACTCTGACCCCGAACTCGACCGATCCGCTGGCGGATCGGATGCGGCCACAATGCCTTGATGATTTTGTCGGGCAGCAGCATATCCTTGGCAAGGACAAACCCCTGCGGCTGGCCATTGAAAATGGCCGCCTGCATTCCATGGTGTTCTGGGGGCCTCCGGGCACGGGCAAGACGACCCTGGCGCGCATCATCGCCAGTTCCTGCGACGCCCATTTCCTGGCGCTCTCTAGTCTTGAAAGTAATTTTTACACTGATCCTGAACTGTCTTTTGAATAATATTTAACGCCATTAATATTCTGGAAATCCGCATCCTGAGTCCAGATAATTGCTTCACAGGCGTGTGCCGTAGCCAGGATAATCGCATCGGCCATCGGCAGTTTATATTCAATGCTGTGTTTCACCGCCCTCAAGGCGATGTCTGCATCCAGTTCCACAACTCTGCCCTGTTGCATCAGGGCCACTGCGCGCAATGCAGTATGTTCATCCCGTTGTTGCAAGACCCGCTTGAATACTTCATAGAGGTATATCACCGGTACCAGGAGATCCTGTGTTTTCGTAATGACTGGCTCAAACACTCCGGCGCCGGGGCCATCCGCCAGATATTCCAGCCAGGCGGAAGAATCCACGAGGTTCATAACCGGTCCTTGTCTCGCGGTACGCTGGTATTAATCCCGCGTAGCAGGCCACGGGATTTTTTTATCTTTTCCTGTGGAATGTATTCAATCCGGTTTTCATATTGGATAACCTGCACTTTCATGCCGGGCTTGAGATTCAGCGCCTCACGTATATGGCGGGGAATAACAACCTGATATTTTGGGGATATTGTAACGGTGGACATGCTGTGCTCCATCGATAATGAAATCGTACCACGATAGTAGTATCGATTAAAACAATAACGGCAAGTTGTATTTCAAAAACAGTTACTTGGAGTGCGGCTCTGATTATTCGTTTCTGGTTACAAATTAATCCCTCCGGCCCTTTTCGCAATCAGTTAGCTGGTTCAACCATTGGCAATGGAAAGGTGAGAGGTCAAGATTAATCAGCATTTACTCCGGGAGTTTTTACTCTAACCCCGAACTCTGCGGCGGCTGAAAGACACGGACTATGCGCCGAACACTGCCGCCACACCCAGTTCTGCCTCGATCTCCAGCAGCCGGTTGTACTTGGCTATTCGCTCTGAGCGGCAAAGCGAACCCGTCTTGATTTGCCCGCCGCCCATTGCCACGGCGAAGTCGGCTATGAAGCTATCCTCCGTCTCGCCCGAGCGATGAGATATCACAAAGCCCCAGCCGGCCCGACGACAAAGGTGGATCGCATCAATGGTTTCGCTTACCGTACCGATCTGATTGAGTTTTATCAACGCTGCGTTGCAGGTCTTCTCCAGGATCCCCCGAGCGATGTAATGAGGATTAGTGACCAGAATATCGTCACCCACAATCTGGATGCGGCTGCCCAGGGCCGCGGTCTGCTCGCGGAAACCGTCCCAGTCATTCTCTGCCAGGCCGTCCTCGATAGAAACGATGGGGTACTTGTCGACCCAGGCGCAGAATAACTTCGTCATCTCCGCCGATGTCTTGTCGCCTTGGCCGCTGCGGGCGAGTCGGTACTTGCCGTCATCGAAAAACGAGGATGCCGCCG
>MGXK01000085.1:22042-22279 GCA_001802375.1 Gammaproteobacteria bacterium RBG_16_51_14
GCGAAGCCACCCTCGTCGCCCACAGCCGTGCTATGGCCCTTCTCATGGAGGATTATCTTCAGTGCCTGGAAGGTCTCGGCCCCGTAGCGCAGCGCTTCGGCGAAATTAGGTGCGCCGCGCGGCATAATCATGAATTCCTGGAAGTCGAGGCTGGAGTCGGCATGCTTGCCGCCGTTGATGACATTCATCATCGGCACCGGCAAGCACCGTGCACCCACGCCGCCCAGGTAGGCATAA
>MGXK01000086.1:0-328 GCA_001802375.1 Gammaproteobacteria bacterium RBG_16_51_14
TATAGTGGACCCCCGTCTCAAGGCAGGCATCCATGATATGCAGGTCCTGATAAGGCAGCGCCAGGTTCAGCACAATGTCCGGCTGAAATTTCCTGATCAGCCCTGCAAGTCCGGGTACATGATCGGCATCCACCTGCACTGCCTGTATGTCCCTGCCATATTTCTGCCTGATATTCCGCTGGATCGCCTCACATTTCGAGAGCGTCCTGCTGGCAACCATGATCTCCGTGAATACCTCGGGGACCTGCGCGCATTTGTGTGCCGTAACGGTAGCAACCCCGCCGGCCCCGATGATCAGTATCCTGCCCCGCATCTTTTTTTCGACCAT
>MGXK01000086.1:334-811 GCA_001802375.1 Gammaproteobacteria bacterium RBG_16_51_14
TCCCCTTCTGCTCTCGTTAATCTTGTTTATTGCAATGCTTGCTTGTAATTGCCACTACTTATTGATGTACTTACGAACATCGGACAAAAAAAGGAATCTGCCGATACCCGGTGCTCCCAATGGAGTCGGAACCGTGCAGTTTGTCCGGCAAGCACACCACCGCGGGGTTCTCGAAAAGGGGAAAAATTGCTGGCAAAAAAATCAAGGATCATCAGAAGCTTCATTATATCTTCCTCAATATTAAGAACGGTGCTCCCGGGAAATGAGGCTGCGTATCATACCATGTTAAAGGCAATGAAGTGGATATTGTGCTGGACATCTTGGGCGGTGATATCCACACCCTGTTCAGGGCAGGCAGGGACTCCGATATTGTGAATTACGGGCAAGGTGCGGTCCCGGAAATCCGGCGTCCCGGTGAAGGTGTGAACTCGAAAAAAACAATGGCAAGCTTTCCCTATGTCTACTTTATCCCGCTCT
>MGXK01000086.1:869-1035 GCA_001802375.1 Gammaproteobacteria bacterium RBG_16_51_14
CCACGTCATTTCTTTTTCACGCCCGGCAGGATATCCTTTTCCTGCAATTCCTTCAAAACATCCAGGCCAGCGGACAGGACGACAACCGGATCGAGGTGTCGTAGTTCAGTTGCGATCTGGATCAGGATTTTACGCCCGGTATTCCCGCCGTCCCTTTGTATCAGTT
>MGXK01000086.1:1275-2369 GCA_001802375.1 Gammaproteobacteria bacterium RBG_16_51_14
CAATGGCCACAGCGGTCTCGATCCATTCGTAGTGGGCGAGTTCCCGTAACCAGGGCGGGTCTTCCGGATGACCGAACCGTTCCTGTTCGAGATAATGCAGGAATTCCATTGGCATCCTCGGGAACAGGGGTGTCTGTGCCCGGTGGGTTTTAAAATAATCACGTATCATGTTGTGCCACTGGACCTCCGGCAGGACCTTACGCAAGACAGGAAAACTGTTGGCGATAAACCCCTCGACATTCCTGTAAAAGAGATCTCGATAGATCTCCATCCGCCGTGCTTCGAACTCCGCCGGGGCGGGATTCAGTTCCGGATCTCGAATATGACTGGTAAAGATGTGCTGGATCGTCGTAAACATATTACGCGTACTGTCGCATAACGGCGCCCCGGTTCGATCCCGTATTTTTTTGTTGCCGGTCCCTGATGATATCCACTTCCTTCAGCAAGGTTTCCAAGGGAGGGATATTGAAATCACGTTCCAGCAGGGTGGGAAATACACCGAAATAACCATAGGCCACATCCAGCAGACGCCAGACCGGATCAATGACATCGGCCCCGTGGCTATCTATTCTCAGGTCATCTGCCTCGACGTAATGTCCGGCGATATGGGCATAGGCGATCCGCTCGCCCGGCAGTGCCTTGAGAAAGGCCTCTGCGTCATAACCATGATTGATGCTGTTGACATGGATATTGTTGATATCGAGGAGCAGGGAACAATCCGCTTCGGCAAGCACGGCATTGATAAAATCAATCTCCTCCATCTCCCTGCCCGGCGCGGCATAGTAGGAAACATTTTCCACCGCGATATGTTGACCGAGGAGGTCCTGGGTACGCCGGATCCGTTCCGCTGTGTAATGCACGGCATCTTCGGTAAAGGGGATCGGCATCAGGTCATAGAGATGGCCGTCATCAGCACAATAACTGAGATGTTCGCTGTAACAGGGGCTGTCATGAAGCCCCAGAAATTGTCTGACCTGTCTTATAAACCCCTCATCCAGGGGCGCAGGGCCACCCAGATTAAGCGAGAGTCCATGACAGATAACGGGAAGCTGTTCCGAGATCGCCCTGAACTGTCTGCCAAACCGGCCACCCAC
>MGXK01000086.1:2382-23173 GCA_001802375.1 Gammaproteobacteria bacterium RBG_16_51_14
TCCGGTGCCACCTCCATAAAATCGATTTGGGGAGGCAGGTTGTCTGCCAGCGGGCTTATAAAGGTTCGCCGCAGACCCAGTCCCGCACCTTCGACAGGAGTTCGTAATGACATCAGGTATGCCGATTATTCCTTGTCACCGCATTTGCCTTCGCCGCATTTGCCTTCCGTTTTTTTCATGTCCTTGCACTTGCCTTCGCCACACTTGCCTTCCTCACACTTACCCTCGCCGCACTTACCCTCGGTGTTTTTCATATCACCGCACTTGCCTTCGGTGTCTTTCATGTCACCACACTTGCCTTCGCTGCCTTTCATATCACCACACTTGCCCTCGGCAACCATATAGCCACTTTTGTAATCCGTCATGCTGAACGGGTTACCAGCCGCATCGACGATCGGGCTCGCGGCCAGCGAAACAGCAAAGGTAGCACCCAATGCGGCTGCGAAGGGGTTAAGCATTCTATTCTTTGACATCAGGATATCCTCATGGTTAATAAAACCGGCTCTTTCGGACCAGAAAGAACAACAATCATCACCCGGTAATCGGGCAGATCGTGACGCGTTCAGTCTAATTAGAATAATTCCAATCTAGCTTATGGACTAACAGGATGTAGAAAAGTTTCCTTGGGGAAGTTCTGGATAAGAGTCTTTGCCGTCATGCCGTCACCCTTCGGGTATAAATTCCAAACGGCATCCAGTAAACAATTGTTATTTTTACTGGTTTCCGGCTTCGGCTTTGTCTCGAAAACCAGTTCCCGACGTTTTCTACCACCTATATCCCTATAGGCGTCCTGAGTCGCACTCGACAGCGTGTTCCCGACGCTGTCTACCTCATCCCTACCCACAGGGCATAAATACCCGCAGGGCATAAATCCATGGAGTCGTTCGCCGGAAAGACGATTTCAAGTTTCTGCACTTATTCAGAACTTTTTCAGGTTCTATTCAGTCGCCCGGGATAGATTCTGACTTTGACCGCATATGCGGGAACAGGATGACATCACGAATGGATGGCGAATCCGTCAGTAACATGACGAGCCGATCGATACCGATCCCCTCCCCGGCGGTTGGCGGCATGCCATATTCCAGGGCGGTAATATATTCATGGTCAAAATGCATGGCCTCAGCATCCCCGGCTTCCTTATCGGCAACCTGTTTGTTGAAGCGCTCGACCTGATCCTCCGGGTCATTCAGTTCTGAAAATCCGTTTGCGATTTCCCTGCCGCCGATAAATAATTCGAAGCGGTCCGTCCAGAAGGGATCAGCGTCGTTCTTTCGTGCCAGTGGTGATACCTCGGTCGGAAATTGCGTAATAAATGTCGGTTCTTTCAGACGGCCCTCGACCGTCTTTTCGAAGATCTCGAACAGGATCTTGCCCGGCCCGTGGTTATCTTCCACCGGTATACCCAGGCGGGCGGCCAGATTGCGCATGGATTCCGGTGATGAAAGTTCAGACTCCTTTATCTCATTATTAAAATGCAGGACAGATTCCACCACGGTCATGCGCCAGAAAGGCCGGCTGAGATCATACATTTCTCCCTGGTAACGGACCTGCGTCGTGCCACATACCTCTTCAACCATTGAACGCAGGAGTGACTCGGTCAACGCCATCAGATCCTGGTAATCCGCATAGGCCTGATAAAATTCAAGCATGGTAAATTCGGGATTATGTCTCGGTGAAAGACCTTCATTACGGAAGCTGCGGTTGATTTCAAATACCTTTTCAATACCACCGACTACCAGTCGCTTCAGATAAAGCTCTGGGGCAACCCGCAGAAACAGATCCATATCCAGGCTGTTATGATGGGTTATAAATGGCCTGGCGGTCGCACCGCCCGGAATGACATGCATCATGGGTGTTTCCACCTCCACGTAGCCATGCTCACAGAGAAAACGACGCAGGTAATTGATAACAGAGGTACGGATTGCAAAGGTCCTGCGCGTATCCTCGTTGGTCAGCAGGTCAAGATAGCGCTGCCGGTAGCACAGCTCCTGATCGGCCAGGCCGTGAAATTTCTCGGGCATGGGCCGCAGTGATTTGGTCAGGATACGAACCGCTTCAACATGTACCGTGAGTTCACCGGTTTTTGTCTTGAACAAGGCCCCCTCGGCGGCAACGATATCGCCAAGGTCCCAATCCTTGAATTCAGCATACAGACCCTCCGCCAGGTTATCGCGTTTCAGATATAACTGAATCCTGCCCGACATGTCCTGCAAGTGGGCAAAGGCGGCCTTGCCCATGTCACGCCTGCTCATCATGCGTCCGGCCACCCTGACACGCCTGGATTCGGCTTCCAGTTCCTCCTTGGTCATCGTGCCGTATTGTGCATGCAGGTCCCCGGCAAGGGCATCACGTCTGAAATCATTGGGAAAGGCATTGCCTTTGCTCCGTAATTGCTTGAGGGAATTACGGCGTTGGGTAATCAGATCATTTTCGTTATTATCAGTCATTCGTCAATCGTCATTGGTCAGTGGTTCATGGTAATGAATCATCAGTAAAAAGGATATCTACACCGGGGTAGTCAGTGACTAATGACGAGTGACCACTGACCACTGACCAATTATTACAACCCACTTTTCAGACTCGCCTCAATAAACCGGTCGAGATCACCGTCCAGTACAGCCTGCGTGTTTCCGGTTTCCACGCCTGTCCGCAGATCCTTGATACGCGACTGATCCAGTACGTAGGATCGGATCTGGCTGCCCCAGCCGATATCCGCCTTGGTCTCCTCCAGTGCCTGTTTTTCCGCATTGCGTTTCTGCATCTCAAATTCATAGAGTTTGGCACGCAACTGTTTCATGGCCTGATCCCGGTTCTTGTGCTGGGATCGATCATTCTGGCACTGGACCACGATACCACTCGGCAGATGGGTGATCCTGACCGCGGAATCCGTCTTGTTCACATGCTGGCCACCGGCACCGCTGGATCGATAGGTATCAACACGCAATTCCGCAGGATTTATTTCGATCTCGATGGTGTCATCGACCTCCGGTGAAACAAAGACCGATGCAAACGAGGTATGCCGCCGGTTGCCGGAATCAAAGGGTGATTTTCTGACCAACCGATGTACGCCGGTTTCCGTACGCAACCAGCCATATGCGTAATCACCTTCAAACAGGATGGTTGCACTCTTGATACCGGCTACTTCCCCCGGTGACACTTCGATCAATTCCGTCCGGAAATCATGTTTTTCTCCCCAGCGCAGATACATCCGCAACAGCATCTCCGCCCAGTCCTGGGCCTCAGTCCCGCCGGAACCCGACTGGATATCCATAAAGGCATTGTTCGGGTCCATTTCACCGGAAAACATACGGCGGAATTCCAGATCGGAAAGGCGCTGCTCAAAACCATCGAGGTCATGCCTGACTGTTTCCGCTGTATCGGCATCTTCTACTTCCTGTGCCAGGGCCAGTAATTCCCTTGCCTCTTGCAGCCCCTTCTCCAGATGATCAATGGTCTGTACTATCCGCTCCAGTGCAACACGTTCCCTGCCCAGTGCCTGTGCCCGTTGCGGGTCACTCCAGAGAGACGGGTCTTCCAGTTCACGCAGGGTTTCCACAAGCCGTTCGGATCGGGTTTCGTATTCAAAGATACCCCCTCAGGGAACTGGTGCGCCCCTGTAAATCCTTGATACGGTTTAACATCGGATTGATTTCCAGCATGGTGTCAAATAAATTCCGTTAATTGAAAGTGATCGGCATTGTAATAGGCTATTAAATTGACGTTAAGTATTATTTATACCCGCTTCAGTCAAGCGGGTGTCATGTGTTCAACAACGAGTTGTAAGCTCCGCCTTCCACCGTATTCATTGATATCCAGCTTGTAAACCGTCCGCACACTTTCCGCTGTATCCAGCCAGTCATGGTCCGTACTGTTGAAGGCAATGGCCTGCAAGATATTGTCATGCCCGTTGGCCCGTAACTGCATCTGCAGATGCCGGGACCCGACCATTTTCCTGTTGATGACCTCAAATCGTCCATCGAATACCGGTTCCGGAAATCCCTGCCCCCAGGGACCGGCATCGATGATTGCCTCCGCCAGTTGAAAATTCAGTTCCCCGGCAGACAATTCGCCATCCGTTACCAGCTTGTTGTCAAGGTATTCAGCGGATATAAACTCTCCCGCTATCTGATGAAACAACTCTTCAAACCGTTCCAGATCACATTCCCTCAGCGTCAGTCCTGCCGCCATGGCATGCCCTCCGAATTTGTCAATGACACCTGGATGTCGGCTGGCAATCGTATCCAGCAGATCGCGGATATGCACCCCTTCAACCGATCGGGCTGATCCCTTGATAATGCCCCCGCTGTCCCTGGCAAATGCAATCACAGGGCGATGGAATCTGTCCTTGATCTTTGACGCGAGTATTCCGATGACCCCCTGATGCCATTCCTCATTAAACAGGCAGAGGCCATTTGGCATTTGTCCCTTGCTGGTCAAATCCATCGCTGCAATAGCCGCCAGTGCCTGCGCCTGCATGTCCTCCTGGATCTCACGCCGTTCCCTGTTCAATTGATCCAGCCGCCCTGCCATTTGTCTCGCGCCTGTTTCGTCATCAGTCAGGAGACATTCAATACCCAGAGACATGTCTTCCAGCCTGCCTGCCGCATTCAGCCGCGGACCGACGACAAACGCCAGGTCCTGGGTTGTTGTCCTGTGCAGCGGGCGATTGGCCATCAGAAGCAGTTCCCTGATACCGGGACAACACCTGCCGGCCCTGATGCGCGCCAGTCCCTGTGCTACAAGAATACGGTTGTTGTGATCGAGCGGCACGACATCGGCCATGGTCCCGAGGGCGACCAGGTCCAGTAACTCTGCCAGGTTTGGCTCCTCTATACCCCTCCCGGTGAACCAGCCCTGTTCGCGCAGATGGGCCCGCAGTGCCACCAGGAGGTAAAACATGACACCGACACCCGCAAGGTGTTTGCTGGGAAATTCATCATCTTGCTGATTGGGGTTGACGATGGTATTTGCGGCGGGCAGCTGCTTACCGGGCAGATGATGATCGGTGATCAGGACGTTGATATTTTTTGCACGGGCAAGGGCGACCCCTTCAATACTGGAGATACCATTGTCCACCGTAATCAGGATATCGGGCTGATGTCGGGCAGCGACTTCCACGATCTCCGGACTGAGTCCATAACCATATTCAAACCGGTTTGGCACAACATAGTGCACATCGGTCGCCCCCATCATCCTGAGTCCGCGCATGGCCAGGGCACAACCGGTCGCACCATCGGCATCAAAGTCCGCCACGATTAAAAAGCGTTTATTGCCGGCGAGTCCGTCCGCAAGCAATACCACGGCCTGTTCAATTCCCAGTAAGGAGTGATAAGGCAGCAAACCGGTCAGGGAATAATCCAGATCCCTTGCCGAACTGATATTGCGTGCGTTATAGATACGGCGCAGGACGGGATGAATACTGTCCGGCAGGGCGATGTTATTGCTGGCAATACGGCGGGAGATGGTTTTCTGCATGAATGTCTATTGTATGATCGCAAACCATGACAATGCCATGCAATTAATGAATCTCCCTGCGCTTATGTACGGGGTTTTGTTCCACGATCAATATAGTTACGAATCGGGCCGGGTCTGTTCCATATCTTGCAGAGTGACCATTTTGTGATCGTTATCTTCTGGCCCCCGGTTACTATCGTCAGTTTTTCAAGTTCGCCTGTTCTTAAATAATGAAGTAACGAGGTAAACCAGTACTGTTCGAGATAGGAAATAAAATCCTGCCACCCCCCAAGGTTGTGATACTGGGCATGACGCAGTCCAAACGATATCACCACGAGTATATCGTCGGTTTCACCGGCAGCCCGCCGTATTTCATCAACCCCTTCCGGTAATTCCGCATAAGGAACGCCGGCATGTCTGGCCAGACCCTGGCCAATCTCTTCATCACTGAATACCCCGGACCACCGGCATTCCGGCAGTTCCGGCAATGGGCCACAACCCCAGAACCAGACACTGTTCACAGGGACTTCTCCCCGCTGCTCACGCTCTTCATTGATCGGGTTTGCATGCAGGCACATCTGTATTTCATTGATCAACGAACGCCAGACCGCCTGCTCCTCACCGACCGGCATGGAGTGCTGAATAGGTTGACCGGCAACCTCATGTATGGCCGTGGTCCTGATCTTCGGCATTTCATCCAGCTGTACGTACCAGCGCTGGGTAGTCGGGGCTTCCAGGGAAAAACCACGCTCAGCCAGGACATTTCTGACATCGGCAGCGAGGACCAGTGCATCATGTTGATCGAGGCTAAAGGTGGACCCGTCCATGAGGGCAATCCCTTCAATATTGACGCTCAGGTACACCGGATCTGCCCGCATCCAGATCCCCTCCAGTGATTGTTCATCATCGATGACACGGGTCAGCGCAGCGACAGGAAGATCCTGTCCCTTCTGCGGGGACAGCCCAAACTGCCTGCACAAGGTATCGCTGAATCCACTGCCGGCTGACCTCCCCCGGCGGCCAAAGGCAAACAGACGTTCTATTGAAGGGATGGGGGGGATATCCTGATCGGCTATATCCTCAGCCGGATCCAGCATACCGGGGACAAACAGGACAAGTTCATGCATGAGGACGCTGCCGGTGTTATTTCGGCTATGTTACTAGAATCTATCTCAAAATTAGCGAGCGCTGGCGAGACCAGGCAAAAATGGGCGACAAAATCGCCGGGAGCGATTTTGAACAGCGAAGCTGGCCCGAAGGGCGAAGGGCAGGAAGCCCGGAGTAGAAAGCGTAGTTTACACGAGAGTAAATGAGCATTTTGAGCCCTTTTTTAACGCCGTATCGGCAAGCACAGCAATTTTGAGACAGGTTCTAGCAATGCGCTCATGACAGATACCTTACACAAGATGATCGTGAATTGCCCTCTTGACCTGCCCCAGCTCTGCCTCAATCTTGACAACCGGGGCCGTGCTCTGGGCAATCGCCGTATCCGGGTCCTTCAGTCCATGCCCGGTCAGGGTGCAAACCACGCAGCTGTCTTCGGGGATCCTGCCGGATCGGATATCACGCATGGCCCCGGCCACCGAGATCGCGGAGGCCGGTTCACAGAATATCCCTTCCTTTTCCGCCAGCAGTTTCTGTGCCGCCAGGATCTCCGCATCGCTGCACTCATCAAACCAGCCCCCGGATTCCTCCTTCGCCTTCCAGGCAAAATCCCATGACTGGGGATGACCGATCCGGATCGCCGTTGCCACCGTTTCCGGATTATCAATCATATGCCCCCGTAAAAACGGGGCGGCCCCGCTGGCCTGATAACCCGCCAACTTCGGCCTGGTGCCGACAACGGCACCACCTCCCACAAACGGACACTGCCCGTCACAGAAGGTACAGGCGCCGGTTACCCCTTTACTACCTGTGCAGGCATATTCGCTGTAACCGATCCAGTGCGCGGTGATATTGCCCGCATTGCCGACCGGGAGGCAATGATAATCAGGCGCGCGTCCCAGTTCATCCATGATCTCGAAGGCAACTGTTTTCTGTCCCTGCAGGCGGTAAGGATTGATCGAATTCACAATGGTCACAGGCGATTCCGCAGCGACCTGCTTGACCAGCCGCATGCCGTCATCAAAATTACCCCTGATCTGGATAACAACAGCGCCCTCCATCATTGCCTGTGCCAGTTTCCCCTGGGCAATCTTGCCATCCGGGATAATGACAAAGGCCCGGATCCCGGCGCGGGCGGCATAGGCGGCGGCCGATGCCGAAGTATTGCCGGTGGAGGCACAGATGATCGCCCGTGCCCCGTCAGCAACGGCCTTCGTCACCGCCATGGTCATTCCCCTGTCCTTGAAGGAACCGGTTGGATTCAATCCTTCGTACTTGACATAGAGTTCAACCTCCTTGCCCATCAGACCAGGAATATTGTGTAACTGTATCAGCGGGGTATCCCCCTCCCCCAGGCTGATGATGCGGGCATCGTCAGGCACGGGCAAACGGTCGCGATAGCGTTCAATCAAACCTGTATAGCGGGGACGGAAGCTCATGTTTTGTCTCGTTTGTCCTTGGTCAGTTGTCAGTTGTCCCTAGTCCTCAGTCCTCAGTCCTTATCAAAGTAAAGACTCCAGACGGATGCGGGTAACCTCACCCTCTATGCAGTCAAGGTTGACAATCTGCCTGATCGCTTCATTCATATAACGCTCTTTCACGCGCTGGGTCAGGAAGATCACGGGGACATGGATGGCCCCGTTTACAGGCTCTTTTTGAAGGATTGCCTCAATGCTGATATTGAGTGCACCGAGTATCCTGCTCACCTCTGCCAGGACGCCGGGCCTGTCCACCGCCTGCATGCGCAGGTAATAGGCAGTCTCCACCTCCGTCATGGGCAGGATGGACACGTCAGACAGTTCATTTGGCTGGAATGCGAGGTGTGGTACCCGGTTTTCCGGATCGGAGGTCAGGGCGCGCACGATATCCACGACGTCGGCAATCACGGCAGATGCGGTGGGTTCAGAACCGGCACCGGCACCATAATACAAGGTTGGACCCACGGCATCCCCTTTCACCAGCACGGCGTTCATGACACCATCCACATGGGCAATAAGGCGTCGCCCCGGGATCAGGGTGGGATGGACCCGTAACTCGATCCCGTTGTCCGTCCTGCGGGTAATACCGAGGTGCTTGATCCGGTACCCCAGTTCACCGGCATAGCCGACATCCTGCTGCTCGATCTTCGTGATCCCCTCGATATAGACCTTATCAAATTGCAGGGGAATACCGAAGGCGATGGAACTGAGTATGGTGAGCTTGTGTGCGGCATCAATACCCTCGACATCGAAGGCCGGATCGCTTTCCGCGTAACCAAGCCGCTGGGCCTCCTTGAGGACGTCACTGAAATCCCTGCCCTTGTCCCGCATCTCGGTGAGGATAAAATTACCGGTACCGTTGATGATGCCCGCCACCCATTCGATCTGGTTGGCCGCGAGTCCCTCGCGCACCGCCTTGATGATGGGGATCCCGCCGGCCACCGCCGCTTCAAAGGCAACGGTTACCCCCTTGGCCTGGGCAGCGGCAAAGATCTCGTTGCCATGTAGTGCAATCAGGGCCTTGTTGGCGGTCACCACGTGCTTGCCGTTATCGATCGCCATGAGCACCAGCTCCCGGGCCGGCGAATACCCCCCGATCAGTTCAATGATAATCTCGACTTCCGGGTCGGCCACGACCTCGAAGGCATCGTCGGTGATCCGGTCGATCTGATCCAGTCCCCGGATCGCATCCGGATTGTATTCCTTGGCCGCCGCGATACTGATCCTGATGCCCCGGCCGGCGCGGCGTGCAATCTCCTCGGCATTGCGGGTCAATACGCTTACGGTACCTCCGCCAACGGTACCCAGTCCCAATAACCCGATCTTTACCGGTTCCATTACGATTTATTATTTCCTGATGAATAGTATGTGCGGCATCAGCAAGACATCACGCCGTTTTGCTTATTGGTGCGTTTTCCCCGCGTAACATGGCACGTATACCGCGGATTGCCTGGCGCGTGCGATGTTCATTCTCGATTAATGCAAAGCGGACATGATTGTCTCCATATTCTCCGAATCCGATGCCCGGTGATACGGCAACCTTGGCCTCAAGCAACAGTTTTTTTGCAAACTCGATCGAACCAAGCGCGCGAAACTGCTCCGGGACAGGGGCCCAGACAAACATCGTGCCCCTGGGTTTCTCCACCTTCCAGCCGACGGCATTCAGACCGTCACACAGGACATCCCGCCTTGAGCGGTACATGTGCCTGATCTCGGCGACACATTGTTGATCGTCTTCCAGGGCCGTGATCGCAGCGACCTGGATCGGGGTAAACAGGCCATAATCCAGATAGGACTTCAGCCGTGCCAGGGCATTGACCAGCACCGGATTACCGACCATGAAACCGACGCGCCAGCCCGGCATATTGTAGCTTTTCGACAGGGTGAAAAATTCGACCGCGATGTCCTTTGCCCCCGGAACCTGCATGATGGAGGGTGCGGTATAGCCATCAAAGACAATATCGGCATAGGCAAGGTCCTGTATGACCCAGATATCGTGCTCACGGGCAACCTCTATGACCTTCTCAAAAAAGGGCAATTCAACACACTGTGTTGTCGGGTTGCTCGGAAAATTGATCACCAGCATTTTCGGCTTCGGCAGGGAATCCCGAATCGCCTTTTCCATTTCAGCAAAAAAATCAATACCCGGACCGATCGGCACATGCCGCACATCGGCACCCGCGATAACAAAGCCGAAGGGATGAATGGGATAGGACGGGTTCGGGACCAGCACGGCATCACCGCGGTCCACCACCGCCATGGCAAGATGCGCCAGCCCTTCCTTTGAACCCAGGGTAACAATCGCCTCTGTCTCCGGATCGAGATCCACATCGTAGCGGCGCTTGTACCAGTGACAGATGGCACGCCGCAGCCGGGGTATGCCTCTCGACAGGGAATAGCGATGGGTATTCCCCCGCTCGGCGACCTCAATCAGTTTATCTACAATATGCTGTGGCGTGGGTTGATCCGGATTACCCATACCAAAATCGATGATGTCTTCACCACGGTAACGCGCCTGCATTTTCAGATCATTGACGATATTGAAAACGTAGGGTGGTAATCGCTTGATTCTCGAAAAATCGCTGTTCAATTTCATTACCAGTCAGTAAAAGTATGGAATTATACGGTATCCGCAATTCCTGATACAGGGTATCGTGGCCTTTGTCTGCACGATCCAGTCTCCCGTATACTATTACCATGATACGAGTTGCCACTATCCAGATGGTCTCTGGCGAGGAGGTCAGGGACAACCTTGAAACCGCCGCCGGGCTGATCCGGCAGGCGGCCGGGGACCAGGCAAAACTACTGGCCCTGCCTGAAAATTTCCCCCTGATGGGCAGGAGTGAACACGCCAGGCTGGCCATACGGGAGACCTTCGGGACAGGACCGTTGCAGGACTTTCTTTCCACCCAGGCCAGACAATATGGCATCTGGCTCCTCGGCGGCACCATCCCGTTACAGGCAAACCGGGTTGATCGGGTCCGTGCCGCCAGTCTCCTCTATAACCCGGACGGCGAATGCATCGCCCGTTATGACAAAATGCACCTGTTTGACGTCTTTATCGATAAGGAACACAGGGAGTCCTACAACGAATCCGATGCCATCGAAGGGGGTGAGTCCATCGTCGTTGCCAGTACCCCCATTGGCAATATCGGACTCTCCGTCTGCTATGATGTCCGCTTCCCGGAGTTGTACCGGGACATGCACAGCCAGGCGGTACAGGTGATCACGGTCCCCTCTGCATTTACGGCGACCACAGGCAAGGCCCACTGGGAACCCCTGTTACGCGCGCGTGCCATCGAGAACTTATGTTACGTTATTGCCTCCAATCAGGGAGGCAGACATAGCAATGGACGGGAAACCTGGGGGCACAGCATGATCATCGATCCCTGGGGAAAAATCCTTGCCCAGGTAGAACAAGGGCCGGGATTTGCCTGCGCCGATATTGACCTGGAGCAGCAAAGGACATTGCGCAATGATTTTCCAACCCTGAAACACAGAAAACCGGACTGAATTAATGAATGAATACGTCACTGGATAGCGCCCGGACAAAGTTACTGGATGGACACGGCCTGGAATTGCAGGATGTCCGGAAGACACTGGATCAGATCATGGGCCATGCGGTGGATGCGGCCGATCTTTATTTTGAATCCACCCGCGCGGAATCCTGGGTACTGGAAGACGGCATCGTCAAGGAAGGGACGCACAGTATCGACCAGGGCGTGGGGGGGCGTGCCATCAGCGGCGAGAAAAGCGGATTTGCCTATTCCGATGAGATCGTATTACCCGCCCTCACCCATGCCGCCTCTGCGGCCCGCGCCATTGCCCGGTCCGGGGGCGATGGTCAGTTACATGCCTGGAAACGGCAATCCGCATTGGCCCTGTATACAGATGCGGATCCACTCGCATCGATCAGTGCTGAGGACAAGGTCCGCTTATTGCAACGGCTGGATCAGGAGGCAAGGGCACGTGATCCCCGTGTCAGGCAAGTATTGATCGGGCTCACCGGGCAACACAGGACGATCCTGGTTGCCGGCAGTGACGGCACCCTTGCCGCTGACACACGGCCCCTGGTGCGCCTGAATGTCAACATCATCGTTGAGGAAAATGGACGAATTGAGAAAGGGGGTGCCGGTGGTGGCGGGCGCTTTGGTTACGACTATTTCCTGACTGACGGCATGGCATCGTCCTATATCGACGAGGCCGTGCAACAGGCACTGACCAACCTGGAAGCGGTGGCCGCACCGGCAGGAAACATGACGGTCGTGCTTGGCCCCGGCTGGCCCGGTATCCTCCTGCATGAGGCTATAGGGCATGGCCTGGAGGGGGACTTCAATCGCAAGAAGACATCGGCCTTTTCCGGGCGTATCGGTCAACGCGTCGCCACACCCGAGGTTACGGTCGTCGATGACGGCACCATCAAAAACCGCCGGGGTTCATTGAATATTGATGATGAGGGGACACCCACGCAATGCACCACCCTGATCGAACGCGGCATTTTGAGGGGCTATCTGCAGGACAAGCTCAATGCCCGACTGATGGGGGTAACACCCACCGGTAACGGGCGCCGGGAGTCCTATGCCCATCTGCCCATGCCGCGCATGACCAACACTTATATGCTGGGCGGAACCCATTCCCCGGAAGAGATCATTGCATCAGTAAAAAAGGGTCTGTATGCAATCCAGTTCGGCGGCGGACAGGTAGATATCACCAATGGCAAGTTTGTCTTCAGCGCCAGCCAGGCCTATCTCATCGAAGACGGCAAGGTGACCCGCCCTATCAAGGGGGCCACCATCATCGGCAACGGCCCGGACGTACTGACCCGGGTCTCCATGGTCGGGAACGACATGCAACTGGACAGCGGCATCGGCACCTGTGGCAAGGACGGACAATCCGTCCCCGTTGGCGTTGGCCAGCCGACCATTCGGATCGATGAACTGACGGTAGGGGGGACGAGTCAGTAGTCCTCAGTCCTCAGTCCTCAGTCCTTAGTCCACTGCGCCTGGCCTTTGCCTTGTAGCGCAATTCCGGTTCCTGGACTTTATTCTTCTCCACTGCCAGTTTGATGCGCGGACGCAGCCAATCGGCAAAGTCATCAAGAGAGAGTTTGCCTTCGGCGAGGGCGAGATAACGTGGAAAGAGATCGATATCCCCGGCATCAAGACTGGCATCATTCAATTCAATAAAGGTTTCACAGGACACCGCCGCTGTCCGCTTGTTGCCGTCCACGAACGGATGGTTGCGCGCGAGACCAAAGGCGAGTGTCGCTGCCAGGGCAGCCAGATCCGGCGGCGGATCGCCGTAGGCATACAGTTGTTCTGGCCGTGCCAGTGCGGACTCAAGCAGGGCCTCATCGCGCACACCGGCACTGCCGCCATGTTCGGCAAGTTGCCGATCATGAATCGCCAGAACCAGGGCCTTTTCAATCCAGACAATCATCAGTTTTCAGCCAGCTTGTGCAACAGCGTGCGGCGACGGCGCATGATCTTTTCCGCCACCTCCATCTGCTGCGCGAAGGTGGGGTCATAGGGCGTGAGCTTGATGCCATCGGGTGTCTCGGTGGCATAAAGGGTATCGCCCTTGTCGAGATGCAGGCGCGCCAGCAGTTCCCTGGGCAGGACGACGCCGGCGGAATTACCGATGGTTGTGATCTTGAGTTTCATGGGCACCTCCCGGATTCACTTATATTATAACAATAGTTATAACATAAGTGAACAGACCTTCAGTGCAATCTCGCCCCATCCTGCACGCTGCCGACGGGTTTGAACTGTTCCTCGTAGAGGGCGTTGTAGAGCCCGCGGTTGTTCAGGAGTTCGCTATGGCGACCGATCTCGACGATGCGGCCGTGTTCGATAACCACGATCTTGTCGGCATTCAGCACGGTGGACAGCCGGTGGGCGATGACGATCGAGGTGCGTCCCTTCAGCAGCCGATCCAGTGCCTGCTGGATGTGGTGCTCGGAGCGTGAATCCAGCGCCGAGGTCGCCTCGTCCAGGATCAATATCCTGGGGTTTTTCAGAAAGGCGCGGGCAATAGCGAGGCGTTGTTTCTGGCCACCCGACAGCATGGCGCCGCGTTCGCCGATCTCGGTCCACAACCCTTCGGGGAGATCATCCACAAATTCCCTGGCATTGGCGGCATCCAGCGCGGCATGGATCTGATCCACCGTCGCCCCGGGATTTGCCAGCAACAGGTTATCCAGTACCGTGCCGGAGAACAGGATCGTCTCCTGGTTGACGATACCGATGTGATGGCGCAGCGAGGCAAGTTGCAGTTCACGCAGGTCTTGACCGTCAATCCGGATCACACCGCCGTCCGGTTCATAGAAACGCGGGACCAGATTGGCTAGTGTGGATTTGCCTGAACCGCTGGGGCCGACGAAGGCGACCGTCTCCCCCGGTTCAATGCGGAAGTGGATGTCACGCAGGATACGTATGTCCGGATCGTAACTGAAGTACACATGATCAAATTCGATGGCACCGTTGCATTGCGCGAGTGGCCGCGCGTCAGGACGCTCCCGGATCTGCGGCTGCGTATCAAAATATTCGAAGATACGTTCGATGGCGGCGACCGCGTTGGCGAGCACCACGCTGAGATCGGAGAGCCGCTGCAGGGGGAAATAAAACATGGCAAGATAGAGCAGGAACTGTGTCAGTTCACCGATCGTGAGCAGGCCGTTGATGATCTGGTGCACGCCATACCAGGTCACCAGGATCGGCGAGGCGTGCACCACCAGCCCGACCAGGGTCTCGTTCATCGCCACGAACCTTACCGAATACAGGATCTTGTTGAGCAGTTTGTTGGCCTGCGAGGCAAAGGCCAGCGTCTCCTGCGGTTCATGGGTAAAGCCCTTGACGATGGAGACACCCGCGACCTTTTCCTGCAGGCCGCCGGAGAGGATCTCCAGACGTTGCTGTGCCTCCTTGCTCACCAACCGGATGCGCGGACCGATGGTACGAATGGACAGGACGTACACCGGCATCAGGGTCAGCGACACCAGCGTCATCACCGGATGAATATGGGCAAGGATAACGAGGAGGACCAGCAGCGTGATGCTGTCCATCCAGACATTGGTGAGGGCGGAGCCGACAAAATTCTGCGCGAGACTCAAATCATTCACGACCCGCGAGACGATGGCGCCGGTCTGGTTGCGGGTGAAAAAGGCGTGGGAGAGCCGCTGCACGTGATCAAACAGCGCCACCCGCAGGTCACGCACCATGCGGTGCCCGGCAAATGCGGCCAGCAGGTTACGGAAATAACAGGCGAACATCCAGATGATGATCGCCACGACCATGACCAGGATGTACTTGTGCGTCATGCCCTCGCGCACTGCAGGCGCAATGCCTTCGGCGAGGACCACATTATCGATCAGGAGGCGCAGCATCCACGGGAACACCAGCGGCATCATGAATTTCAAGAGGCCCGCAAACGTGGCCAGCGCCACCAGCGGCCAGTAGGGTTTGACATAAGCCAGGAAGCGCCACACCGGCGCCCGCCGCTTGCGCGTCGAGCGGTAGCGCTCAAAGATGGAATTGCCGAACCCGTCCTTGATATCAAGGATGCGCTCCCGGTTCAGATCGACCTCGAGGTAACGCGACTGGCTGTCCAGCAGTTCCCGATCCGACAGGGAGAGATGCGACATTGTCTTGCCGGCCGTGATCGGCACCGGCAACAACATGTCCCGATCCACAATGAGTACCAGCACGACATGGGATTGTATCTCGGCCGGCAAGGATGACTCCGGTAACATGCCGGAGAGCAGTAACTGAATGTGTTCCCAGTGTTCAAAGACATGATGCCGGCCGTCCTGGCGCGAGATACCGGTGGCGAGATAGTGCGCGACCCTGGCGGCGGGACAGACGTGATAGACAATCATGATGGACGATTATAGAACGAATTCAGAAGGGTCAGATACCGACCTTTTTGATTCAGAAAAGTTCCTTGAAATTATTACGCAGCTTAATCAGACATTTCTGGTCTAAAAATGCGGATGGGCTTTCATTACTGATAATGGTGCCAGAGTGAAAACCGTATTCTGTCCCTGATTATTCCCCGCCGTAGACGACATCAAAGTTAGAGGTATTCGCACTCTTTGCCGCACATGAATAAGTAGAACCCGTAGATCACACCCACTTCAGAACTACCGTTTTATTTAACAACAATACCTGCTTCGACAATTTGTTCCAGACATTGTCTACCACCTACATCCCTGTAGGCGTCCTGTAGGTCGTATGCTGTTAACTTCATAATTTTTACCTAACAACGATATCTGCTTCGTCGGCCAAACGTTGCTGTATCTCTCCACCCAGTTTCTTCCAGGACTGTTTCACTGCCTTTTTAAATGCAGGCTGCTGTTTCTGTACTGCCTCCCATGCAATGACGATATCCCCGGGACGAAGATCAAGCAAGGCAGCAAACAATTGTTGTGCCTGCCGGATATCTTTTCCTGTCTTGCTTTGCCAATAGGTTGATCGACGGCTGGCAGTTATCATTTTGTGAAATGCATACCGTGCAGGTGTTGGCACATTTAACAGAATGCCCGATTTTGCAACAACGACCGCCGGTTGAATATCTTCCAGCAGATAATCCAGAAACCGTAGTGGTTGGGCAAATGTGTTCAGATTTTTTAATAAAACCGGTTTGGATGACGCTTTGCCCTGCAAGGGGGTCAATACATCCACCTGTAGCGCTTCATTACGGACCTTAAAACTGGTGGAAGGTGATTTACGATCCAGGGCAGGGACTGCAAATATTCCCAGTTCTGATTCCAGTAGTGATGTTTGCAGATCAACACTCTGATTTTTTAGTCCCACAGGCAGGATATTGATATCTGCGATATCAATATCCTGTGTCGTGGTTGCCTGACTGTCCCAGATCACTCCCAGCATATTCCCCAGTACTCTGAAGGCTTGTGAACCGATCAGTGTTCCACCGACTAGAAAGACTCCGGCGCGTTCCAGTATTTCCAGCACCCGCGTTTCCCCCGTACTGACAGTATATGCACCACCCGCAGCGAGCGCACTCACGAGTTTCTGCCTTTCCCGTACATCCGGCGCCGCTTCCTTCCATAAGGATTTTTCCCTGGCCATTTTGTCCTGTAATTCCTTGCTGTCCGGGCCCAGATAATGTTGTGTCTTGCGGCTGCCTACCGTAAGTTGCAGATACCAATGGATCTTGCCGCCGATTTTCTTTTTAACAAAAGACAAGCCACGCCCATTCGGCGCAGCGCTTCTCAGACATGACTGCAATAAATCCGCATAGAGCAACTGTATATTTCCAGATACTGGTTTCATTTTGTCACCCGGCAATTAACTATACGCAGTATATGATATTATTGCGTATAATACTATACGCAGTTTATATCAACATCAGGCATAGCCCCGCGGTTTGATTAAGGCAATTATTTTTTGACTGGATACTGGTCGCTTCGAAAAGTAATAAAAGGGACGCTACGATTTCTCGATTTAGCGTCCGATTTCGTCTCCGGAAAAGCAGGTTAACCCGTAAACCTCAAACCTTGAACCTTGAACCTTGAACCTTATTCAACCCGCCTTCGATATATCCTTTGCCAGCAGTTGTTCAAAATCGGCAAAGCTCTGGGCATGATCGTCTGCGGAGATTTCAACACCCATCTGTCTGCCGATCCGGGTGATGGAAAATATGCCGCGCAGGTAATAAGTATCAGTCTCTGCATTTTTCTCAACCACGACAGCATGCAGACGTCCGGCTTTATGCAGTGTACGGATAATATCCTTCACGGTCGCGTGTTCCACATCATGCAGACTGAGGGGATTGAGTCCGGCTCGGGGTATCATGATATCCCTCACCCGTATCTCATCCCGCCGGATCTTGCCCTTCGTCATCAGGTTTACCGGTTTTTCCCCCAGGATATCGCGTCCCGAGATCAGCCCCATCAGTCTGGCACTGGCATCCAGCACGACGAGTAATCTGACCCCGGCGTGGATCATGATCTGCAGGGCGGTATCGATGGTCTCGTCCGGACTGACCGTGATCACGCTGTCGTATTTAAGATCGGTCATGACGCTGAGCGCCGGTTCATCCTCCCTGATTTGCCTTTCTTCCCGGGAGGGATAGCGCAAGATGGGGACATCCGGGTCTATCTGAAAGGTATCCAGATGATAGGTGTACACTGTCATGCCTTACCTCCTTTATTCGTATTATCAACTGCAAGCGAGAGGAACCATATCTACACCCGAAGTATCTAGAAGTATAGCAACGCAGGTCTTTCCGGGACGGAAACCGGACTGAAAAAAAAGGTATCAGGATAGCAACGACCGACGTCTGGAATCATTCTAGCGGGAGAAATCCCGCGCTTACTCTTTGCCTGCTACTCCCGTCGATTGGCGTAACCACTTCATGGTTACCCATCCTGCGTCATGTTTTTATCCAGCGCCAGGTGATACAGAAGGTCAGCAGGGAAACCAGCATGGCCCCCTGATAGCAGGCAAGCGGACCCAGGCCTTCCCAGACATAACCACTGATCAGACTGCCGAGCGATAATCCTGCACCGAAACTCACGCTGCTGTAGAGGGCCTGGCCGCGTCCCTGTAACCTGCCGGTAAAATAACGATGAATCAACTGGATTGCCGTCGCATGATAGACGCCGAAGGTGGCCGCATGGAAAAGCTGGGCGATGGTAAGCAGTATTGCTGAATCGATGAAGTAGCTGATCATATACCAGCGCACGATCGCTGCCGCCAGGCTGAGCAGAAGAAGTGTTTTGAGCCTGACATGGAGTATCAGGCGATGCATAAACAGGAATACAACGACTTCTGCGATGACGCCAATTGCCCACATCTCACCGATGAAGGTGCGCGAATATCCATGCTCTTCAAGATAAAGCGAATAAAACGTGTAGTAAGGGGCATGGCTTGCCTGCATCAGAAAACAGACCAGCAGCAGTGCAATGACTTCCGGTCGTTTCAGCACTCTGGTCAGGGAATTATGTTCCAGCGGCAGGTGGCCCGCTGCCTGTTCCGGGACGGTCAGGCTGACCAGCAGGATCAGAAACATGATCCCGAGAATGATTGCGGGAAGAAGTGCGATGTCATAATGCGCAAACACACCGCCAAGGGCCCAGACGGAAGTAATGAAACCTACCGATCCCCAGACCCGGATACGGGTATAGGCATGAAAGGAATCCCCGAGATGGGTCAGCGTCGTTGCCTCGAACTGCGGTAACGAGGCATTCCAGAAAAAACCGAACACCACCAGCACCATAGCCAGCCAGAAGAAAGATACCGTGAACAGTACCCCTGTGAAAGCGAGTGCGGCAACCAAGGATGCATAACGGATGATCTGCATGCGGTGCCCGTGATGATCCGCGATCCAGCCCCAGATATTGGGGGCTATGATCTTGGTACCTATGAGGATCGCCGTCAGCTGACCGATGGAGGTGGCATTGAAACCAATGGATTTCAGATACAGCGACCAGTAAGGCAGGATGGCGCCGAGGCTGGCAAAATAAAAAAAATAAAAGCCGGAGAGGCGCCAGTACGGGATGCCCTGTGTGTGCCGGTCAAGCTTCATTCAATACTTTTGAAACAGGATGGTATTATTTTAAGCACCCGGTCTTTCACACAGAACTTCCACCTGCTTTATTATCTGTACCATACGCCCGCTGCGTGTTGCAGATCATCCGCCCTGCCGTTTTGTCACCCTTCAATTTTATTCCGCGGATGCCGGTATGACCGGTGTCTCTGATCGTACATCCCTGTTCTGCCCACGATGACGCAGCGTATGGTCCATCAATACCAGTGCCAGCATCGCCTCGGCGATGGGTGTGGCACGGATCCCGACGCAGGGATCATGACGGCCTTTCGTGACCACCTCGGCGGCCTGGCCTGCCCGGTTGATGGTCCGGCCGGGCAGACGCAGACTTGAGGTCGGTTTCAGGGCAATACTGACCACCACCTCCTGCCCGGAGGAAATGCCGCCAAGGATGCCGCCGGCATGGTTGCTCAAAAATCCCTGCGGTGTCATTTCATCCCGGTGCTCCGTCCCCTTCTGTTCAATCGATGCAAACCCGGCGCCGATCTCCACCCCCTTGACGGCATTGATACCCATCATTGCCTTGGCAATATCCGCATCGAGACGATCAAAAACCGGTTCACCCAGGCCCGGCGGGACATTTTCCGCGACCACATTGATCCGCGCCCCCACCGAATTACCTTCCTTGCGTAATGCATCCATATAGTCTTCCAGTTCCCGGACCCGGGCAGCATCGCCACAGAAGAACGGATTGTTATCCACCTGATCCCAGTCCCTGCACACCAGTGTGATTGTGCCGAGCTGTGACAGATAACCGCGAATGCGGATGCCGTATCTTTCCATGAGATATTTTTTTGCGATACCCCCTGCGGCGACGCGCATGCAGGTCTCGCGTGCCGAGGCGCGTCCGCCACCACGGTAATCGCGGATTCCGTATTTCTGCTGGTAGGTGTAGTCGGCATGACCGGGACGAAACAGATCCTGGATATCGGTGTAGTCCTTCGTCTTTTGATCCTCGTTGGCAATGATAAGCCCGATCGGTGTGCCGGTAGTGACCCCTTCAAACACCCCGGACAGTATTTTCACCGTATCCGATTCATGCCGCTGGGTGACATGACGGGACTGGCCCGGCCGCCGCCGATCCAGATCCCTTTGCAGATCCGCTGCACTGAGTTCCAGTCCGGGCGGGCAACCATCCACGATACACGAATAGGCCTCACCATGACTTTCGCCACAGGCGGTCA
>MGXK01000087.1:0-483 GCA_001802375.1 Gammaproteobacteria bacterium RBG_16_51_14
CTGTCTCGATTACATAAAGGGGGCGCAAGTCTCGGTCGATTAGAGCAATGAATTCGTTATCGAGCGATGGAATCAGCTCCGTACGAAGGCCAAACAGTCGAACGAGCCTATCAGACAGATTCTGTCGGAAATTATCGTCGCCAAGCCGATTTTGTAGCTCCTCAGCACTCAAGTTCGCAGGAATATTTTCCACAACATGCAGAATCTCTCTCAATGCTGCAAATGCACCACTGAGTGAGTCAAGGCGGCGCTGTCGCCGTTGTGATTGGGTACTCAACTGCCAGCCCAGCCAAACGCTTACGAGTGGTATGACGGAGGGCGCAAGGTCCTCAAGAAATCGTAAGACTTCGCGCCAAAATTCATATTCCATCGACGCTCCCCGTGTGAGCTACCCAACGTTCACGCCCACCGGCGCGCGGCTGCGACGGTTGCTCAAGGTGCGCCGCTTCCCGCGCGTCCGAGTGGGGCGTGCGGTTAGGTGTC
>MGXK01000087.1:492-865 GCA_001802375.1 Gammaproteobacteria bacterium RBG_16_51_14
ACCAATCTCTTAGTGCGGCCCCTTGGAGCGCTGTCGGGCATTGTACTCAGCCATCGTCATCGAGGTCTTCCCGCCACCAACCCGCCCAGTGGCACGAAACCAAAGCGACTCGACCCAGAAGCGCCAAAAGCCGATCGGTTCAAGAGATGCGTTTCTGATTCGCACTCGGCATTTTCGGCCGCGCGTTGGCGCAAAGGTGTAGGTCCTGAACCAACCATGGCCTCTCCCAGGCAGCGCCTCGCGCGCTGACGCAGCAAATTGTTTTGGCGTGAACGGCGCGAGATTTCTATCAACTTCGCGAACGTCAAAGATGACAGTGCACGGTTTGCGCTTAATCGAGAGGTAGCTCGCGGTCACCGTGGGATTGAGCGAT
>MGXK01000087.1:904-4476 GCA_001802375.1 Gammaproteobacteria bacterium RBG_16_51_14
ATCCGTACGCGAAGCGTCGGGCGGGCGAGCTGCCACACTAGAACCTTACCGATGACCTCGAAGATGTCACGCATCACGATTTCCATACACCTAACGCCCCGCTTGAGCCGCTGAAGGGCACGCAACGTCCCCGAGGTCGAAGCTCAAAGCAGTTGTTAGGCAAACATACATAAAAAGATTATTTCTTCATAAAATATGTTCTATCTGTTTTAACATCGTACTGTTCTTCAAATTCTTCATAGAAGATATCTTCTGGAACAGAATTTCTGTAATAAATATATGCTTGGCCATCTACTCCGTCCCACGAGAAGTCTGGGGTTGGATAACTTCTACCACATCTTTGGCAATTATTTTGTCCCAAGTATGCATAACTATCATGCGGATCAATATAAGGAGTATAATGACCACAATATTTGCATCTTATATGGTAGTTACGTTCTCTTCGTAGGAACCAACGTACAAGCACATTCTTCCACTGTGATCGGCTCCGCTCATAAGCCAAGTCTTCATCATCTTTTTCTGTGCTAATTACTCTTTCGCAGATGGTGAGGTGTGGTCTAATTTCGATTTCTACATCCGGACAGATCTCTATTGATTTCCTAAACCATTTTTCGGCTTCTTCATATTCACCATAGTTAAACGCATTAATTCCCGGTAGAATAAGTTCATCTGGATTATTATCTCCCATTAATTTTCTAATTCTTATAAAGATTCGCCTCGGTAAGGACTCGCCATCCTCAAAGTTCGAACGCAAACCCAATGTGTCATCAGGTTTTTCAAATTGATGGTTGACTGTTAATTTCTTCATTACGTTTGCGTTGCCTAACGAATAGAATTTAATCCGTCGCGCCCCGTAGTTTATTCAAGCAGGTTGTAACCGCGACGGATAAAATCTGTTGAACTGAACCGCGTTACACCGCGGCAATCTATTGGGGATTGTATCTGGATCTAGTGTTATGGCACCAGTACCACTCTATGAATTTGCCTTGGCCAGGCTGCCGCATTCCCCTTACCGTGAGCCAGGGGCAAGAATCATCATGAGGCAACGAACCATTTTTCGGCTGTGGGCGAACCGAAGTCAAGCCTATCCGTTCTCGGCAGGCGAACTGTCGAACCATATCCCTGTTGGATGTCGGAGAGGGAGGCGGCATAGGCTTAGGGTGGACCCGTATTCATTGACCAGCCTGGCAACGGATGCAGGTGACCGGTGTGACAGAGTGGACAGCGATGGATATCGATACGCAGTACCCGCAGGACAAATGCCGCAACGCTTTCCGGTAGCCGTACTTCAGGCGCGCTCACCTGCAAGGTGTCACGGCATTGTGTGAGGAGGTTGCCCTTGTTACGGTTAGCCAATACCCCATAATGACGAATGCGCATGAAGCCGGTAGGGAGTATATGCAACACAAAGCGCCGCATGAATTCCCGGAGGTCTAAAGACATGCTCTTTTGCTGGTTACCATGCGCCCGGTCGCGCCAGTAAAACCGGACTTGGTTTGTCTTTATCTCAATGAGACGGTGGTTGGTAATGGCCACGCGGTGTGTGTACTGCCCGAGATAATCCAGTACCTGTTGTGGGCCGGCGAAGGGCTGTTTGGCATAGACGATCCAATCGTTGTGGTATAACGAGGCAATGAAGTCGTTGAAAGCGGCCACTGCGATGAGGCCCGTCTGCTTGCCTGCAAAGTGCAATGCCTGCTGGGCGTAAGCCTGCTTCAACCCGGCAATGAATTTACCCCGAAACACCCTGGACAAGGCACGCACGGGGAAGAGGAAACCGGGCTTAGCCGATAACCATTGCCCCTGTTCATCCAGGGCACCCCCCGTGACAATGGCATGGATGTGGATGTGTTGAGACAGATTTTGCCCCCAGGTATGTAGCACCAGGGTGAAGCCGAGTCTCCCGCCAAGCCACCTGGGGTTGTCCCCGAATGCCTGCAATGTGCTGGAGACACAGCGGAATAAAAGCGTGTACAGCACGGTTGAGTTACCCTGTGCCAAGGGGTTAAGGTCGTGGGGGAGGGTGAACACCAGATGGAAATAGGGGACGGGTAATAATTCGTCCCGGCGCGCTGCTAACCAGCGTTCCTTGGTCAGTACCTGGCATTTCGGACAATGCCGGTTGCGGCAGGAATGATAGCGTACCTGAAGTCCTCCGCAGTGATCACAGATACGCACCTGGGCGCCGAGCCTGGCCGTACGGCAATCCCGGATCGCCATTAACGCGCGTTGTTGCACCGGGGCAAGCGGTGGGTGGTCCCCCATCGCCTGCCATTGCGCGACGACATCGGCTAATTCCAGGTCATTCCTGCCCGCCTGCGAGGGCGGGCGGCACATGGCTAATGTTCACTCTCCGGCAGCAACTCCAAAGGCGAGTTCTGTTTTGCGATATGCCCATGCGAGAGATGGAAATAACGCAAGGTGGTGCTGATATGGCGATGCCCCAGGAGCGTCTGGATGGTATGCAGATCGGTTCCCGCCTCGAGCAGATGGGTGGCAAAGGCATGGCGTAAACTATGAATGCCACCCCGTTTGCTGATACCGGCACGACGCTTGGTTACATAAAACAATTTCTGTGCCGCCCCGACACTCATGTGTTCATCCCCACGACGATTGGTAAACAACCAGTCCGTAGGATGATAGGCCCGCCAATACTGGCGCAGGAGTGTCAAGAGTCGTGGGGACAACACCGTATAGCGGTCTTTTTGTCCTTTGCCCTGCTCCACCCGTAGTGTCATGCGTTCACTGTCGATATTGCCGGGGGTAAGACACACCGCCTCCCCCACGCGCAACCCGGCACTATAGACCGTGGTCAGGAAACAGCGATGCTTGAGCTCATGAGCCGCCTGTAATATCTGACCGACTTCGTGTCGGCTCAATATCTCGGGTAATTTCTGGGGTTGGATGGCCTTGGGGATACAAAAATCTTCCTGGGAACGTTTCAACGTCTTATGGTAGAGGAACTTCAAACCGTGGCAGACCTGATTGCAGGTACTCCAGGACAGTTTCCGCTCATCGATTAAATGCAAGAGATATTGTTGTACCTCCCGCTCGCCCAATTGCTCAGGGGATTGTCGATAATACTTTGCCAGGCCTATTACCGCATTGAGATAAGCCTCTTGGGTACGCTCGGCGTAGCGATGGACTTTCATCTGTTCTATCATCTGTTTGCGTAGTGGGGTCATCATCTTTCTCCAAGGTGGATGTAAACCACACAAAGAACGCACACTCAATGACGTTGTGCAAGACGCTACCCTCTTTGCCTATGAGTGAAGACAAATAAAATAGATGCATTTCGTAGGAAGTGAAAGACACGGACTAACTACTGCCACCGCGAAGCGGTTTAGTTCAACAGTGTATTAGTGAGAGTCTCGATAACCCCAATAGGGCGGATTCTCAATAACACAATAATTAAGGGGTATTATTTCCGGGTTCATCCTGTAAATTCGTTGTTATCCATAGGGAAGATATATTCGATGATTAACAAGGAGGTTAGCTTATGGGTATCACCCCGTCAATGTTGCATGACACGGCGCGCGAGGGGGTCGGAGTAAAAACCCTGCCGGCAATTT
>MGXK01000087.1:4501-5945 GCA_001802375.1 Gammaproteobacteria bacterium RBG_16_51_14
CCCCGAAGTTACCGAATCACCAGCTACAATTATTTATTGCAATCTCGCCTATGCTGCCCGTGTTTTTACTGTCCGATTTATCATACTTCCTGATTCCAGGATTGCCCGCTTGACGTCATACGCGGTCTGGAGATTCATCCAGAATTCCGGGGTGGTGCCGAAATATTTTGCGAGGCGTAATGCCGTGTCGCCGGTGATGGAACGCTGTTCATTCAGAGTAAAAACTCCCGGAGTAAATGTTACAACAACGTGGGGTCGGAGTAAAAACCCTGTCGGTAATTTTCGATACATCAGGGTCGGTGATTTATTATTGAGCAGTATTTTGTGGCACACACACTGGGCACTTCGGATCTTTGGGCAGTTTTGCGGTATGCCATTCCATATTAATCATATCGAACAACTGTAATCTGCCTTCCATGTTTGTGCCCGCTGAAAGTTGCACTGATCATGTTCGTGAGCGGGTTGAGCGTGTGGTCTGATTTTTCTTCACAACCTTACGCAGTTCGTCATTGATCCGTGTTTGATAACCACGGCCTTGGGCTTTGAAAAAGGCAATCACATCAGCATCCAGGCGAACGGTGGTCAGTACCTTGGTTGGTGTTTTCTGAAGGCCGCGTCCGCGTTTGAGTACCGGCGGACCGAGCATCTCTTCTGACCACGGAGGATTATCCGGATCAATCCGTTTGTTTGAAGTGGTCTTTGGCGATTTCAAAGTAATAGCGTGTTTCATATTTTTCTGCCATGCGTAAGGAAATGATATGTGGACCTGATCGGCGTTCGGTATACACCAATACAACGACCTCATCTTCAATCAGGCCAAAGGTAACCAAACGCTTTTCTCCATAATGCTGACGAATATCCTCACGTGTGACTGTGAAGTTGTCCCAAATGGATTCGCAGCCCACAAAGTCGAGTCCATGCTCCTTGACATTCTTGCGGCGTTTCGCCTCGTCCCATGTCGTCACGATTAAATTGTAGTAACAAAATACTGGTTGAGCAAGGACAATATTTAATATTTCAGAAAGCTCCAAAAAAGTGAGTTCGGGGTCAGAGTAAACTCCCGGAGTAAATGCTGATTAACCTTGATCGCTCACCTTTTTCTTTGGTCTTGGTTTGCGTTTCTCCAGGCGCAAAGCAAGGGTGGTTTCGATCTGTTTCTGAAACTGCGCTGCGCCGAATACCCGGTTTGTCTGCGTGCCTTGCCGGATCGCGTGCAGTAATTCCGGATCGGTATGTGCCTCAAATAATACCCGGTAAACGGTCTGCCGCTCACCTGGTTCAGCACCCAGCCCAAGGTAATTCTCGTGCGGTTCAATCAATTTGTCCGGTTGCCCGAGTGCATTGCAGGGATAACTGCTCCAGCGGTAACCGGCAGGGTCATCGGTCATCCCAGCGCGCACAGGATTGAGTTCAATATAGCGGTAGCAGGTGAGCAGGTAGTGCT
>MGXK01000087.1:6005-6331 GCA_001802375.1 Gammaproteobacteria bacterium RBG_16_51_14
TATGGTTGATATAGCGGACATAACGCCGGCCAAGGGTCTGCATGACTTGACTGACACCAGTCGTGGTGGCAGGTGTCAGCAACAGATGGACATGGTTGGTCATCAAGACATAGGCATGTATCGAAACTTGATATTTTCGGATGGCTGCGCTGAGGCATTCCAGGTAGTAGTGGTAATCGTCATCCGCGTAGAAGCAAGCCTGGCGATTATTGCCACGCTGGATAACGTGTTGCGGGATGGAAGGTAATGCGATACGTGGTAATCGGGCCATAGGCAAGTCCTTTTGCACAGGTTGTCGGATTGCGACTAGAATATCATATCTCAAA
>MGXK01000087.1:6372-6889 GCA_001802375.1 Gammaproteobacteria bacterium RBG_16_51_14
GCGAGGAAAGAAATGAACATGCTATTTCGTTGCCTTCTTATTGGGATAGGTATATTTACTCTTGTAGCAGTAGCTGTGGCTGCGGAAGTGGTGGACGACAATCGTCTATTATCCGCGCATTCCGATAACAGTAACTGGCTGACCTATGGACATGGATACAGTAATCAGCGTTACTCTGAACTTGATGAAATTAATCGCGATAACGTGAAACGGCTGGTTCCCCGCTGGATCTACCAGACCGGGATACAGGGCACGTTTCAAACCAATCCGCTGATTGCCGACGGGATCATGTACCTCAGCACACCATATAACCACGTCGTTGCCCTGGACGCCGTGACCGGACAGGTGAAATGGCGTTACGAGCACAAGCTCACGACACAGGAATTGTGTTGTGGGCCGACCAATCGTGGTGTGGCGATGGGTTACGGCAAGATTTACATGATTACCGTCGACGCCCGCCTGGTCGCTCTCGACATGAACACCGGGGCCGTGCAATGGGATGTGCCGGTGGCGGATC
>MGXK01000087.1:6907-10073 GCA_001802375.1 Gammaproteobacteria bacterium RBG_16_51_14
AGTCGCTGGATATTCTGGCGGAGGCCGACACCTTGAAAACATGGAAAGTCATCGGCTGGACAGGTTTTTCCGGAAACATGGCACCGCTGGTATTTGATGGACAGGTGATCATTGGCGTCACAGGCGCCGGGTACGGCCTCACGCTGCGGGCAACCACGGAAGGTGATCCGCATGCGGTGGTGGGGATAGCCGGGGAAGACCAGGGTCTGCGGGCTTTTGTATCTTCTTATGACGCTGTCAGCGGACAGTTGCGCTGGCGCTGGTATTCCACACCCACGCAGGGTTGGGAAGGAAAATTTTCTGACCAGACCGTCGCGGGCGACTTGCTGGAACGCGACCTGAAAGCGGAACAAGCCGCACTGCCCAAATATGCAGACGCCTGGAAAAGAGGTGGTGGTTCGGTGTGGACCCATCCCGCTCTGGATCCGGAAGCGGGGCTGCTTTATGTCGGCACCGGCAATCCGGCACCGCAAATGGATGACTCTACCCGTCCCGGCGACAATCTCTATACGTCTTCGCTGGTCGCCCTGGATGCCCGGACCGGCCAGCTGAAATGGTACTTCCAGGAGGTTCCTCACGACGTGTGGAACTATGATGTGGCGAGCTCTCCGATCCTCATCGAGGTCATGCATAACGGCCATCTAACGCCGGTCGTGGCCCAGGCCGGAAAAACTGGTTGGCTGTATGTTCTCAACCGCCTGACCGGTGAATTGTTATCGCGTTCAGAGCCGTTCGTGCCACAGCATAATATTTTCCGGCGCCCGACACGGGAAGGGATCGTGATTTCCCCCGGTTTGGTCGGGGGTAACGACTGGTCTCCCGCTGCCTATAACCGGCAGACCGGTTGGATCTATGTCGCGGCGGTGCACATGCCGACCAAATATACCGTGCATGATGTCCCACCTGAAAAGCGTAAGCCGGGATTAAGCGACATCTACGTTGCGGCAACCAGCGCCGAGGAATCCGGTACAGGCAGGCTAAGTGCCATCGATCCCGCTTCCGGAAAGATTCAATGGCAGGTACAAACCGATCAACCCCTGGTAGGAGGGGTAGCGACGAGCGCGGGGGGATTGGTGTTTGTGGGAGAAAGCAACGGTCAATTTACCGCCCGTGACGCAAACGACGGCAGCTTGTTGTGGCAGTTCAACACTGGCGCCGGTGTCAATGCGCCGCCGGTCATTTACAAGGCGGGTGGAAAGCAATTTGTAGTGGTGGCTGCCGGCGGGCACCAGAAGTTCCAGTTCCCCCTGGGGGACGCGGTAATCGCATTTGGCTTGCCGGAAGAGTAAATGTTGATTAACCATGGTCACTAACCTTTTTCTTTGGTCCTGATTTGCGTTTCTCAAGGCGCAAAGCGAGGGTGGTTTCGATCTGTTTCTGAAACTGCTCAGCGGAACATACGGGGTCTTGGGAACATTCGGGGGCAGGTCTTCGGCTCTGGCTTCCTGCTTCACCCTATTGCTTACGTACCCTCAGGGCATAAATCCATGTAAGCATGCATTGCCATATTAATGTGTGACGATAGGCAATCAGGAAACCGTGGTTTGTCCATTAGTGCTGCACTTTCTCTGCCAGCCAGACCTTGATAAGCGACTGATAAGGAACATCACGTTTGTTGGCCTCGATCTTGATCTGTTCCAACAGTGAAACCGGCAGTCTGATGGAGATTGATTGAGTGGACAGCTTGAGATTCGGGAAGCGGACGCGCATGGCCTTTGACCAATCAAGATAATCCGTAGAGTCATGAGTTTTCCAGAATTCCCGCTCCTCGGCCTCGGATGTAAATTCAGGGATTGGTTTAAGTTCTTTTCTGCTCATAAACACTCCTCTCTTTGCGGTGCATGGGTCGTGCTGAAATTATCCGTATTCTGGTGCCATTGCCACGGAGAGTGAAGGTGATGTGCACCAGCCGTTCTTCAATGGTTTTTCCGAGGGCATGAAATCGCGGTTCGTTATCACTATGTTTATTGTCCGGCAATAGCAGCAACGGCTCATTGACAAACACCTGTTCTGCTTCCGCTTGTGACACACTGTGTTTTTCGTTCTTGCATGCATTGCCTGCGTCCCATTCAAAGCGCTCGACACTTTGCAAATCAATCATAGTTGTATATTATAGTAATATACAGATGCTATCAAGAACCTTATCGCAAGATTGCGCTGGGTTATTCATGACAAACCTCTTTCTTAAGGTGAAATTTTTGGTTCTTACCCCCCCCCATTCCATTCGGGAAATTATTCATCCAGCTTTCTCAGAATTGATCCAGGTTAAGAAAAGGGCCCTCTTTTTCATATATAGTTGCCCACGTATTCATTAAAAATCCGCTTTTCAGGCTTACACATAAGACAATCGGGGCCGCTAAAATGAATAAAAAACAAATCTTGCCAGGTGTGCTTGTGGCGTGTTCACTTTTGCTGACGACGCTGGGTTCCGTACCAGTCCAGGCTGAAGATACTGCCTTATGGCAGTCGCTGACAGGGGGAAAGTTTGACTTTTCCGCACGTTATCGTTACGAACATGTTGATGATGATGCCGCTGCCGATCAGGCCAATGCCTCCACGATCAGGACGACGCTGGGTTACACGACCGGGACATTTTATAATTTTGGTGTCCGCCTACTGGCACAGGATGTCAGGGACGTTTTTGTGGATGATTACAATGACGGGACCGGTCGTCCCAGCGCCAAAACCCGCTATGCCGTCGTTCCCGATCCATCCGATACCGACCTGGCTGAGGGCTATCTGAGTTTTACCGGTTTGCCGGATACCACCGTGAAACTGGGACGCCAGTTCATCACCTACCGCGACGCCCCGTTTCATCGGTTCATGGGGAATGTGCTGTGGCGCCAGAACTGGCAGAATCATGATGCCATCACGCTCCAGAATAAATCACTGCCGGATACGACGTTCAGTTATGGCTATTCCTGGAATGTAAACCGCATCTTCTCTGAGGAAGCGGTTGATCCAAGGGCCAATTGGGACAGTGATTCCCATTTCCTCAATTTCCAGTACGGCGGTTTCAGTTACGCAAAACTGGAAGGCTATACCTATCTCCTGGACTTCGACAATGACAGGGCCAATTCCGTGGCGACCTATGGCGGGCGTATGAACGGGGATTATCCATTTACTGAAAAGGCCAGGATTATCTATACCGCTGAATATGCAACCC
>MGXK01000087.1:10110-27052 GCA_001802375.1 Gammaproteobacteria bacterium RBG_16_51_14
GGATTATTTCCTGGGTGAGATCGGGGGCGGTTTTATGCATGGAAATGGTATTGATTCACTTGTACTGAAATTCAGTTATGAATTACTTGAGGGTAATGGCACTACCAGTTTCAGGACCCCGCTCGCCACCGGCCATGCCTATCAGGGTTGGGCCGATCGCTTTCTGACGACCCCGGCCGACGGGATCGAGGATTATTATGTCACGGCGGTAATCAAGGCCTTTGGCGCCACCTTTATCGCCTCCTATCATGATATCAATTCGGACAACCTCGATTATGACTATGGCGATGAACTGGATCTGTCGCTGGAGAAGACCTTTGAGAAACATTACACCCTGGGCAGCAAGATCGGCATCTATGATTCCGATACCAACGCAGACAATATCGCAAGAGACAAACAAAGCCTGACCGCAGATGTGACCAAGGTCTGGGCGTGGGTGGAGATTAAATTATAGTAATATACTGTAATATTAAATAGTTACAATCTATACATCATGTAAATTACAGGATCTGTCACGGGTCGTCGACTCGTTTTGTTTATGGACAGATCGGAGTTCGATCGCCTTTGGATCAGCGATGCATTGCTCCCTGCAGATAGCACAACCACAACAATACCCCGGATCAATCCGGGGCTTCCCCATCTCCCAGGTCAAGGCACCCGATACCGGACAGCAGGCGGCGCATGCGCCACATTCCGGACCGTTATATGGCAGGCAGGTACCAGTATTGATGCTGGCGATAGCCAGGAGGGGTAACGGTACTGCCTTCCCTGCCGGCGGTTGCGGACGCTGCAAGGCCCTGGGTTCACAAACCGCGACACACGGCCAATCTTCACACAGATGACAGGCCTTGTTCTGCAGGTCCATGGCCGGCGTCCCGGCGACCTGCACCCCACATCGCAGAGGCAGAGGAAAGATCACCTGATACGGACACACCTCGGTGCATTTGTCACAGCGGGTGCACGCCAGCAGAAATTCCAGTTCAACCAGTGCATAGGGCGGGCGTATCCAGCGGGAAGCGGTATCGCTGCAGTGTGCATCCGCTGCCTTGACGGCCGCCTTTGATACCTCATGAAAACCGTTTCTGAAGAATTCACGCCGGTCCATTACCTACATCCTCATCATCATCGGTTGCATCAGTAACCACAATTGAAATCCCGTAAACCCGGCAGCGAATACGATCATGGGGAACAACCGCCATCCCGCCGCCGGGACGATGGAATGTCCGCGATGACGGATTACCTTCAGGCTGATCCAGAATCCAAAGAGGAGCAGTCCTGCCTGCATTCCGAACAGTACATCCTCGGGTATGAGTATCTGCAGATAGCGATGATGTTTTTCCAGCATGCTCAAGGGCTGGGTAGCCATACCCAGTGGATTGGACAGCAAGGTTCCGAAACCGACGCTTTCACGGACCAGATGGTTCAGGTTATGCGCCAGGTGATAGGCGAAGGCCAACGGTAATGCGACGAAGGCGAACCCGGTAAAAAATCTTTTATAGGCAAGGACTGATCCGATCAACCAGCGTGTCAGCCAGATAAAGATAAGGTAAATCAAAACCGGGATCAGCAGGCTGAGCAGCAACAACAGACTGAAGCTCGACAGCAGTTGACCGGGAGCACCGACGACACGAGCCAGCATGGATACCCAGTTTTCAAAAAATGGCAGCATGGACACCCCGTGAAAAAGCGTCAGGGCAAGCAGGCAGATCATGAACCAGGCCTCATCCCAGTGCGGGCGGGCATCCTGTATCGCCTCCTGGCTCGGCGGACGTAACTGCCAGGCAATATTTTGATCAGGGCAAGCCTGGCTGCAGTTAGCGCAGGAGGTGCAATAGGTATTTTGTCTGAGATTCCCCATCACCAGGTGGGTGGGACAAGGTTCGACCGTGTTCGTCCCATGATAACATTCCAGCGTGGTGCAACGGGCACAGAGATCCGGATCAACCGGACGGAGTTCCACCGGGGCCAGTTGGGAATAAAAACCCACGGTACGCCCGACCGGACAAAAATAGTGGCAAAAGGCCTTCCTCTCGAATATGGCCAGGGACAACGTGGCCAGGATAATCATCAACAAGGCGAGTTGTGCGGTCAGATAAGGGCTGGTGGTGATCCCGAAACCGAGTTCCAGCCAGGTCAATCCGATAAACAGTAACAGGGCCGGCAAGACATTGCGGAGTCCGGCCGGTACCCTCAGATTCAGACTGCCAGCCGGTTGTGTACGCCGCCAACCCCGCCAGTGTACCAGCCAGCCGGCCAGGGCATCCCAGGGACAGACGGCGCACCAGGCGGAGCCGAGAAAAAATACTGAAATGATGAGCCCGGTCCACCAGAGATTCCAGGTCAGCATGGTGGCAAAATTGCGTTCCGGGATCGGGGTGCCAAACAGGCCGGCGACGATTACCAGCAGAAACAGGGACACCATGCCGATCCTGAGTATCCATAATGGCCAGGGACGGACGGTAAAGAACCTCAGCAGAGGCCCTGCTACCGGCAATGCCAGCAGTTTCCATCGGTAGCCATTCCCAGGTTGCGACATTGGTGCGATTACAGCCCATACCCCGAGCAGGCAAATCAGCAGCAGGAGGACCAGGCCCCATTGCCATGGCAGTCCGGGATGGGTCATCGTCATGGGGATCGGTCCTTGTGGGCATCGCGGATTTTCGTGGTCAGCAATCGCTTGCGCTGAAACAGATTGACACTGATCAGGATAAACAGAAGGACGCCGACGGTCACGCCAATAGGACCGAACGGCGCAGGATCCCCTATCTGCAATGGGAAATCGATCAGATACGGTTCCCCTCCGGATTCAAATTCGGCCCTGATGATGTACTTCCCGGTCTCGCGAAACTCAAAATCCTGCCGGTAGACATTGTCAATCGCAACTTGTACACCCAGCAGTTCTTCCTTCTGGTTAAAGAAAATGTCATCACGCACCTTGAATGAGACATCCCCCTGAAATGGTTTGCCATCGTCAATCCGTGTGGCGTAGAGCTTGATACGGCCCGGCTGATCGGGTTTGAGAAAGGCGGGAAACACCATGCAGGTGATAAAGTAATCACCGATCTGGGTCTCCACCTGCATACTCGGAGGTGTTGCGGAATTTTCACTGATGCTGTAGGCAGGTCTGCCCAGGATATGATGTGCCTGAACCGTCGTACACCATGTACCGCTGAAGATAAACAGGGGTATGGTGGTGAACAGGCATTTCATGGTTATTCTCATTGCCTTCAGATATGGTGTTCTGCAACGGTACCCTGATGGCGTTGGACGATGCGGATTGGCAGACTCGGTTCCGGACAGATTTCCACGCAGAGACCGCAGCCGACACATCCCTGCTGAACTACCGGCCGGTATATATTGGCGAATTCAAAATTGATTGCCCTGTCACCCAGCGGACAAATAGCAACACAGGCCCCGCAGATACCCCTGTCCACCCAGGGATAACAGGCGGTACGATCGATTTGCGCAATACCCATGTCAATCTTTTCCAGTGGCGTCGGGACCAGTGCCGCCGTGGGACAGACTTGCATGCACTTGCCGCACAAGATACAGGCCTTTTCTTCCGGATTGATAAAAGGCGTATTAATCTCATCACCACCCTGCCTTGTCTTGAACTGGATACAGCGCGGTGGACAGACCTCGCCGCAGAGACCGCAACCGATACAGGCTTCAATAAAGGCAGTATCCTCCGCGAGGGCGCCGGGGGGACGCAGTTGCGTGCCTGCGGGCAACGGTTTGATTTCCGGGGCAAGCAGCCGGGCGATGCCATAAGGGACACCACCTGCCACTGTAATACAGGCAGTCAACGTCATCTGGCGCAGGAATTTGCGTCTTTGCATCAGTCCGTCTCTTTCTGGTCAGTGCCATGGCCAACCAGATGACCCAGGTGACCGGGCCCCTGATAGGCCAGATCCTTGCTGTTCAAGGTAAACACCAGGGCATCGGTTGGACAGATAGCGATACACGCCGTGCAGTTGTTGCATTCCTGGCCAAAATCATCGCGCATGGGGTCAAGTTCAAATTCGCAGACAGCCGTGCATTTTGCACAGTCATTGCAATCCTTTACCTCACGCTGGATGCGCAGCAGACGGTAGCGACCCAGTAACGAATAAAGGGCGCCTCCCGGACACAGATAACGGCAGAAACCACGGCGTGCCACCAGCAGATCAAAAAGCAGTGTCAGCATGAAAAACACGATGCCCACACCGAAACCTCCGAGGGCGATCGCATAATAGATCTCACGTCCGATGATCGCGGGTGGATAAACGGCAGCGACCATGACGGATCCGGTGACGGCGGACAGCACAAGGCCGATTACCAATACCAGATATTTGATGCGGCGATCGAATCGACGGTTACCAACAGGCAGGCCGATATTATGCAACCAGGCCCCCAGGTTGGTATTCAGTTCATAGAAGAAGGTGGCCGGACAGATCCATCCGCAATAAAAGCGGCCCAGGAAAACAGTAAGGACAATGGGGATGAGCGTTGACAGGAGGAAGGGCCAGTGCATATCCAGGCTGGCTGCCGACTGACCCGCGAGTGCCAGGGGGTCACTCAGTTTGATCCCGAAGAAGCTGCCTGACCAGGTGGTGCCCTTGATAACATCCAGACCATGTTCGGGATCGGAAGTAAACGGAGATGACAGGGCTTCCATGACATCATAGAACCGCTTCTCCCCCGGCAGCAACATATCATAGGCATGTGCAGCTACATAGTTTTGATAGACACTCAGGCATGGCAGCAGGATTAACATGCCAAACACGGCGGCAAGTGTCGCCCAGCGTAACTTGTTCAGGTGTTTTCGCACAGGGAATGACCTGCCGGAGGAAACCGATTCTTTTGCTTCAGTGATCATGAATGCCTTTTCCGCGCCAGATTGGGGATGATACGGATCGCTTGCGGGATCTGTATACAGGAGCGTTCACACAACCCGCAACCGATGCAATCCTCCAGTACATGAGGTTGTTCCAGCATGCCAACCTTGATGGCAAGATCCTGCAGCGGGCAGGCCCGATAACAGACACCGCACGCCTTGCCCTGATAGGAGAGACACAAGGTCTCGTCGACCCTGGCCTTCCCCATTCTTACCTTCTCCAGGATGGCATCAAGATCACGGGGTATGGGTGTGATGGCGCCACTGGGACAGGCGACACCACACTTCATGCACAGGATACATGCCTGGTCACGTGGCGTTATATAGGGCGTGTTATAGGAAGAAAGGCCATTCTCCATACCAAAAAACCGGATGCAGTGATTGGGGCAGGATTCACTGCATTGGCCGCAACGGATGCAGTGTGTGATAAATTCTTCTTCTCCGAGAGCGCCTGGCGGGCGCAGGTAGCGCATCCCGGTTTTTTGCCTTGTGCTGCGCGCCCCGGTTACCGCCGGTGCTGCCAGTATGACTGCCGAGGCGATCAGGTCCTGCAGGAACACTCTGCGTTTCATCTCATTATTTATAACCGGTTACTGACCTAATGCATAACCGGTTATCCTGTCAGTAATCAGGATCGATATTCAGGCTCACACCTTTTCGACACGGCATGCCAGTTTCTTGAAGTCCACCTGGCCGGATATCACGTCCCAGACCCGGCTGGAGGTGTTGTTGACCAGCCATTTATTTTTTCGTGGATCAGCACTGTCGGCCACAGAAAGGTTCCATGGACTGAACAGATATCCACGTGGCACCGAATTACGGGCCGGTTTGACCAGACTGTTTGTACCCACCTGGGCCCTGGCCTCATAGGATCCACGTCGGGTTACCAGACGTACCTTTTCGCCATCCTTGATGCCAAGTATTTCTGCATCCTCCGGATGCATCTCGACATATTGCTCGGGTACCAGACGCCGTGTGGTCGGACTGCGGGTGGACTTGGCCGTATGAAAATGTTCATAAACCACACCGAGACCCAGCCAGTACGGGTACATGTCTTTGGGAATGGCGTTCCATTTTTTATCCCGATGTTCATCATCAGGCAGATCCGGGGTCAATCCCTTGTCACGTGCCTCGGTCAGGAGATCGAGATGATCAATGGTATACAGGCCTTCTTTGGTCCCGAATTCCATCAGCCTGGCGGTAAGTTCCTTGCGGTTGCTGTAGTCCTGATGACAGAGTTTGATATGGACCAAACCATCCTTGGTGCGGAAATAGCCATAGGGCCGGTGTTCCCACTTCCCTTCCTGCTCCATGTAGCGACGTTTGATGCCACCCGCCTTGGCAATTTCATACGTCGGCGCCGGCCATTGGATACCGCGCAGATTGGCGAGCTGCTGATAGGGAGTGAGTTTGTCCAGCTTTTCCACTTCGAGGATACCGGTCAGGTCGGTGTCCGTACCGATGGATGTGCGCATGATGTCACGGAGAACCTCTTCCGAATCATAGGTCCCATCGGCACGGCGTTGATAAGGGAAGATCTGGTCTGCGTCCAGACCGAGCAGATGTGCGATTTCCCTGCCCTTGTCTATCACCATATCCATATCCGGCCGGCATCCCGGCGGCGGTTCCGCTGCCTTCTGGCAAATATTAATGCGACGTTCCGAACTGATATAGACACCGGATACCTCACCCCAGGTCGCGGCCGGGAAGATCACATCGGCATACAGGTTATTCGGGGCATGGCGATAGATCTCCTGCACCACGTTGAATGTCCTGGACAGGGCTGGACGTATCAAGTTCTGTTGATCAGGCAGATCAATATGTGTTGCATAGACCAGGAACATGGCCTTGACTTCGCCTTTGAGTGCCCGCTCCATCATGCCGACGGCAAAACCCGGGTTTTCTGATTTGAGCGCCTGTTTCAGATTATCCTCAGGGACCCGCCAAAACTTGGCGATATGTGCCAGGTGTTCCAGATTGGACAGCCCTTCATTAAACGGCAGACGGCCGGTCAGTCCTCCGGTGAAACGTTCCCCCATGGCGTTGGGCTGACCGGTCATGGAAAATGGTCCGCAACCGGGTTTACCCAGATTGCCGGTCAGTGTCAGGAGATTGATGATGGAGATAATATTATGCTGGCCATGGATGTGCTGGTTATAACCGATACCCCACATGATGATTACACCGCCACTGCCACCCTTGCCGCGGGCCAGACGTTTGCGAGTGGCATCTGCGAACATGCCGGCGACCCGCCGGATCAGTTCCGGGGTCACCTCCGGGGAACCCATGCGGTCCTGCACCTGCTCGGGACTGTAGTCCTTTACTACCCCGTCCACATATTCTTCCCAGCCACTGGCATGCGTCTTGACAAATTCCCAGTCGATCACATCATCATGGTCTTTCAGTAACACATGAGCCAGTGCATTCAGAAAGCTGATGTCGCCATTCAGTATCGGCACATGAACCTGGTTGTCCGGGTTGATGTCACTATAACCCTTGCTGGTGCCGGTTAGTCGCGGATCAACCACAACGGTCGGGATATCGGTTTTCTTCTTGTGATCAGCGATTCGCCAGAAGATGATCGGGTGTGCCTCACGGGCATTGTGACCGAAGTGCATGAGCATGTCGCACAGCTCAATGTCCTCATAGGCCAGTGGCGGTGTATCGGAACCGAGGGTAGCAAAATAACCGGTAACGGCCGAGGTCATGCACATACGGGCGTTGGCCTCAATCGTATTCGATCCCAGCACGCCCTTCATGAACAGGTTTTCCAGATACTGCCCTTCCATGGTCAACTGACCTGAACCATACAAGGCGATGCAATTACCGGTGTACTTTTTGGCTAAGTTTGCAATCTTGTGTGCGACCAGTTGCGATGCCTGTTCATAAGGAACGCGAACAAAATGTTCTTCATCGAATGAACCCTTGGTTTTACTTATGTACTCCAGATCGCCGTGGTCGGGTTTATTCCATTCCTCCCATACGTCCTTGCGTACATAGGAATCCCCTTCCATCCGATCCACATACATCGGTTCAGCCGCAGTCAGGCCCTTGATACATTGCAGACCGTAATTGGTAGGATGATCCTTATCAGGCCGCATGGAGACGATCCTGCCGTTTTCCACCTGGATGATGGTGCCGCAGCCGACACCGCAGTAAGGACACTGTGCGAGCGCTGTAGTACGGGTGGCTGAAGGGGCTTCACTGGAAACCGGGGCTGCTTCCAGTTCCGGATTATCGGCTACGAACAGGCTTGCACCGGCCGCCGAGCCGGTAATAAAGGCACTGCCCTTCACAAAATCACGCCGGGTCATCTTGATACGTTTCATTCTGGTAATCCTCTTTACTGGCTCATTTGTAAACTGCGAAGATAAACAATAATGTCGTCGATCTCCCGATCAGACAGATCGGCAATGCCATCTGATCCCTGAAAACCACGCATGCGTGTATTGGATCGGCCCTTTTTTATGGTGGTACGAATAAACCCATCGGATACAAGACTCAAGAAGCCTGCCTTGCCAATGGCTGTCCCTGTGCCTCCTGCTATATAGCCGTCCCCTTTTATGCCATGACAGGTTTCGCAGATCTGTTGAAACCACTGCATGCCCAGACGGGGATCGCCATGTGCCTCTGGCTGGGTATTGATCTCGGCTACCCTGTCCTGCAACAGGGAGTGGGAACGCAAATAGGCGATGATTGCCTTGATATCATCTTCTTTCAGATGACTGAAGGGAGGCATGGCAGTCCCGGGTCTGCCGCTTTGAATGGTACCCAGAAAAAATTCGTCGGAGGCGCTGGCCAGCAGTTCCGGATTGGTAAGTGAGGGGGCAAATCCAGGTTTGCCGATCGCATCGGCCTGGTGGCAAATAATGCAATTCTGGTTATACAGCTGTTCCCCGTTCCGGGTAAGTTGTGGATCAGGATCCGCAGCCAGCACAGGCTGCGCCAGAATGTTCATTGAAATCATCAGACAGGTACATGATCGCGCAAGCTTTCCTAGAATCGACATCTTGATCTCCACGTTAAGTTTGATTCAACCACACAAATGCCCTGTTCAGTTTCTGCGGCCTGACTGTACCTGGGGAACATCTGTTCACAAGAGATTCAGTTTCTGATATTGACTGATAATATTAAATGCTTGATGTCATTTTAGACTTGATTTATATCAAGCAGAAAAGACCGGCTTGCTAACCCGGTTGCCCGTCGATTCGCGGGTTGAGATAGATTGGCACATAGATCCATGCCCATACAGAAAGCGCAAGCACCCATACGAGTGCGGCCGTCAGTATCCAGTAGCTTGTCATATCCGTTCCCGGTAGCGGGAATTCACCGATAATCCGGAACAGGGTGACCAGCTGCAGCAGCCAGAAACAGGTCAGTGTCAGCCGGGAGGCGACCAGTGGTCTGCCGGAATGCCCAAATGACACACGCGCAGCCATAGCCAGCGTCATTGAAGTGATAAAACCGATCCCGATTGCGTGTACCGGTGCCTTACCCAGGACAAAGGTGCCAGTGACTGCGAACAGAATACCCTGAATAGCAAACAGGAACATGCCCACAGGCAACCAGAGAAATGCGATGTGAAGCATGGCGAGCAAGGGCACCTTCCAACTGCGCCTGAACTGCCATAGCCATGAGTGATAGATGGCCGCTGCCGCTAATGGCAGGTCAAACACGAATACCCATTGCGGTAATTCCAGTAGGGTGCATGAAAAATGTCCCAGCAGGCAGATACCGACGAATGGCAAGGACCAGCCTGGTCTGACAAGGGTGTACCCGGCAAGAACCATACTGTTGAAAAACGGGATCATGCGATGGGCCACAGTAATGATTACCGGCACCAGAAACAGCCAGACCCCTCCCGTCAGGGTAAACCGGTAATACAAATCATTGTTTGTCATCAGCCAGGCAAGACTGGATGACGCGCCTGACAGACCAAGAACCAGCAGGCAAATCAATATCAATTCGTAGTGTGTCCGGATTGCCTGGGGACAAAGATAGGCCCTGACAAGCGCACACAGTGCGATTGTCCATCCTGAGAGGAGGGCAAGCACTGCAAGTTCCAGCAGCGTCCGGGAGATAAAAAGTGCAGGATAAAACAACAGATTCCCGGCCAACATCAATACAAATGCAGCTGTATAGGATGAAGCCGGGACCGGGTCTGTTTTCAACCACCTCGGATAGGTTGTCAGCAGAAACCCGAAAATAAAAAAAGGATAGAGACCGTAAACCATCATGAAGGTATGTGCCCAGACACCAGGCAGGATCATCTTCAGCGGCGGCCAGAACGATGTATAACGGCCGACAAGTTCGACACACCAGAATAAAAGCGTCAGCACCAGCTGGATTGTCCCAGCAAAAAACATGACCCGGTGTGGCGCTGAAAACAATACCGGCGGATGAGACATTATTACAGTCTGATCTTGGTTATGGTGTATTTCGCCTGTTTTACTCATGTTGTGTTTATCTGACACTGCTGTCCCATAAATAGAATCCGTCATACCGGAAACCGCAAAGCGGTTATCCGGTATCCAGTCAACGGTTTGCAAGTACTGGATTCCGGACAAGTCCTCCGGACTTTCCGGAATGACAAAGTATTTTTATTCATTTTCATGTCCAATTACAGCGAAAAGCATTGCAAACGGAATGAATATCATCTCCTATATAAAATCATAGCCAAGTTTGTGGGACAGCACTGCTTACCCGGGATCAGGTTGTTTCGTTCAGGAACCTGTGCAGACGTGCATCCATGGTTGCAAAGTGTCCGCTAAACCAGTCGGAGAGGCGGTCACTCAGGGTCTCCTCATCAAAGTTCTCTTTATTATCACAAGCGTCCATGATGTCTCTTATATCGTCAAGCAACTTTTCATGATCCGCTTTATGTTCCTGATACTGATCGTATTTGTTATCCCGCATCCATTTTTCTTCGAGGGCAAAGTGGGCGGAAATCCGGGCATGGATCTCACCCAGAAAATCATCGACATCGAATAATTTTTCCCGGTCCGGGAGATAATCATGCAGTTCATTTATCAGCTTGATGAGCTGCCTGTGTTCCTCATCAACCGAAGGGATACCGATATTGAATTCATGTTTCCAGCTGATCAGTGCCATATGGATGATTCCTCATTTAAATACAAATCTCCCCGGATTATCACGAAAATCAACGACAAAATTCTGCCGGGGACGGAGGTTTATGCTGATATTCTCCTCATAATCAAATCCATCACCCCGTCTGCTGTCCCGCAAGCGCACAGTCAATTGATGCTGACCTGGCCTGACCGGTATCCGTTCATAGGCAGAAGAGGCACCATCCCTCGCAAGCCCTGTTGGCTTGTAGGATTTGCTTAACAGGCTTATACCATCCAGTACCAGTTCAGCGGCGACCGGCACTCTCTCCCTTGGGCAATCCAGGGGCTGCCGCATATTGGGTGCAGTGGCGGCAATCTCTGCCGGGGTGAGACGCCGGCACTCTTCTTTCCTTTGCCCCGCATGGCTGAAACTCAGGTTGATGAGTGCGAACCCCGGGTCAAGCCAGGTGTAAACGGGTGCATTGGAAAAGTAACCCAGGCCGGCCGCAAAAAGACCGTAAGCGATGATCTGCCCGGCAATCCGTCCCGTCCTAGGCATTGCCGATATCCTTGTGCCCGTTGCCTTCCTGTCCCGGTTCTGGGACATTCTGATTGCAGGTTGCCAGTGCATTCAAACCATTCCGAAACGCGTCAAGTTCCCTGAGGAACTGTTTGCTCCTTGTTAATCCGCCCCAGTATGTCCTGATTCGCTGCTGTGGGACCCGTTGCCTGAGTTCAGGATCCCGCTCCCCGCAGATTCGCGCATCGGTCCAGCGGATGCCCAGCCGGAAGTAACAATCACCGTCACGGCAACCGGTCAGGAAAACACCATCCGCAAGATTTTTTGACAGGACAAAATCAAGGAAGGAAGGAGGCAACATACCGATACAGGGCATGCTGACAACCCCGGTCCTGCTATCTTCCAATGCGGAGAGGTCCATACTGTGCTGACAGCCAAAAACAAGTATCCTGTCATTCCCGCCAAGCTTGCCTGTGGCAGCCAGCGTTTTATCCCTCACTTCGCTGATCTGCAGTTCCGGGAGTTCTATACCGGCCGTTAATCCGGATCGGCGCCGGAAGGGGGTTGCTGTCGGACAGGCACCGACACAAATACCACAACTGGTACAATGCCGGTTATCAACGACAGCCTCCTGTTCATAACCGGTGTTATCACTGCGTGGCCCCAGGCTGATGGCGCTGAAGGGGCAATCAGCGACACAGCGGCCGCAACCATTGCAGTTGTCCAGATCGATCACGGCAACTGCTTGCTGTTTCCCTGATGGCAGCCACGGCAGCAATAACAGCAACAGGGTGATAACCCCGAGTACCATCCACATCGCCTCTCCCGGGTACCGGTCCAGCAGCGGGTAGATCGGCAAATAGAACCAGTCAAGGCCAATCACTGCGGGCACAATACCAAGATCAGCCGGGGCATGACTGACAGCCGGTTTGACCAATGAGACAACCAGCAGCATTACCAATGTCCCTGCTGCCAGTCCTAACGGTGGATTGACTTTTGGCTGTGTATGACGGTGGATGTGAATCCACATGATAAAAAGCAGTAGTAACGGCAAGGCAATATGGAGGAATACCATCAAGGTAAAGAATCTGCCGCTTAAATCAGCATTACTGAGAAAATTGCGGGCAATGGATTCCCCGAAAAAAGGCAGGGTATCCAGCCAGCCGGTGGTGACGATGGCAATATACTGGGCCAGCCTGTCCCATACCATCCAGTAGCCTGTAATGCCGGCGGAAAAAACAAACCAGAGCATGGGGATACCGGTAAACCAGGCAAACCAGCGCGAACTTCGAAACCGGTCCATGGCAAACTCACGCAGCAGGTGCATCAGCATCATGATGACCAGGGCATCGGATGCATAACGGTGCAGACTGCGCATGACCCCGCCCGCGTACCACTGTTCATGAGTAAGATATTCCACAGACAGGTAGGCATCGGTAATACCGGTATCAAAAAAGATATAGAGATAGATGCCGCTGCTGATAACGATCCAGTAGTAGAACCAGCCAAGGGCACCCAATTGATAGAAAGGGTTCCAGGCAGGTCCAAACGCAGCATCGAATACATCCTCCATGTATTCGAAACCGGTTCTCAGAATTTTTTTCAGGTGTATCACTGACTTGGCCTGGTTGTTACGTTGTGTAATCTGTTTTATTGAATCGAGAAAATAATCCCTTTTTACTCACCTGCCCCACCAATGCAAACGGGTTGCCGCTTTAAATTCAGGTCACTGATTGATGATCCTGCCATCTGCAATAATGCTGCTACGCGGTTCTGTTTTTTTGTTGCTTATACCAGGCACGCACAAGAAATATCGCAATTACACCCAGGGTGATTATTCCTGCGCCAATATTGATAAAAATGGAATAATCAAAACGGTAATGGCCACTCGCCGGATCATAGACCGTACAGAACAGCCGGACATTATTCATCAGGGCGGATACAACGCCAGCCTCACCAGGCTGACCGTACACCAGTTCTTTCAGCGGTTCCACCAGCTGCGGGGGCTCAAAATTATCCCCGTAGACCTGCCGGTACACCCGGCCCCCGGAATCCAGCACGGTGGTCTGGGCAAGATGGTCAAAGCCCTTGGCAGATGCAAAATAAATAAACCCGGTTTCACGGCCGAAGGCATCCATCGTGGTTTGATCAGTCCCCAGGAATTCCCATCCGGTGATGTCGATACCCCGTTCCCTGGCATAACTGTGCATGCGTTCCGGAGTGTCGACAGCAGTATCAAAGCCAATGGAAACAACGGAAAAGCTCTCGTCCCCAAGTGCATCACGGGCGATCCTGACCACACTGGCAAGATGATTGGTCAGTGTCGGACAGGTGTGATGACAACTGGTATAGATAAAACTGATCACGAGCGGTTTACCGCGAAAACCGGACAGGGAAATCATGTTTCCCTCGTTGTTGGTAAAATGATGATCAGCAGTGGCATTGCCGAGTGCCGATTGGCTGTAGCTCAGTGCTGCCGTCCTGTCCAGCGAGGAAATAACGGGTTTATGCGATCGATCATCCGCCAGGATAGTCCCTGTCGTTATCAGACCCAGGCCGAGCATGGCCAGGATGCGGTAACAGGGCCGTAACGGACGGGGGATTCGACAGGGACGTTCCCCGCCTGTCACGCGGCGTTTCCTGTTGATGTCTATCTTAATGGCCAGATCTCAGCCAGATATTTCCAGTTGACAAAATAATAGAGAATGAAGGTGATAAAGAATACACCCACCATGGCCAGGGTACCGGGCACCGCCGGTGCCTCAGCGCTGCCATAGCGGCCAACCGCCGATGCGGCGGGTTGCCCGGATCCGGATGCCGCCTCTGTTGTGCCGACCGCGATGCGTTTGCCAAATAACAGGGAGCCCACCACGACCACGATGAAGATGAACCCTCCCAGGGTGGCAAGTACTGCACTCATCCCGTTCAACCCCATCATCAGATTGGCGGCGCCGGGAAAGTCATAGGGAAGTTGCGCATCTGCCATCGAGATGTCCCAGTGCCGGCGCGGTACGCCAAGGGTACCGGCGCCCATCATAAACACGGAAATACCGCCTGCACCCAGACCAAACAGGTAGGGTTGTACCCTGGCCCATCCGGGCAGTATCAACTCCCGTTGAAAAATGAGCGGGATCAGCAGGTAAGTCACGGCCATGAAGGCCAGTGTTGTTCCGGCGACGACGGTTGCGTGGAAGTGCCCCGGCACATACAGCGTGTTATGCATAATCAGATTGATCTGTTCTACGCCCATGACGACCCCGGAGATGCCACCGAGGAAACCGAACAGGATCAGGGACAGGAACATACCCGAAAAGGCCGGATTTCCCCATGGCGCCTTGCGCAACCACTCAAACAGGCCGTTGTTATAGCCCTTCCGGCGTTGCGCCGCCTCTATGGACCCGGGGACGGTCAGGCCATGTATCATGCTGCCGAGCACGGCCAGATACATGGCGTAACTGGTGTTGAATATCTTCCATTCGGAACTGATACCCGGGTCCACCAGTAAATGATGGGCACTGGCGAGTTGCAGGAACAGGATATAGAGCAGGAAAGCAAACCGGCTGACCTTTTCCGACAGCGGTTTTGCCCCGAATATGACTGCCGCAATGAGGTACCAGATAGAAATATGGGCGGCCACATTGATCTGCTGTGAAGAGTGTCCAAATGCCCACCAGATGGTCCGATACACCAGGGGATCAATATGGCTGATATAGCCTAATGACCATAGAAAGGTCGGGATGAGAATGATCGCACCGGTAGCGATGGTGAAAATAGCAATGATCGCAGCGGTCAGTGCGCCAAAGGTGACCAGCGGGATTGAACCTTTGTATGTTCGTTCCTGTTTGGCGATGATCAGTGTGCCCAAAAAGATAAAACAGCCAATCAAGGCCCCGACGGCGAACAAGATGATCCCAAGGTAGAAATGCGGCGCCGCCCGCATCGGCACGTAGGAGGTAAACATCACACTGGAACCACCCTGCAGGACAGCGATATTGGTGACAACAGCACCGATCAGCATCAGGGCAAAGCCGGTCCAGGCAAGTTTCGGTGTGGCCAGACGACAGTTCAGCAGGACCGCCGAGGCAAAATAAAGCACTGCCATTTCGAAGAAGATGATCCAGACCACCAGGACATCCAGACCATGGGCAGTCAGTACCAGATAAAACCACTTTGCAGGAAGCAAATGAATCGCCTTCCAGCGGGTCATTGCCACCATAAATCCGAACAGTCCACCGACAGCCAGGAAAACCACTGCTACTACCGCATTCGCCTTGATCAGGTTTTCAGCCGACCGGTAGATGCGTAACCCGGTGGCAGGACAGATCCGGTATTGTTCATTCGTTGCCATTGGCTATGTCCCCTATGGATGGTCGACCACGTAAAGCCTGCCCAGCATGGTATGGTGGCCGATGCCGCAAAATTCATTACAGACGATCCCCAGTTCACCCGTCTTATCGGGTGTTACCGTCAAGACCATATCGTAGCCAGGAAGGATCTGCAGGTTGATATTTACCGGTTGCAATGAAAAACCATGCATATAGTCCATTGATGAGATATGCAGGCGATAGGTCTGATCCTTTTCCAGTTCGAGGATAGGCCACCACTGCCAGAGCCGGCCAATCAGATAAACATCTTCCCCCGGCAGTGGATGTACCACCGGATAACCGCCCTCTTCCCGTACCTTGTATTTCGCTATCATGGCCTCTGTTTTGGCGGCAAAGGCCTCCGGAGTGGTCCGATAGGCCTCGTTAGACAGGTTCTGCTCGCCTGCGATATGCCAGTAGATCATCGCAAAAAACATCACCAGTCCCCACAGAAATGCGGTCGTGATCCATATCAGCTCCGATTTCGGTATGGGCTCATTCCACCAGAGTTGTTCTTGTGGCGGGCTAATGGACATGATGGACCTCCCGTTTATTAATTATTTGGCGATGGGGATATGTACGATTTCCATAATCCCCCAGATCACATAAAAAACAGCCGGGATTGTAATGCCCAGAAATAACAACAGAAACGGGTTATCCAGTATCTGCTGCATGACCGGGATGCGTTCAGGTTCGCTGTTGTCTTCTGTTGGCGGTTCCGGGTGGTTACCGGTTTTGTCATCTGAATGTACCATTCCGCACCTCCATTTTCATTACATTATATATTGGCAGTGACTGTAATAAACAGTCAGTTCTGTATCATCCATGGGATGATTTGACTGCAATATCACGGCAGACGACATTGATATAGGTCAAGTTCACAAAACCAAGTATAGGCAAGATTTGAGATTCAGCCAGATAATCAGGTTCTTCATTTCAGGGAATGACAAACCAGCGTATCAGCGCGAAACAGGAGATGGCAAGTGCCAGCAACAGGACAAAAAAAAGTATACTTCTATGTTCAAAACGGGTCCCATGAATCATTTCAAACCCTTGCAAAACCCGGTCTGCTATAAAATAAAGCAGGACTGCGGTAATCGTGTAGTAAAGAGAT
>MGXK01000087.1:27102-28195 GCA_001802375.1 Gammaproteobacteria bacterium RBG_16_51_14
TCAAGGCGCCTGACTGATGGGCAACGCCAAGCGCGACCGGTACTACCAGTAACAAGGTTGATATGCCCAGTATCATTTGCAGCATCACGGCGGTAAGCAGCAAGTGCATTGCCAGACGTGCGGTGCAAGACAGATTGCTTCGTAACTGCGCCAGCCAGAATAATACAATCAAGGTAAATACAGTGATTGCCAGCAGGCGATGCGTAAACTGTATGGTTGTCACATTCTCGAAAATGTTCCGGATTGGCGGCTCCAGAAGAAACAGATTTACCGGGATCAGACGATCCCCCATCAAAGGAAAGGTATTATAGGTAAATCCGGCGTCTGTACCTGCGACAAAACCACCCGATAGTACGGTTATGAAGATCAGGATAAAGAGGGTCGCCGCAAACCACCATCTCCTGTTACCTGCCCGGCCAGTTCCGGATGTGCGGGGACACGGCCGGATAAGACCGAGTGCTACCCAGAAAATACAGGCATAGACAAGAAATGCCAGGCCCAGGTGTGCTGCCAGCCGGTACTGGCTTACATCCGGGCGATCGACCAGTCCACTCATTACCATGTACCAGCCGAGCAGTCCCTGCATACCGCCAAGCACGAATATGATCCCCAGTTTTGGCACAAGTGATTTGTCAATCCACCCTTTCCATAAAAAGAAAAGGAACGGCAGGAAGAAAATCACCCCGATGGCCCGCCCCCAAATCCGGTGTATGTATTCCAGCCAGAAGATTGACTTGAATCCCTCCAGATCCATATCCCTGTTCATCAGCCTGAATTCCGGAAATTGCTGGTACTTGTGAAATGTCTCTTCCCATGCCTCCTGGGTGAGTGGTGGTAATATGCCGGTCAGTGGTTTCCATTCCACCATGGACAGTCCTGAGTGATTGAGTCGCGTAGCCCCACCCAGAACGACCATGACAAAGATCATGAAACAGCAGACGAATAACCAGACGGCAATCCTGCCAGAGATGTGATCAACCGGCATAACGGAATCCGCCATAGTCACGGTGAAACCTGTTCATCGCGTAAGCGCAGGGAGATGCAATCCTGAAAAAATGATAATCAAAGCATGCATGGTTGAACTCGATAGTAA
>MGXK01000088.1:0-400 GCA_001802375.1 Gammaproteobacteria bacterium RBG_16_51_14
GGACACGGTGTATGCCCCTTGCCGATTCTCGGCAAATCCGGGGGTGGCGAGGGTAATAAGCAATAAACCCGGCAATATACTCTTCAATATCTTTATCTTTTTCATTTTAGTGCCTCCTTGTATTTGATATTTTTTAAATCCCCCTCAAACTACCCTCCGGGCATTCATACCCGGAGGGTATAAACCCCTTTTACTAAGGGGGACTTGTTTAATCCCTCTTTGGCAAAGAGGGGTAAGGGGAAATTTTGTAAATTTATGTCTTCTTACAAATGAACTCATTAGTATGTTTTCCTGAATCAGGGGGATAGCCCGTAGCTCAGTACTACGGGCTATCCGACATCTCTTGCTTTCACACCAAATACTTCATGCCTTACTCCGGCACGGTAATGGTGGTAACCGA
>MGXK01000088.1:460-1112 GCA_001802375.1 Gammaproteobacteria bacterium RBG_16_51_14
GCCATTGACGGTTGAGCCGTCTAAGACCTTAGCTGTTCGACCGGCCAGTATGTTTCCATTCCAGGTTGTTCCAGATCCGATGGTGATATCCCGACCAACTACAAACCAGATGTTTCTGGCCTGGGCACCTCTAATCAGCTTGATCTGTGTCGGAAGAAGAAGCGTACCAGAGTCAACAAAATCTCCAGCTCCACCTATCGTACCTACCTTGATGATGAAGATAGCGTTAGCATCGTCCTGGGCATCGAACGTGGCAACGTTGTTGGCCGCAAAACCAAGGTTGGCCTCATTATAGACACCCGGTACGATGATTTTCCCGACCGGACCTGGCGCGCCTAATTCACCTAAAAGTACACCAGCCAGCGTATCTACTTTATTCATGCCCTCGGTCCACGCAATATTCAAGTCGTTCGTGACAGAGTTTGCGGTCCCGCCATTGTCGTAGGGATCGCCGAAATAGTATATTGTCCCGTTCACGGTCATTCCCGTGGGACTGGTATAGAGCTGACTTACCGTTATGCAGGTCTGGGACGCACCGGCATTGCCGGTGGCATCCGTACAGGTAGCAAGAGGATACAACGCTATGTCCCCATTGACCACCGTAACACCGGTTGTGGTCATTCCGGCTTGCGACGCGATCCCGAAGGAAGCG
>MGXK01000088.1:1134-1763 GCA_001802375.1 Gammaproteobacteria bacterium RBG_16_51_14
GGACAGATGCCGGCGCTGTTCTAAACGTCCATGGATTATTCGGTGTACCCACTGCCGGCACAACCAGCGCATTGCCTGCCAGGTCTTTGGCCCCGTTGGTCACCGTAACAGTATAGTCGGTGTCGACCGTGAGATTGGTCAGTGGTGAAAAGGTCGCAATGTTGTTCTGCGTATCATAGGCGACCGTTCCTGTTACGTCATTTCCGGTCCCTGTCTCCTTCACCGTAAAGTTCGCGGTGGTCATCGTTGTCAGGCTCATTGCCTCACTGAATGTTGCATTGATTTTTTTGTCAACAGGTACATTTGTTGCGAGATCAGCGGGGTTGGTGATGGTCACCGTGGGTGCAATAATGTCTGCCGCGGCGCCGGTCGTCCAGCTCCATGGATTCGCCCTGAGTCCGCTTATCAATACATTACCAGCCAGGTCCTTGGCCCCCGTCGTGATCGTTCCGGTATATTTGGTAAGGGGTAAGAGATCGCTGTCTGGGTTAAAAGTTGCAGTGTTGCCAATGTAGGTCACTACTCCTGCTACGGGATTTCCGCTCACAAATTCTTTCAACGTAAAACTGGTTGCTGGAGAAGCGAGCGTTGAAGGGTCCATCGGCTCACTGAAGGTTGCGGTCGCGTCT
>MGXK01000088.1:1778-3987 GCA_001802375.1 Gammaproteobacteria bacterium RBG_16_51_14
TCGGTATCGCCATCAGAAGCGCCTGTGGAAATCAATGTGGGTGCGGTTGTGTCAGCCGTTAGACCAGTTTGAAAGCTCCAGATGTAATTTGCCGCCATTGCAACGCCTGCCTGGCTTTTAGCCGCCGTGGTGATAGTTGCGGTATAGAGGCTATTCGCCGCAAGAGCGCTTGATGGTGTAAAGACCGCTGTTAATCCGGCGTATGTGACTGTTCCCGTTACAACAGTTGATAGCGGTCCTGTCACTTTAAAGGCTGCCGTGGTGATCGTTGCAGGATCCATCGCCTCAGTGAAAGTTGCGGTGATTCTCCTGTTGATCTGCACACCCGTGTCTAAGTTCGCGGGGACCGTGGAAGTCACTGTCGGGACGGTGGTGACTACGGCTGTTACGGTTTCCTTCGCATTGTCTGCGCACCCGGCCGTAAAAGCGACGAGTAGTAATACCATAAACCACATCTTTGAATATCCTTTGCATTTGTTCATATTTGTCCCCTCCTTAAGGACTTTTAAATCTGTGAAGCTGATTTATACCAAGTTGCTTTCAAATATTTACTGAAAGCTTGCTTGGTGTTATGCACGGCTTAGTAAGTTGGGTTAACAGCTTCATCGCGTAACCCAACTGTTTTGCCTGTACCACCATTTTTGTTGGGTTACGGCAAAAAGACGCCTAACCCAACCTACGTTCTACTATAATGAACTGTATATCTCATCCCTTACTGGACAGGTTGTGTAACCGCATTACTATCCAAAGTGACTGCGGTCTGAGCCAACAGCCTGCCGTTCCCCGATGCACCGGTATTCAACGTGATTGCTTTTGCAGCCAGTATTATTCCCTCAAAGTGCGCGGTCGTTCCAATGGCCACGCCAGTACCGCCGCCGATCTGCCAGAAGATGTTCTTGGGCAGTGCACCGCCTTGCAGCGTCATCCTCGTAGCGCTCGCCATGGTGAGGTCTCCAGCTACCTGGAAGATCCAGACATCATTGGGGCCGCCATTGAGAACGATATCCGATGATATCAAAACCCCGGTACCCCACTTGTAAAGTCCAGGAACAAGGGTTAGCCCGCTAATATCCCCGGCACCCAGTTCGGTGAAATCGGGTGTTGTTCGGCCGGCGGCATCGGTGTACGCGGTCATCATGTCACCTATAGCCGTACTCAGGTTAGCAGGTGTTGGGCAACCACCCGTATTGTAGTCGGCTGCGTAGACTTTTCCAGTCACCAGAGTTGCTGGAGTTGTCGTCGAAAAACATCCCGTGCCATCCAGTGTCAGTGAAAATCCTTGGATGAAAGTCGCGGCGGCTGGACTGATTCCAATATCTCCAGTCACAGCTGTTCCTGCCGTCGCCGTGGTTGAGATCAATGTTTCCGCCAGAATCGCGTAATTGCCGGCCAATCCAAGATCGACTGGCAGTGGACCTGCCGCTACCGTTGCGAGCGTTGTAAAGCTCCATGTTTTAGTGACAGCTAATGCATTGCCAGCCAGATCCGTGACCACGGTGGTAACCGTGGCCGTATAGGTGGTGTTGTTAACAAGATTGCTGGTCGGATTGAAGGTTGCTGTTGTTGTGCTTGGGGATGTCACAGCTCCTGGAACAACCGTGGTCCCTTGCATTAAGGTAAAGGTCGCAGTGGTAACCGTTAATGGATCCATCGCCTCGCTAAAGGTGGCGGTGATGTTCGCGTTGACCGCTATACCGGTTGCCGTATCTGCAGGGATAGTGGAACTTACAGTAGGCGCGGTGGTGTCTGCCGCTGCACCGGTGGTAAAGCTCCATGTTTTAGTGACAGCCAATGCATTGCCGGCGAGGTCATTGACCCCGGTTGTAACCATGGCCGTATAGGGGGTGCTGGCTGCAAGATCACTGGTCGGATTGAAGGTCGCGATTGTGCCCACGTAGGTCACCGCACCTGGAACAACCGTGCTCCCTTGCTTTAAAGTAAAGGTTGCGGTGGTGATCGTTGAAGGATCCATGGCCTCGCTAAAGGTGGCGGTGATGTTCGCGTTAATCGCTATATCAGTAGCCACATCCACAGGGACGGTGGAGCTCACGGTGGGCGCGAGGATGTCTGTCGTTGTACCTGTTGTAAAGCTCCATGTTTTAGTGACAGCCAATGCATTACCGGCCAGATCCTTGACTCCGCTAGTAACCGTGGCCGTATAGGGGGTGCTGGCTGTAAGATCGCTGGTCGGATTGAAGATCGCGATTGT
>MGXK01000088.1:4043-5015 GCA_001802375.1 Gammaproteobacteria bacterium RBG_16_51_14
TCGCGGTAGTGATTGTTGACGCGTCCATGGCCTCGCTAAAGGTGGCGGTGATGTTCGTGTTGAGCGCTATACCGGAGGCCGCATCCGCAGGGACGGTGGAACTCACAATGGGCGCGGTGGTGTCTGCCGTTGTCCCGGTGGTAAAGCTCCATGTCTTAGTGACCGCCAATGCATTGCCTGCAAGGTCCTTGACCACGGTGGTAACCGTGGCCGTATAGATGGTGCTGGCTGTAAGATCGCTGGTTGGATTGAAGATCGCGGTTGTGCCCACGTAGGTCACCGCACCTGGAACAACCGTGCTCCCTTGCTTTAAAGTAAAGGTCGCGGTGGTGATCGTTGAAGCGTCCATCGCCTCGCTAAAGGTGGCGGTGATGTTCGTGTTGAGCGCTATACCGGAGGCCGCATCCGCAGGGGCGACGGAACTCACGGTGGGTGCGATGGTGTCTGAGCTGCCCCCTCCGTTACTTCCGCACCCGGCCACAAAAACGCCGAGTAGTAATACCAGAAACCACATCTTTGAATATCCTCTGCATTTGTTCATATTTGTCCCCTCCTTTAGGACTTTTAAATCATTGTGAAGCTGATTTAGTACCAAGTTGCTTTCAAATATTTACTGAAAGTTTACTTGGTGTTATGCACGGCTTAGTACCCACTGGTAAAGCTTAACTTGCCTCTGCAAGTTAAACTTTGCTTGCTTTAGAACTCCAAGAAAGAAGGGCTCCGCAATGGAGCCCTTCTTGTGTCCTGAGCCGCTTGCTCTACTGGATCAAAGTAAAGCTCTGCGTTGCATTCCCCGCAGAAATGTTCACGCTAACCGGTAGCGAAGTCTGGTAGCCGGTCGCGGATGCTTCAACGGTGTACTGGCCCGCAACGGTAGTTTGGTCAACAAGCGCAATCGGCAGCGTCGCGCTGTACTGGCCGAACATCGGCGCGCCAACGGGCAAGGTCACCGTATAGGCGCCGGACTCTGTA
>MGXK01000089.1:0-4412 GCA_001802375.1 Gammaproteobacteria bacterium RBG_16_51_14
TATATGAAAAAGATAATATTGATCTTAATGATGATTATGCTGGCTCCGGTGTCGCCTTTGTTAAATCCGGTGCATTCTGTTGAAACCAATGCCGACTATACGGTATCACCCCCGTTCATAGGCGAGGGTGTCCCGCCTCTTGTAATGATGCTAATGGGAAGGGACCATAAGCTCTATTACGAGGCATACAATGATGCCTCGGATATTGATGACGACGGCCAACTGGATATAGGATACAAGCATTCTATTGACTATTACGGCTATTTTGACTCATATAAATGTTACAAGTACGACTCAACAGGTACCGCCAAGTTCGTGCCCTTTCGGACCAATACTGACAAGAAGTGTGGCGGAGCAGACGAATGGAGCGGGAACTTCCTCAACTGGCTGACCACATCGAGGATAGATGCCCTCAGAAAAGTTATGTACGGCGGTTACAGGTCAACGGACAGCACCAGTCTGACAGTGCTGGAGGGGGAATACAGGCCACAGGATGCCCATAGCTGGGGGAAGGAGGTTAACGGCGCCGAGCTAATAGGTGCTACGGTGCGGGACCTTACCCCCTTTGACGATCCGGCAGGCGGCACCTTGCCGACTGCTGCCGTGGCATGGGGCGGTGCAGGCTACGACCAGAAGATACTCCTTGTGACATACGACGACAGCCAGACAAACAAATATGGAAATGACCACAACGACCTGATCGCCTCCTATTCCCTCTGCGATTACAAGTCATATTCGTATATTACCGAGTTTAATGATGCCAGTATTACCAATTCAGCCGGAGGGAAGACCTATTCACGCAGCATCAACTCAAATCATATTGACACAGGCAACTTCTTTCTCGTTACTGAATTTGAGGTCACAGCCGGAACTGCCGGTAACTGGTCCTTTGCCGTTGATGGTGACGACGGGGTCGAGGTGGAGATTGATGGCACGGTAGCAGCTTCTTATTATGGAAGTCATGCAGTATGCTGGAACCAGACTACCCCCCAACCGGCGGCAGCATGCAATGCATCTCAGATAAACACGAGTGTGGGCTTAAATGTGGGCTGGCACAGGATGATCGTGCGACACAGGGCTGACACGGGGAATGACGGTGTCAAGGTGTATTATAAAAAACCGGGTGATGCCTCATACATTGTGTTCGGGGCTTCAAAGAATGTCAATAATAATAATATAACAAATTTGACCTACAGGGCGCCAACTGTGGTCAGCACAGAGTCCATCAGGTTCATGAAGGACACTTTTATTAACACCGGCGAGCCGGCATTCGATGCAACAGGCACCGGGACAGTTACCTGCAACAACAAGCGTCATCTCTATTGCGTTACAAGCCTTTCCGAAGATGCCACTCCGGTCTTCCGTCTGTTAAAAGACAAGACCAACAGGATATGGGAATGGGCTTCAAAGGAGAGGCCTGTGTGCGACACATCCCTCGGTGTTCCCACCGATTATTTCGTCAGGGTGGAGGTCTGCAATCCTACCAAAGGCCTCGAATCCAACTGCAAGACCTATCCTAATGGCGCCAACCCCAATAAACCTACGGGGCTCTTTCAGAAATATGGAGAGAGTACGGAAAAGGTGTGCTCCAAGAGTTTCACTGCCTGCAATACGGACAGTGATTGTGCCGGGAGTCCGGAGAGATGCATAGACCGGGGACAGATGTTCTTTGGGCTTATGACCGGGAGCTACACGAAGAACTTGAGCGGCGGTGTTCTTAGATGGAACCTGGATTCCATAACCCATGCCGTGGACAACAAGAATGTGGGGCAGATCAAAACCTCGTCCGACAACCTTATAAGTACCCTGGACAAGATGAGGATAAAGGGGTTCAGATATTCAGATCAGACATATCAGGATACCGGAGCAAACTGCGGCTGGATAACAGATAGCGGTCTCAGCGAAGGCCAGTGCAGGATGTGGGGGAACCCCGTTGCCGAGATGATGTATGAGGCTGAAAGGTATTTTGGCGGAAAAGGAACACCAACGACTGATTTTTCAGCAGGGACCAACGCAGTCGGAACGGATGACAGGGTGCTTGGCTTGCCGAATGCCGGTGAAAACCCGACGGCTGGCAACGACTGGGTTGCTCCCTACTCCAAGTATCCGAGCTGCTCAAAGCCTTTTGTCATTGTGCTGAGCGACGTTAACCCAAGTTATGATTCGGACCAGCTTCCAGGGGTGGACAGCGATTTCGGCGCATTTACCGGGGACCTACCTGGTCTGAATGTGAAAACTATTGCGGATGCCATAGGTGTTGAAGAAGGAATTAACGGGACCAACGCCTTTATAGGACAGGTAGACACTGCCACCGATAGCGTATGTTCTCCAAAGAGCGTGTCAGGCCTAGGGAGCATAAGGGGGTTGTGTCCTGAGGAGCCGACAAAGAAGGGTTCCTACTATTCCGCCGCAGTGGCCAATTATGGTAAGACGCAATTTAGTGCGGATACCGGTAACCCAAATATTACGACATATAGTGTTGCCCTGATCTCTCCAGTCCCGGAGATAAAGATAGACGTGAACGGGAAGGAGGTAAAGATCATACCTGTAGGGAAATCTGTAAGCGGGTGTCTGGGAGTGAATACGGCCTGCAACGCTAAATGCACGCTGACCTATGATCCTGTAAAAGGCATAGTCATAAGCAGCTGTGCTGCCAATGCATACTGCCCTTCAAACCAGATAGTTGATTTCTACATTGACACCCTTGCTACCGACTATGGGAACTTCCGGGTCAACTTTGAGGACGTGGAGCAGGGGGCAGACCATGACATGGATGCGATTGTCCAGTATTCATACCAGGTTTCAGGCAATGACGTAACCATAAACCTGAACTCTGCATACGCTGCCGGCTGCATAGACCAGGTCATGGGCTTCGTTGTCAGCGGGACAACCGAGGACGGGGTTTATCTGCCGGTCAGAGATGTAGACGGCGGGACTGTTGACGGCGATACCCCCGCAGTTGTGGCAACTAGTACCCCTACGATCTGGTCCCATACGTTTACGGCATCTGCAGGTGGGTCAACGGCAAAACTCCTTAACGACCCATTGTGGTACGCAGCCAAGTGGGGCGGCTTTGAGGACAGCAACAGTAACAATAAGCCTGACCTTCAAGATGAGTGGGACAAGGTCAATAATGTGACCGGAGCAGAGGGGGGAGATGGAGAACCTGACACATATTTCAAGATAAGCAACCCTTTGAAGATGGAGCAGCAGTTGACCAAGGTCTTCTCTGATATCCTGAAAAAGAGCGCATCCGGCACCTCGGTTTCCATCCTTGCCACATCCGCTGAGGGTGAAGGCGCCCTGTATCAGGCATATTTCTATCCAGAGAAGGTGATGATAGACGGGACCAAGAGGGAATGGCTTGGTTATTGCCGGGGGCTCTTCCTTGACTCTTACGGCAACCTGCGGGATGACTGCTCCAGCGCCAATCCTTCTTCGTGCAACAGCACTCCCGATGCCGAGCTGATATTTAATAAAGACAATATTGTCAGGATGAAACTGGATGCTACGACCAATGAGGTAAAGGCCGACCTGTACAGAGACGCCGACGAGGACGGCAGTGCGGACAATGCAACAGCCGATGCATCCATAGGGGTTGACGACTTGACGGCTTTGTGGGAGGCAGGGAGGAAGCTTGCCCTCCGCGATAAATGGAGCAGGAATATCTATACCTGGGTTGATCTGGACAATGACGGTAAGGTAGATAATGGCGATTTCAGCATCTGGGGAGGAGAGTCAAGAGACCTTGGGGATCCGACTCTGATGCCTTATTTGAAGGCTGACCCTCTGCCTTGGACGTGGGGGTCGGACCCTTTGGACGATGCGTGGATGTTAACAAATTATATAAGAGGGATCGATTATACAAAATTTGGGAAGCAATGGGGGTGGTTCACAACAGATACAAGGTTTAGAAACCGCTGTATCCCCATTACCGGAGCATCGCAGGAGGGGACATGCACAGGTTCTTCGGAGAGGGAGTGGGCCCTTGGTGATATCATATATTCCACACCGACGGTTGTCTCCGGTGTAAGGGAGCAGTATGACCAGATATACGGGGGTAAGGCAGCCAATTATTCTGCTTTCAGAAGCATGTATAATGACAGGAGGCATGTGGTATATGTAGGTTCGAATGACGGGATGCTTCATGCCTTTAATGCCGGAGTTTATGACGCAGGAGATGATACTTCAACTGCCGATACAGAGCACGGCCGGTTCATTCCAAACCCCACAAGCGGTAACGGCTGGACCGCGCCGCTTCCGACAATTGGGGACGAACTATGGGCCTTTGTCCCTTACGACAACCTGCCGCATCTGAAGTGGCTGGCAAAGGGTGATTATTCCCACGTCTACTATGTTGACCTCAAGCCTAAGCCGACGGATGTCAGGATATTCTGCGATTCTGACGGCAG
>MGXK01000089.1:4485-5999 GCA_001802375.1 Gammaproteobacteria bacterium RBG_16_51_14
TTATCGTGGGGCTGAGGCTTGGAGGAGGGGCAATTGGCGTTGACCTGAACGGGGATGGCGACACCGTTGATACCGGCGAGACGCTCAGGTCGTCATACTATGCCCTTGATGTCACAGACCCTGAGAAGCCACCAAAACTCTTATGGAGATTTACCGATGCTAATCTCGGGTTTACGACAAGCTATCCTGGGATAATCCATATTGGGGGTACATCTGACAAATGGTATATGGTTGTAGGGTCAGGACCGCACAATAACGCCCCTCCTGCTACCAGAGGATACAAGGGAGAAAGTACACAGCAGGGAAGAATCTATATCGTCAACCTTCTGGACGGGACGAAAGCCATGACATTTTCCAAGCTTGGTATAAATAACAGCGGTGTTTCTCTCGATTCAAACGCCTTCTTTGGAGACCCTACGATTGTGGATGGGGACCTGGATTTTACTTCAGATGTGGTATATATAGGCAGTGCAATCTCCATAACAAGCGGTAAAGTCCACAGGATCAATACCAATAACGACCCTGACCCTGCAAAATGGCAGCTCTCTGAATTCATAAATCAGGTGAAGCCACTTCTTGTGGGGGAATCTATTTCAAAAGATGCATCTAACAATCTATGGGTCTTCTTTGGCACCGGCAGACTCTGGAGGGTAGAGGATAAAACCAATTCCGACCAGCAAAAACTTTATGGGATTAAGGACGGGTGCTGGAAGGGTGGCGGAACCACCAGGCTTGCCACAGTTGACGCTAATAATAATGTTACCCCAGGCGCCACAGATACCGCATGCCCTGTTACTTATACCCCCAGCAATCTTTTGAATGTGAGCAGTACAGAGGTCAAGGTAGCTACAGGCGACACTCAAATAAGCGGTTTTACGACAGGCACTGTTTCATATCAAACTCTCATCAGCAGAGCCAGAGCCGCTCATGGCTGGTATTCGAACCTAACCGATCCTGCCGGTCCCAGCGAGAGGGGTATTTCCAAGAGCGTAATACTTGGAGGAGTTGCTCTCTTCACCACATTTACTCCTAATCCAGACCCATGTTCTTTCCAGGGAGACAGCAACCTGTATGCCCTGTACTATGAGACTGGGACGGCATATATCAAACCAGTTATAGGCACCACTGGCAGCGGCGCAACAGAGACAGTGTTGAAATCCAAGAGCCTTGGCAAAGGTATGCCTACGACCGTTGGTGTCGCTGTCGGGAAAAAGACAAAAGGGTTTATCCAAACATCTACCGGCACTATAGTGGAAGTCGAGGCACAGCCGGCCCTTGGCGTCAGGAGCGGCCCCATCGGTTGGCGCGAGAAGACTGGCGGGGGCGGGGCTGTGGAGATCGAGGAGATATACAAACATATCGTGAAATAGCAAGGGGTTTGGGAGCTGGGGATCAGCGCAAGGCCACATTTTGTGGCCTTGTTTTTTTTATATAGTTTGACTTTTGCCATTTCTGTATTAAAATAGGCGCACAAATTCCTAATAGGAGGATGCGTTGCCTGAGCCTAAGCCTAA
>MGXK01000090.1:0-785 GCA_001802375.1 Gammaproteobacteria bacterium RBG_16_51_14
TCGGTGCCACAGTTATTTTCCGGGGCGGGGAGGGTCGAGGTACAGGTAAGGACCGCGCTTCCTGTCCCACCCGTGGTTGAAACCCGGATGGTGTAGGTCCCGCCGGCCGCGCCCGTGTAGGCGCCACCGCTGGTACCGACCCATTGCGCCTGGCAGTTGGCGGTGCAGTTGGCAGGCCCTATGCTGCCCGGCGTGCCGCCATCGCCGCCATTGCTGAACTTGATGTTCACCCCCTGCGTGCCAACCGCAGCGGGGGTGTTGAACGCCGTGACATCGGTCGGCCCGGAACTGTCCGTGCCGGTGGAGGTCACCGTGATCTCGGCATTACCGGGACCGGAACCCGGCGCACCGCCAGTGGAAACCCGCACCGTATAGATCTGGTTCCCGGTGTCGGTGTAGCTGCCGCCGCTGATGCCCAGGTCATCGCCGTTGTGCACCCCCTTCACGGCCGGGCCTATGGTGGTCGGTACGGCCCCGCAACCGATGGGACTCATAGGGTCCAGGTTCGTTGTGGCCGACTGGTAGGAGAAATTATAGCCGTTGCGCGTGTAACTGTTGTTCTTCGCATACGTCTGCGTATACACCGTGCCAACCGCATCCGGGTCAATGTTCTTGTTGGCGCTGGTCGCCTGATGCGGATCGTGACAGTTGGCGCACTCCACCACCCCGCCGGACCAGGTCTGATCGGCGGCGATAATATCATGGCGCTGGTTGATGGGCGCGCCGGCGCCTGCCGTACCCCGATAGTCGGTGGTCCCACTGAACAGGCCCTCAATATCGGTGGC
>MGXK01000090.1:800-1962 GCA_001802375.1 Gammaproteobacteria bacterium RBG_16_51_14
ATGACAGACATAACAGAAACCCTCTTGTGCATTCGTGGGGACCTCCCCGGCGACTACTCCGGACAGCAGCCCGGCGGTCGCCGCCCCGTGCACGTTCTGCTCATAGGAGAGTCCGCTGCGGGTGCTGTCCGCGCCACCATGGCAGGACAGGCAGGCCTCGGTCGGCAGTGCGGCATTATGCGAGGCACCGGTCCACCCGGTGTCGATGTCCGGCGGGTTGCGCCCGTCGCTGAAGGGCTGGTAGCCGTCCCCCGGATTCAGATCGGGGTCGTAGGCCAGCGAGCCGTCGGCATCATGACACTTCAGGCAGAATACCTCGACGCTGGCGCCCGTACCGTCATACGCATACGTGGTCGTTGGCCCGGCATCGGCATCGTTCAGGACCACCACGGGGTCGCCGTTGGCTTGATGATTGTCCTGGTTATGACAGACCTGGCAGTCCTCCTGGATCACCACCTCCGTCACCGAACCATCGGTGACATGGTGGGACGGGCGTTTGAAATCCCCACCCACACCCGATAAGGCCGCCACCTGCCGCCGGTAATCGCCGCTGCCATTCGGCTGCGTCTTACCGTGACAGGCAAGGCAACTGGTTACAAAACCACTTACATGGAGGTGACAGGCGGAGGTACAGTTACCGCCGGGCTGGCTATCCAGACCATAGTCGCTATGGGTCTTGGGGGCCAGGGTGCTGTAGTTGCTCGTGCTCACATGACACACCTGGCAGATATCGTCCGCCCGCAGGGTATCATTGTCCACAAACCCGGTATTGCCCTTGAACTCGACAATGGTGCTGTTGATAAAACGGATCGTCGACAGCGGCGGATAGTACGGGCCCGGCGCGGCCGGGTCGATCAACTTGATCGGGACATTCGTAAAGGTGCGCTTGATTAACTTCCCGTAGGTGGAACCCCAGTACAGGTCCTGTTCCTGGGTATGCGGATTATGGCATGACCAGCAGTCCAGGTCCCAGTTGTCGTAACCGGCATCCGTGGTCCGGCTGGAGTGGGTCTCTACCGCCGTGCCAGGACCGCCGGCATAATGGCAGGTCTGACACAGTTTGCCCAGCATCTTCGGGTACGTGGCCCCGCGCAACTGGTGGCAATTGACACAAGTGATGCCATTCGAACTGTCATGCGGAGGGCTAAAGGTACCAAAACCC
>MGXK01000090.1:1981-2496 GCA_001802375.1 Gammaproteobacteria bacterium RBG_16_51_14
TGGCCGCCTGCGGCAGCATAAGTACACCGACCAGCATCCCAGCCAGGGGTAACACACCCAGTACCAGGCGTCGGCCCCTCATGGTGCCACCTCTGCAAATACCTTCATCGCATTGTGCTTGTCCGAGGTCACATAGACCCGCTCCCCATCCGCCGCTACATCCAGCGGCAACGCCAACTCACCGGGTCCAGCACTGACCTTTATCGTTGCCAATCATAATCTATCAGCACCCCCAGGTTGTTCATCATCACCACACAAGAGGCGGCGGTGGGGCCACTTCCCGTATCGCCAGTCCGGGCGGGGCTGCAAATTCGGGAAGGCTGGCAATCTTCATGCCGGTCCCATCAAAATACGACCACTTCACCTTCCTCAAGTCCAAACCTGAATTTACTGCATGTTTATATTATAGTATCTATTACTATCCCGGGGACTTGGCACACAAGTCATTACTATTTCAAATTAATGACATATTCACCTGAATATTGAGAAGCAGTTCATATGCAATGTAAATAAAC
>MGXK01000090.1:2505-3463 GCA_001802375.1 Gammaproteobacteria bacterium RBG_16_51_14
CCCGTACTTCAACCCCCAGCAAGATCAGATTATTTTCATCGGGTGGTACCGATTATGCGTTTGCATTGTACGAATCCACAATGGGTGGTAATTTACTCGAAGAATTGCGGCTAACTATCATAATATCATTCACATAAATTTGCGCTGATCGGTGAACACGGCAACCTAATGAACGGCGAACGCGTATCTGGGGTACAACCACGTGCAGAACAGTTACCCGACGCAGCATCGGGTAACTGGAACTCACTCTGTACAGTACTTGTCTCCGGGGGCATGCTCAAGCAGGAAGAACTGGTTCGGGCCCTGGAATTGCAGGCCGAAACCGGTACCGGATTATGTATCCTGCTGGTCCGCCTGGGCCTGGTTTCCGAACGGGACATGGCCGACCTCCAGCACCGGGTCCTGCAACTGCCCCTGTTACGGGACAGCGAATTCCCTGATATCCCTGTCCTTGAAAACGCGCTGTCCGTGAAGTTTCTGAAAGAGGCCTGTGCCATCCCTATCGCTGAAACAGAGGAAGACGTTGTGGTGGCGATGGCAGATCCAGGGGATCAGTTTACGATCCAGGCAATCCGGCTTGCCTGCAACAAGACGGTAGTCCCGCGCATTGCTACTTCGAGTCAGATTGAAAAAGCCCTGGACCGGTTATACGGTGAGGGTCAATCCACATTAGCCGGTATCGTTGAAGAGATTGAGGGCAGTGAAGATGATGTCCCCTCCGATTCCATCCAGCGCCTGAAGGATCTCGCGGGGGAGGCACCCATCATTCGCCTGGTCAATCTGATCATCAACCGTGCGATTGAGATGCGGGCCTCCGATATCCATATCGAGCCTTTTGGCAATCAACTGAAGGTCCGTTACCGCATCGATGGCGTATTGCAGGAAGTGGAGGCGCCGCCCGCCCGTTCCATCGCGGCCGTGATTTCCCGCATCAAGATCATGGCGCGGATGAATATTG
>MGXK01000090.1:3482-3904 GCA_001802375.1 Gammaproteobacteria bacterium RBG_16_51_14
GGACGGCCGCATACAATTGCGTACGCAGGGTAGATTGATTGATTTGCGCATTTCAACGGTGCCCACCCTGCATGGGGAAAGTGTTGTCCTGCGAATCCTGGACAAGCAGCGCATTGCACTGGATTTTGACGCCCTTGGCTTTTCGAAAGAGATTTCATCACAGATGATCGAGGTACTGGCACTGACCCACGGGATTAATCTGGTCACCGGTCCGACCGGGAGCGGGAAAACCACGACGCTGTATGCCGCCCTGCAAAAGTTGAACACCCCCGAAAGAAAGATCCTGACCGTGGAGGACCCGGTTGAGTACCAGCTGGACGGCATCAACCAGATCCAGGTAAAACCGCAAATCGGGCTGCATTTCGGGGATGCCCTGCGTTCGATCATCAGACAGGACCCCGATATCATTATGATTGGCGAAA
>MGXK01000090.1:3933-10270 GCA_001802375.1 Gammaproteobacteria bacterium RBG_16_51_14
CGCACTGACAGGCCACCTTGTTTTTTCAACACTGCATACAAATGATGCCGGCAGTTCAATCACACGCCTGCTGGATATGGGCGTTGAAGACTATCTGCTGACATCAACCCTGAACAGTATCCTTTCACAACGGCTGGTCAGGACATTATGTACACATTGTCAACGTGCATACACGCCTGTCCCGGAACTGATTGATGAACTCGGGCTTGAGCGTTATGCAGGCAGGGAAGGCCTGCAATTACACGAGGCGGTCGGATGTGACCAGTGTATGAATACAGGCTATATCGGCCGCAGTGTTATTGCTGAATTCCTGATTCTATCCGAGTCCATTCGACGACTGATCCTGGCCCGCGCCGATGGCACTGAAATTCAGCGCACGGCAATTGCCGCAGGGATGGATACCATGCAGACAGATGGCATCAAGAAGGCAGTCAGGGGCATTACCTCAGTCGAAGAAGTCATGCGTGTTACCCAGGTAATATAATATAGTGCCTACGTATTACTATAGGGCGGTAGCGGCCAGCGGCGAGATGCTGGAGGGTGAGATGGAAGCCCCAACGCAGGCAAGCGCGATTGATCGCCTGCAAAACGCCGGACACCTGCCGATCAGTGCCGAGGAGAGGACGGGCAAACCAGGCGCATCCCGACGGCACTTCTTCAGGCTGTCCCTGCAGGGAAATAAAATCCGCTCAAAGGAAATAACCATCCTCACCCGCGAGTTCGCGACCTTGCTGCATGCAGGCCTGCCCCTTGATCATGCACTAAAGACATTACAGGACATCAGCAGCCATGCTCCTGTAAAAGCCCTGGTGATGGATATCCATTCCCGTGTACAGGGGGGTGCCACCTTGTCCTCGGCCCTGGAGGCACAGGGACCGGTATTCAGTCGACTCTATCTGAATACCATCCGGGCTGGTGAAGCAGGGGGCGCCCTGGATGTTGTCCTGTCACGGCTGGCTGATTATCTGGATCGATCATCTGAATTACGTTCGAGCGTGTTGTCCACCCTGCTCTACCCTGCCATCCTGCTGATCGTGGCCATCCTGTCTATCCTTGTTTTAATGACCTTTGTCGTACCACAATTCATCCCCTTGTTTGAAAACGCCGGACAGGCATTGCCGTTGCTGACGCAACTGGTCTTTGCCAGTGCTGAATTCGCACGTCAATACTGGTGGATCCTGCTGCTCCTCCTGGTATTGGCAACCTGGGTTATCAATAAACAATTGCAAAATCCCGATGTCCGTATGCGCTGGGATGCCAGGTGCCTGCAAATTCCCCTGTACGGTGAACTCATTACCAGGCTGGAAGTTGCCAGATTCGCCCGAACACTGGGCACACTTCTCCTGAATGGCGTTCCTCTGCTCAACGCGGTCGGGATCGTGCGTGAGGTTGTATCGAACCGGGTACTTGCCAGTGTAATTGATGAGGTTGCAACCAGCCTGGAGCAGGGCGGACGACTCACCAGACCACTGTTACAGTCCGGCTGTTTCCCACCCCTGGCAATCCAGTTGATCCAGGTTGGTGAAGAAACAGGGCAGATTGAAAGCATGCTCATCAAGATTGCCGATATCTACGATGATGAATCACGTATTACCATCCAGCGTTTGCTGACACTGGTGGAACCAGTGCTTATCCTGGGCCTTGGTATGGTTATCGCACTCATTATCATCTCTATACTGTTGGCAATGCTGGGACTGAATGAACTGGTGATCTAGATGACAACAAACATAAATTTGCACTAACCAATGACCAATGACCAATGACTAATGACCAATGACCAATGACCAATATCCAATGAAAACAAAACAACATGCAAACGGTTTTACCCTGATTGAATTGCTGGTTGTACTGGCTATTCTCGGCATGATCGTGGGCCTGGTCGGGCCACGGGTCATGAAACACCTGGGGACTGCAAAATCGGATACGGCCCAATTGCAGATCGTGGATCTGGGTGCGGCACTGGATTTGTTCTATCTGGAAAACGGACGTTATCCCACCACCCTGGAAGGACTGACTGCCCTGGTACAAAAACCGGCCGATCTCGATAACTGGAATGGCCCTTACCTGAAAAAGAAAATGATCCCGAAAGACCCCTGGAAACATGATTATCAATATCTATCACCCGGTCAAAACGGGGAATACGATCTTTATTCCCTTGGGGCGGATAACGAACCTGGCGGGGAAAAGGAAGACCGGGATATTGTCAGTTGGGAGTGATGACTACTTCCGGATATTCCGGCTTTACCCTCTTCGAGATACTGGTCGTGATGGCCATCATGACCCTTATCCTGGCACTGGTACCCCCCCTGCTGCCCGATGTGATCGCCAGCACCCGGTTAAAAAGTGCAGCCCGTGAGATTGCAGCCGGGCTTAACTACACGCGAAGCAAGGCAATCACCCTGCAAAAAGAAATGACGTTGACCATGGATGTCGAAGAAAAATCATTCCGTATGGATGAAAAACAAAAGGTATTGAATGTCCCTGATGATACGACGATCTCATTGATTACCGATCGTTCGGAACAGATATCTGCCCATAAAGGACATATCCGTTTCTTTCCTGATGGCAGTTCAACAGGCGGTCAGATCAAACTGGCCCGCGCATCCAAAGAACTTCTGGTCGACGTTCACTGGCTGACGGGAAGGGTCCGCATTTTTCCATGACATGAAACACATACTGGCAAGTGAGCGTGGTTTTACCCTGCTGGAGGTCCTCGTCGCGTTTTCCATCTTCACCGTCAGTGTGGGTATCCTGATGCAAATCTTCAGCAAGGGTACCCATGCGGCCATGCTGGGCGATGAATACACACAGGCCATCATCATTGCCCAATCCAGACTGGCAACCGTGGCCATTGAAGGTGACGGCCCTGATGTGGGCGAATACAGCGGCGCGGAAAATGACTATCGCTGGACAACGACTATCCGTCCCTATGACACGGCGGCCGATCTGGAGACAAATTATCGTATCGCAGAACGCGAGATTGAGGTCGTTGTGAACTGGACCCGCCGCGGGAAGTCGCATTCCGTCAAACTCAATACCCTGAAACTCATTCCGCTGACATGATCCGGCAGAAGCCCTGTTTACAACGAATGAACCGGGGTTTTACCCTTGTTGAGATCATGATCGCACTGACGCTGCTCAGCATGCTGTTGCTGCTCCTGTTCGGGAGTCTGCATACAGCAAGTCGCAGTTGGCAATCAGGCACACGTAAAACGGAACAAAATGATGAACTGCGGGTCATTGCCGGTTTCATCCGCAGGCAGATTGCACAATCCATCCCCCTGGAATGGGCGAACCGGGAGGAAGTCCGCATGGTATTCCAGGGGGAACACAACGAACTTACCTTTACCTCGACCCTGCCCGCTTATCGGGGTGGCGGGGGGCTTTACATCATGACCCTGAAAGTGGTTGATTCCGGCTCATCAAAACAACTCGATTTGTCTTATCGCCGCGCGGATCCCGCTATTTCACCATTTGCTGCGGACGCCCCTGTTAATCAGACCAGTGTCCTGCTTGCCGACAATATTGATGCGATCGAATTTGCGTACTATGGACGAGCAGGTCCTGAGGATACCCCGAAATGGGTTGACGAATGGCCGCATGAAGGAATGCTGCCCAGACTGGTACGATTGAAGATCCATTCCTCCGATCCGGGCCAAAACTGGCCGGTGCTGGATATTGCGATCCAGTCAATGTCCATAACCGAACATCCACAGGTCATCCTTCAGGATCAGCACGATTCCCCGGTAACCTGACACAGGCTGACTATCCGACATGTACAAGATCGCATACCAGAAAGGCATCGCACTTGTCATCGTACTATGGATGCTGGCCCTGTTGATGGTGATGGCGGCCGGCTACAGCCAGACGATGAGAACGGAAACATTAATAACGGCAAATCTGATCCATTCTGCCCAGGCCGAGGCACTTGCAGAGGCCGGTATCTGGCACTCGCTGGCGGAAATGCTGAAACCCCAACCTGCGCAAACGTGGAAAACCGATGGATCAATCTACACGTTCAATTTCAATCAAGGCATAATCAGGATCAGTATCCAGGATGAGTCAGGGAAAATAGACCTGAACACGGCGGGATCCGAGCTTCTCTATGGCCTGATTCGATCAGTTGATGTCCCTGAGACTGAACGCCTGGCGCTGTTGCAGGCAATCCTTGACTGGCGTGATCGGGACAATCTGGTTCGCACGGAAGGGGCGGAAGACGCGGATTACCGGCGCCTGAATTTCGACTACAGCGCCAAGGACGGACCTTTTAATACGCCGGATGAATTACAACTCGTGATGGGTATGACGCCTGCTATTTTCAAAAAGATGAAACCGGCCCTGACAATTTATTCGCATCACCCCGGTATCCAACCAGAGGTTGCACCACGGGAAGCATTACTGGCCATCCCCGGGATAATGCCGGAGCGTGTCGATGAAATCCTGCAGACACGGGCTGCCAACCCTGATCCGCAAACCCCGATGCAATTCATGGGGCTTGATACGAAGTATCTTTCAAAGGCCAGAGGATATGTCTTTACCATCACCAGTGAAGGTATAATCAATGATACACACGCGCGTCTGGATGTAGTTGTTATGTTGCAAAGACTGACCACGCTGGATTCGCCTTATTCGATCCTGTCATGGCGGGGGGATCAGGTAACTGACCGGCAGATACCTGTACTCACCGCTGGATAAACAACAGCCGGAAATGATTGCACATATCAGGACAATGAATTATATCGGATGGTGGTCCAGAGGACTCTCCTATCTTGTTCCGGCATCATTGCGACGCCTGTTCCAGTCTGTTCCTGAACGAATCACAATCGAGTTTGAGGACCGGAAGGCCATCTTCAGGCACTACACGCAAGAGACAACCAGCCCTGCTGCCGAGCAAACATTCGTCCTGGATGACACACTGCAAAAAACAGCCATAATCCAGTGGCTGCGTGACTGCAACGCCCATGATACTGAAGTCCTGTTACTGATCCCGGAACCGCTTGTCCTCCGCAAAAACCTGGCTCTTCCAGCGGTGGCAAGGGCAAATTTACGCCAGGTACTCGGTTTTGAAATGGAACGCCGGACACCATTCACACCCGATCAGACCTATTTTGATTTCACGATCACGGGGCATGACAAAAATACAAATAAACTCAATACCATTCTCATCATTGCCCCCCGTGACCGGGTTGATCCTCAACTGGATATCATCCGGAACTGGGGCATCGTGCCTGATGCGATCAGACCATCGCAGGAACATGCCGAAGGTGAAAAGATCAATTTGTTATCCCCGGACGCCAGGCCTGAACAACCGGGTGATACCAACCGGCTGACATTACTGCTTGTCTGTCTTGTCTTCATTCTGCTGCTTGCTGTCCTCTATATTCCATTATCAACACTGGAACAGGACGTAGATAAACTGGTGGCAGAGGCAGGTCAGAGTCGAAAGGCCGTACAGGAACTGCAGGCCCTGAGACAAGAAAGAGATACCCTTCTGAAACAGATCAATTTTCTTGCTGTCAAACGTACCAGCGAGATCAGCAGCATTGAATTGTTGAATGAAATCACACGAATCCTGCCTGATGATACCTGGTTGACCCGGCTGGTGATCAAAGATGATGAAATACAGATACAGGGTGAATCAGATAACGCCTCGGCACTGATACAGACAATAGAATCCTCTGCTTTTTTTTCTGATGTCGAATTCGGTTCTCCGGTGACACAGAATAATGCAACGAAAAAAGAGAAATTTTATATATCTGCGAAATTTTCACCGGAACCGGACATATGAAAAGCCCACTTCCAAAATGGCAGCACGCAACGCTATCGTTATGCCTGCTTGCGGTTGTCGTGACCGGATTATATTTCACCCTGCTGCAACCGGCACTGACGGCAAGGAAGAACTATCAGGAACGTATTGATGATCTTTCATTGCAGCTGGACAGGTACAGGAATACTGAATCTGAAATCCTGAAATTACAGGATGAGATTGAACAATTAATGCTGGTCGATCCGGACAATGATGGTTTTCTTGAGGAAAAGTCACCTGCGCTGGTAGCGGCAGATTTACAAAGGCAATTGAAATCCCTGATCGAATCCAACGGGGGGGATCTTGTCAGCACTAACGTAATTACCGATCCTGAAAACGAACTGTTTCCGAAGGTAACCATAAAAGTCCATATGCAGGCCGAGATGCAAACCATGGTAACCGTATTCTACAAACTCGCCGTTAACAAACCATTCCTGTTCACCAGTGATATATTAATCCAGCAACGCCATATGGTTTCAAGAAGACAACAACCCGATGCCGGCAAACTGGAAGTACGTTTTGATGTGACGG
>MGXK01000091.1:0-137 GCA_001802375.1 Gammaproteobacteria bacterium RBG_16_51_14
AGTTAAAAATCATCTCGACTCGGGGGCCCTGGAAATGGGGCATGGGCGGGCGCTGCTGGCGTTGCCCCTGGATAAACAGGGAGTCACTGCGAAAAAGATTATCCGGCAGGGATTGTCCGTTCGGGCGACGGAAGGTC
>MGXK01000091.1:148-23480 GCA_001802375.1 Gammaproteobacteria bacterium RBG_16_51_14
CTGCTGGCAAAGAGTGCACAGAAAAAAACCACCGGGGGAAAACTGGATCCCGATATCCGGAAACTGCAGGATGGCCTGTCGGCGCGGCTGGGGGCCGCGGTTGAGATTAGACATACTGCCAGTGGCAAGGGATCGCTGCTGATCCGTTACCATTCACCGGATGAACTGGAAGGTATCCTGAGCAGGATAAAATAACTTCAACGATTGTGCGATGCAGCGATTGATTACTGGCGGTTAGCTGATTATACTTGCCATCCTTTTTATCAAGTGGTTTTCCAACAGGCTTGATGTGTACCTGGGTGTGATCCTTAGTCAAGCGGGTGACATGACGACATAAGCCGGATCCCGGAAATGCGGCGGTGAGCGATCAAACAGAGATAGCGACAAGCAGGATCGCCGCATATAAATTAACAGGGATACAACTGGCTATTACAATAGTCATTGCACTCCTGTTGTATGCCTTGTTTGATGATGTACCGGCGTATTCAGCGCTGCTGGGTGGTCTGGCTTGTGTCCTGCCGAATGCATTTTTTGTCAGATATGCATTGCGGGGGTCCGGACAGCAGTCACCACTGATAGTCGTTCGCTGGTTTTATGTTGGTGAGGCAGTCAAGCTGATCATGACGTGCCTTATTTTTGCCGCATGTTTTGTGCTGGTAAAACCATTGCATGTGATTTCTTTGTTTGTGACGTATCTGGTGATGATGATGATCAATCTTGCGGGATTGGTACTGATAGCAAATAACCACGGGTAATCAACGTAAGCGCCGGGAAGAGATAAATGTCCGAGGGTCTGACATCGACAAGCTATATCAAGCACCATTTGCAGAATCTCGTTTACGGTAAATTGCCTGCCGGTTACGAAAGGGCTGATGGTACTGTGATTGAACAGGGTACCTGGACCCTTGCGCATAGTCCCCGGGAAGCCGTTGATATGGGTTTCTGGGCGGTCAACGTCGATACCATGGGCTGGTCCCTCGTACTGGGTCTGGTTTTCAGCTATCTCTTCTACCGGGTCGCGCGCCAGGCGCATGCGGGAGTCCCGGGGGGCCTGCAGAATCTCATTGAAACGCTGGTGGGGTTTGTCGACAAGTGTGTCAAGGAAACCTTTCATGGCAGGTCGGATAAGCTCATCGCGCCTCTGGCATTGACCATCTTCTGCTGGATATTTTTCATGAACCTGATGGACCTGCTGCCTGTCGATCTCCTGCCCCTGGTCGCGGGTTGGCTGTCGGGAAATCCGCATCTCTATTTCAAGGTGGTTCCGACGACCGATCCGAATATCACCTTCGGTTTCTCGCTGTCTGTTTTTATACTGATTGTCTTCTACAGCATCAAGATAAAGGGTATCGGCGGGTTTGTCGGGGAGCTGACCCTGCACCCCTTCGGCAAATGGATGATCCCGTTTAATTTCCTGCTGGAGGGGGTGAGCCTGCTGACCAAACCGGTATCACTGGCACTGCGCTTGTTCGGGAATCTCTACGCCGGCGAACTGATTTTTCTGCTGATAGCGATGCTTGGCTACTGGCAATTGCCGTTGCATTTTGTCTGGGCGGTCTTTCATATTCTGATCATTACCTTGCAGGCGTTTATCTTCATGATGCTCACTATTGTGTATCTGGGTATGGCACATGAAGAATTACATTAGGCTTGTTGATCAACTTTACAACTGGTAAATCTGGAGGAAAAGATGGAAACGATTCTGGCATTCACGGTATTAGGTGTCCTGCTTGTTCTGGGCATGGGTGCACTTGGTACGGCTATCGGTTTCGGCCTGCTGGGGGGGAGATTTCTGGAGGGCGCTGCGCGTCAGCCTGAACTTGCCCCGATGCTGCAGATAAAGATGTTTCTGGTCGCCGGTCTGCTCGATGCGGTCACCATGATCGGTATCGGTATCGGCATGTGGTTTACCTTTGCCAATCCGTACACGGCAGCACTGCAGGCCGCAGGTGCCCACTAGAAATTGATTATTCACCCTTAATTTGAGGACGGGGAGATAATATGAATTTCAACGCTACACTGATAGGCCAGATGATCGCGTTTGCGGTTTTTACGTGGTTCTGTCTCAAGTTTATCTGGCCACCGATCATTCACGCGCTGGAAGAACGCAAAAAAACGATTGCGGATGGACTGGCTGCCGGTGAAAAGGGTCGTCATGAACTGGAGCTCGCCAGGGGACGCTTCGTGGAATTGACCAGGGAGGGTAAACAGGGGGCTGCAGAGATCATAGCCCTGGCGCAGAAACGGGGTGATGAGATTATTGACAAGGCAAAAGAGGATGCCCGGCTGGAAGGCGAGCATTTACTGGCGGCAGCGCGTGCGGAAATCGAACAGGAGCGGTTGCAGGCCAAGGAGCACCTCAGAAAGGAGGTCGCTGCCCTGGCGATAGCAGGTGCCGAGCAGATACTGATGCGTGAGGTAGATCGGGACGCCCATAACAAGGTGCTGGAAAGGATCAGTGCGACTTTATAAGGGCTGCCGGTAAATGTTGGAAAAGACCGCTTTTGCCCGACCTTATGCAGAGGCCGCATTTGGCCAGGCGCAGGAAGAGAACGCCCTGGGTAAATGGTCGGATATGTTACGGCTCCTGGGTATTATTGCCTCGGACCCACAGATGCAAATACTCATTACTAACCCGCGTGCCGGTAGCGGGCAACTTCAGGCATTGGTGCTGGATGTCTGCGGTGATCGACTGAACAGGACGGGAACCAATTTCGTAAAGATTCTTCTCGAATCCGGGCGCTTTATATTTGCAAGGCAGATCCATGAATTATTCGAACGGCTGCGTGCAGATGCGGAAGGGGTGCTTGAAGTTGAAGTGGTGTCGGCGTTTCCGATGGAACCGGATCAGGTGACAAAAATTGTGGATTTGATGAAGAATCGTTATGGCAGGAACATTGAGATAAGTACCCGTGTTGATGCGTCATTGATCGGCGGCATCATCATCCGTGCCGGCGATTCAGTGATCGATGCTTCAATCAGGGGGAGTCTCCGGCAATTGAGCCGGGAATTCGCCTGAGAATTCAGATGGTCAGAAAGATTTTATTTATTTAAGAAAGGTCTGAATAATTCCCTCCTGGAATTTTCAGACCACGAAAAGCAAAAATGCGATTGTTGCTTTTCTCACATTTTCAATAGCTAAATAGCTATTGAAAATGGCGGTACTTCCCTGTACCGCGGAAACTCTGAATTAATCAGAGTTTCCTTAAGGGTTGATTGGAATTATCCGGTTAGAGCAAATGAGGAACAGCAATGTCTATCAGTGCAACAGAAATCAGTGATCTGATTAGGAAAAAGATACAGGACCTGGATCTGAAGACCGAGGCCCGCACCGAGGGGACCGTGGTCAGTCTGGGCGACGGGATTGCCAGGATCCATGGTCTCAGCGATGTCATGCAGGGGGAGATGATCGAGTTTCCCGGCAACACCTATGGCCTGGCCCTGAATCTGGAACGCGATTCAGTCGGTGCCGTCATCATGGGTAATTACCTGCACATCTCGGAGGGGGATGTGGTCAAGTGTACACAACGTATACTTGAGGTTCCTGTTGGTGAGAAATTGCTGGGTCGTGTCGTTGATTCCCTCGGGAATCCTATCGACGGCAAGGGGGATGTGGGCTGTTCAGAGTCATCCCCGATTGAAAAAATTGCCCCCGGTGTGATTGCCAGACAGTCTGTCTCCCAGCCGGTACAGACCGGTCTCAAATCAATTGACTCCATGGTTCCCATAGGTCGGGGACAGCGCGAATTGATCATCGGTGACCGCCAGACCGGCAAGACCGCACTGGCCGTGGATACCATCATCAACCAGAGAGAGACAGGTGTTAAGTGTATCTATGTTGCCATTGGCCAGAAGGCGTCTTCCATCAGCGCTGTCATACGCAAGCTGGAAGAACATGGGGCGATGGAACACACCATCGTGGTTGCGGCCACGGCCTCTGATTCGGCCGCGATGCAATATATAGCACCGTATTCAGGTTGTGCCATGGGCGAATTCTTCCGTGATCGTGGTGAAGATGCGCTGATTATTTATGATGATCTGACCAAACAGGCATGGGCCTACCGTCAGATATCGCTGCTGTTGCGCCGGCCGCCGGGACGCGAGGCCTATCCGGGTGATGTTTTTTATCTGCATTCACGCCTGCTGGAGCGTGCAGCGCGTATCAATGCCGAGTACGTTGAGAAAATAACGGATGGAAAGGTCAAGGGCAAGACCGGTTCACTGACAGCGCTGCCCATTATTGAAACACAGGCGGGGGACGTATCTGCCTTTGTGCCGACCAATGTCATCTCGATTACAGATGGCCAGATATTCCTTGAAACGGACCTGTTCAACTCCGGTTTCCGGCCTGCGATCAACGCCGGTCTGTCGGTCTCCCGTGTTGGTGGTGCGGCACAGACCAGGATCATCAAGAAACTGGGTGGCGGCATCCGGCTGGCCCTGGCCCAGTATCGGGAACTGGCAGCATTTGCCCAGTTTGCCTCTGATCTGGATGAGGCCACAAGGCAGCAGCTGGAACGCGGTCAGCGGGTCATGGAACTGATGAAGCAGAAACAATACTCGCCTTTGAATGTCGCCGAGATGGCAGTCAGCCTTTATGCAGCGGGACATGGCTATCTGGATGATATCGCGCTGGTCAAGATCGGTGATTTTGAAAATGCCTTGCACACTTTTATGAATCATGAGAAAGGCGATCTCATGAAAAAGATCAATCAAAGCGGTGATTACAACGATGACATCGACGCGGCACTCAGGATCAGCATCGAGGAATTCAGGAAGAATCATACGTGGTAGTCACAAGTCCATTGGCATTTGAATCAGGAATAAATTAATGGCGGCAGCGAAGGAAATCAGGACCAAGATCGCAAGTGTAAAGAACACCCAGAAGATCACCAAGGCGATGGAAATGGTGGCGGCCAGCAAGATGCGCAAGGCACAGGATCGGATGTATGCCGTGCGCCCCTACGCGGAAAAAATCCGGAATGTCATCGCCCATCTGGGACATGCCCACCCCGAATACCGGCATGCGTATCTGGTACAGCGCGAGGAAATCAGGCATATCGGCCTGATCGTAGTCTCCACTGATCGTGGTTTGTGTGGCGGGCTTAATTCGAACATGTTTCGTGACCTGATTCGCAGGATGAAGGCATGGCACAATGAGGGACGGGAGCTTGACCTCTGTGTTCTCGGGACCAAGGCGGTCGGTTTTTTCAACCGTGCCGGAGGAAATATTATTGGCCAGGCCACCCATATTGGTGATTTTCCTGATGCCGGAAATCTGATCGGTACCGTCAGGATCATGCTGGATGCCTACGTCGAGGGGAAAATCGATCAGCTCTATCTGGTGTCCAACCGGTTCGTCAATTCAATGACACAGGTGCCAAAAATTGAGCAGTTGCTCCCGGTCGTGCCCGGTGATGACAAGGAACTGAAACATTACTGGGACTATATCTATGAACCGGATGCACGGGAAGTGCTTGATTATGTGATGAAGCGCTATATTGAATCCCTTGTGTATCAGGGTGTGGTGGAAAATATCGCCTGTGAACAGGCAGCGCGCATGGTGGCCATGAAAAGCGCCTCTGATAACGCCGGCAAGCTTATTGAAGAATTGCAATTGATCTACAACAAGGCACGTCAGGCGGCAATAACCCGGGAACTGTCTGAAATCGTCGGTGGTGCTGCTGCCGTATAGTGAAAAGAATCCTTATTTATAATAACTGATACAAATCGAGATATTCAGCGAGGAACAAGACTAATGAGCTCTGGAAAAATCGTTCAAATCATCGGCGCCGTGGTCGATGTGGAATTTCCAAGTGATGCCATTCCCAGGATTTTTGATGCCCTGCTGGTGGATGCTGAACGTGTTGATACCACACTGGAAGTACAGCAGCAACTGGGTGATGGTGTGGTAAGGACCATCGCACTGGGTTCCACCGATGGCCTGACGCGCGGATTGAATGTCAGTAACACCGGTGCCCCCATCTCGGTTCCCGTGGGTGAGAAGACCCTGGGACGGATTATGAATGTGCTGGGCCGGCCCATCGATGAACTGGGTGATATTGAGACAGAGGAAAAATGGAGCATTCATCGCGAGGCGCCCAAATTTACCGAACTGAGTCATGCCACCGAACTGCTGGAAACGGGGATCAAGGTTATCGATCTGATCTGCCCGTTTGCCAAGGGCGGCAAGATTGGCCTGTTTGGCGGTGCGGGTGTCGGCAAGACCGTCAACATGATGGAACTTATCAATAATATCGCCAAGGCCCATTCAGGACTCTCCGTGTTTGCGGGTGTTGGCGAGCGCACACGGGAAGGAAATGATTTTTATCACGAGATGAAAGGGGCAGGGGTGCTGGACAAGGTTTCCATGGTCTACGGACAGATGAACGAACCACCGGGTAATCGCCTGCGGGTCGGACTGACGGGCCTGACGCTGGCCGAAAAATTCCGTGATGAAGGGCGTGATGTGCTGTTCTTCGTGGATAACATCTACCGTTTCACACTGGCAGGGGTGGAGTGTTCCGCGCTGCTGGGCCGCATGCCTTCTGCGGTAGGCTATCAACCGACGCTGGCGGAGGAAATGGGTAAATTGCAGGAACGTATTACCTCGACCAAGACCGGATCCATTACCTCAATCCAGGCGATCTACGTCCCGGCCGATGACTTGACTGATCCTTCACCGGCAACGACCTTTGCGCATCTGGATGCTACGGTGGTGCTCTCCCGGCAGATTGCGGAGCTGGGCATCTATCCGGCGGTCGACCCGCTGGATTCCACCAGCCGGCAGCTGGATCCACTGATCGTCGGGCAGGAGCATTATGATACGACCCGGGCCGTTCAGAATACACTGCAGCGGTATAAGGAACTTCGTGACATCATCGCCATCCTGGGCATGGATGAATTGTCGGAAGATGACAAACTGGCGGTGGCCAGGGCACGCAAGATTCAGCGTTTCCTGTCACAGCCGTTCTCCGTGGCCGAGGTCTTTACCGGAAGTCCGGGCAAGTATGTATCTCTCAAGGATACCATCAAGGGTTTCCAGGGCATCGTCAATGGTGATTACGATGACCTGCCGGAGCAGGCGTTTTATATGCTCGGTTCTATCGAAGAGGTGGTGGAAAAAGCCAGGACAATGTAGGTATGACCGGAGTATATAAAAGACCATGAGCATGACAATTCATGTTGATATCGTCAGTCAAGAAAGGGAGATCTTTTCAGGGCTGGCCCAGATGGTGTTTGCCCCCGCCATCATGGGCGAGGTGGGGATTGCCCCCCAGCATGCACCCCTGGTCACCCGTCTTGCACCGGGGGTGGTCAGGGTCAAGCTGACGGATGGTATGGAGGCCTCATTTTATGTCTCTGGCGGTATCCTGGAGGTGCAACCCTACGTAGTGACGATTCTGTCGGATACAGCGGTCAGGGCGGAGGATCTGGATGAGGCGGCCGTCCTGAAGGCCAAGGAACAGGCGGAAAAGGACCTGCGCAACCGGGAAACCTTGACCGATTATGCCATCGCACAGACACAACTTGCGGAAACCGTTGCCCAGTTACGCGCCATACAGCGGTTACGCAAGCGGGCGGGTCATTCCTGAAACAGGTCATCGCTTATCGCGGCAGCAAACCCCGTGCATAAGCACAGGGGGATTCAATGGTGAAGCGTAGCATTAACCACCTATCACGAATTACAAATTACCAATCGCGTTTCTATCCGAAGCTTATGATTCATTGAGTTTTCGGCTACCATACCGGAATGAGCCTCAGCATCATTATCCTCGCTGCCGGACAGGGTACGCGCATGTATTCTGATATCCCCAAGGTATTACACCCGCTGGCAGGCAAGCCACTGCTTGAACACGTCTATAACACGGCATGTTTATTGACACACAGTAATATCCATATCGTATACGGGTTCGGGGGTGAGACTGTTCCGGATCAGATGAAACACCTGCCGGTCCACTGGATTGAGCAAAGGGAACAACTGGGGACCGGCCATGCGGTGGCCCAGGTCATGCCTGACATCCGTGCGGAAGACCAGGTACTGATACTCTGTGGTGATATTCCGTTAATTACCGTCGAAACCCTGCGGCCGCTGGTCGATGCGGCAGGGGAGACCGGATTCAGCCTGTTGACGGTCGATCTGGATGTCCCTGCGGGTTACGGCCGGATCATCCGTGATGCAAAGAACCGGATTACACGCATCGTCGAGGAAAAGGATGCCTCAAGGCAGGAGCGGGCCATCCGTGAGGTCAATACCGGCATGATGGTGGTGGTGGCTGCCTCCCTGCAACGCTGGATCAAGGCCCTGGGCAACGATAATGCACAGAAGGAATATTACCTGACGGATATTGTTTCCCTGGCCGTCGCCGAAGGTGTCAAGATCAGAACGATCAGTGCTGAATCGGCGTTCGAGGTCAAGGGGATCAACACCCGGGCCCACCTTGCCGAGGCAGAGCGCTATTTTCAACTGGTCCAGGCACATCACCTGATGCGGCATGGGGTGACCCTGCTGGACCCGTCACGTTTTGACCTGAGGGGGGATCTGGAGGTCGGCAGGGATACGGTTTTCGATATTAATGTCCTGCTGGAGGGACGCATCAAGCTGGGTAACCATGTAAGCATCGGCGCCAACTGCTGTATCAGGGACACGATGATCGCGGACGATGTGACCATCCTTCCTAATTGTGTAATTGAAAATGCCATTATCGGCAGGCATTGCCGGATTGGCCCTTTTTCACGTATCCGTCCGGACACGATTCTCGATGACGACGTTCATATCGGTAATTTTGTGGAGGTGAAAAAGACCGATGTCGGCACGGGGACGAAGATCAATCACCTGAGCTATATCGGTGACAGTGAGATTGGCAGGGAGGTCAATATCGGTGCAGGCACGATCACCTGTAATTTTGATGGCGCCAACAAGCACAAGACCATCATTGAAGATGATGTATTCGTAGGGTCGGATGTCCAGCTCGTCGCGCCGGTAAGGGTCGGCGCCGGGGCCACGATTGCCGCCGGTACGACCGTAACGAGGGATGTCAAGGCGGGTTCACTCGCCATCAGCCGGGTGGCACAGAAGACACGGTCCGGCTGGAAACGGCCAAACAAGGGTTGAATGTGAAGGTATTGGTGATGTTCTGCTTCCCCTGTCATCCATCACACTCTGCGTCTGCTTGACATGCGTGTCGGTTTTTATCAGTTCAGACCGTTATTTGGCCGGATAGAGCGGAATGTCCGGCAGGTCGTGAATGCATTGCGGCAGGTCGATGCCGATCTCGTGGTCCTGCCGGAGCTGGCCTTTACCGGCTATTACTTCAGCAGCAGGGAGGAACTGCAGAAACTGGCGGAAGATCCGGATAAATCCATGACAGTCGATGCCTTGTCCGCATTGTGCAGGGAAAGGGGGTTTCACATCGTCACCGGATTTGCCGAGAAACGCCTGGATAAATGTTTCAACAGCGCTATCCTGATAGGCCCTGACGGCATAGAACATATCTACCGGAAATTGCATTTATTCAATGAGGAAAAGCGGTATTTTGATGAGGGGGACATTCCGCTCCAGGTCAATACGGTGCGGGAGGTAAGGATTGGCATGATGGTCTGCTTTGACTGGGCCTTCCCGGAGGTGGCACGGGCACTTGCCCTGCAGGGCGCCGAGATAATCTGTCACCCATCCAACCTGGTGTTGTCCTGGTGCCAGCAGACCATGCAGTCGCGCTGTCTTGAAAACAGGGTCTTTGCGATTACGACCAACCGGTTCGGTGCAGACCGGCGACCGCAGGGGATGTTGAAGTTTACCGGCAAGAGTCAAATCGTTGCACCGGGCGGTAAGCTGATTCATCGCGCGGCGTCACAGCGTGAGTCCCTGTTTATTACCGGGATTGATCCCGCCGCGGCCCATGATAAACATATTACGAGCCTGAATGACCTGTTCAGTGATCGAAGGCCGGAATTTTACGGGACACTGATTAAATAAATTAAATGACTGCCAGCGTTCCTGTCTGCTGTTTGTTTCTTGTATACAGACAGGACGAATCATACAAACAGGGGGTACCGGTTCCTATGTCATTTGCAACGGCTGACTTATGCGATCAGTACGGTGAAAAGGTGCAGCTTGTGTTACCCCTGTTTACTGACTTCGGGGGTAAACATCAGTTCCATGGGCCCGTGTCTACCGTCAGGGTGTTTGAGGATAATGCGCTGGTGCGTAGTGCCCTTGAGGAGCCCGGTGCAGGACGTGTACTGGTGGTGGATGGCGGGGGTTCCCTGCGTTGTGCGCTCGTCGGTGACAAGCTGGCGCAGCTCGGCAAGGACAATGGCTGGGCGGGTATTATCGTATCCGGCTGTATTCGTGACTCGGCCGTGATCGGCGCTATCGGGATCGGTCTCAGGGCGCTGGCTGCCAATCCGCGTAAAAGCACGAAAAAGGGCAACGGTGAGCGTGACATTCCGGTGACCTTTGCGGGTGTGACCTTTATCCCGGGGGCCTTTGTTTATGCCGATGCCGATGGCATTCTGATCAGTGCACAGCCCCTGCGGTAAGTCTCCACCGTCCACACAGAAACCAGGCAATCAGGCAAGTAGAAAGGCAACGCTCATATGGAAAACTTTACCCCGGTACCGGCATTGGCAGGTGGCGTTTTGATCGGCCTGGCTGCCACGTTGTTGCTCTTGTTCAATGGCCGTATTGCCGGGATCAGTGGCATCCTCAGTGGTATCTTTACCCGTATCCAGGGCGATCGCCTGTGGCGGATCCTGTTCCTGCTGGGGATGGTTCTGGCCGGTTTCACCTGGCAGTCACTCTGGCCGGGGACGTTTGCTGACCGTCCCCGGTTCCCGCTCCCCCTGCTGCTGACTGGTGCCTTTATGGTTGGATTTGGCACCCGTATGGGTGGTGGCTGTACCAGCGGTCACGGGGTCTGTGGCATCGGGCGACTGTCCAGGCGTTCCCTCGTCGCTACCCTTGTTTTTATGGGGGCCGGGGTCATGACCGTTTATATTACCCGTCATATCTTCGAGGTTATTTGATGAAACAGCATGGTCTGGCCTTTATTACGGGGGCCCTGTTCGGGACCGGCCTGTGTGTATCGCGGATGGCAGACCCCGGGAAAGTCCTCGATTTTCTTGATGTGACCGGTAACTGGGATCCCAGTCTGGTGCTGGTTATGGGGGGTGCACTGGCCGTGACCCTGATCGCATTCCGTTTTGTGTTGAGACGTGAGGTCCCCGTTATTGCGGCACGCTTTCAGTTACCGGTGAAGACTGGACTCGACCTGGACCTGATTGCAGGGGCTGGCTTGTTTGGTATCGGCTGGGGCATGATCGGATATTGTCCCGGGCCGGCCATTACGGCGCTGGGATTCGGGTTTATAGGGCCGTTTTTGGTCGTCGCGGGTATCATTGCGGGATCCCTGACCTGCAAACTGATCCTGGCAGCGAAGGCTTAGTTTATACTGGATACACAGGTTGTTGATCAGGGCCGTAACCGGGCTTTTTTACTGATGTCAGGTAGCTATTGTTGCAGGATTGCAATTTAAGAATCAGCGTGTGAATTCACTGGAGGTTGGTATGACGATACGTCACTTGTTTTTAGGTATTGCCATTGTCCTGATTGCAGGTAATGTCAATGCAGAGTGTAACCAGGAACAGACCGGAGGGGGGGAAGTCGTGGGAACCCTGCTCGGTGCTGCGCTGGGTGGTTTCCTTGGTTCCCAGATCGGTGGCGGCACCGGTAACAAGGTTGCCATAGGGGCAGGTGTCCTCGCCGGGGGCCTGCTGGGTAACAAACTGGGTGCATCTATGGATTGCCAGGATCAGCAATACCATGTTGATACAACACAGAATGCGCTTGAGACACAACCGACGGGCCAGGCCTCAACCTGGGTGAATCCGGACTCAGGTCATTCCGGAACAGTGACGCCATTAAAGGCATACCAGACTACGGACGGGACAAACTGCCGGGATTTCAACCAGACGCTGACCGTGGATGGACAGGAAGAAGAAATGACCGGGACAGCATGCAGGCAAACGGACGGAAGCTGGAAGATTGTGAATGGTTGAGAACCCTCAATTGGCGCACTACGGCGTTATAAACGGGTTCAAAATGCCCATTTACCGGTGTGTAAACCCCGCTGTTCCGCCTTTTTACTGTGTGCTGCATTACCATCCCTGTGCATGGCAACTGAAGTCGGGTCTGGTGTCCCGGATGGATAGAATAATATGAAACGCATATGGTTTTTCCTGTGTTTTGGGTTAATCCTGGCGGGTTGTGCCCTGAGTCCCCAGACCGTGATGATTGATCCGGATTTTGTTATGGATCAAAAGTTCGCTGGAAAAAAGACGGCATCGCTGGGTATAGAGGTAATCGATTCGCGCCAGGGAGAAGTAGTAGGAAACCGGGGCGGTGTCTACAAGTCTTCGTCTCATATCAGTACAAAGGGCGACATTACAGGGCCGATTCAGCAGAGACTGTCCAGGGCATATGGTGATATTGGATATCAAGTGATTACTGGTGGAGACAAGGCGGATGCCCGTCTGCAAGTAGAGATTGCAGATCTGAAATATACTGCGTTTGGAGAAAATATAGTCCGATCAATAGAAACCAGTGCTGAAATCCGTTTCATCTGCCAAAAGGGCAGTAAAACATTTACCGGTTCCTATCAGGGCAGCAGAAAACAGGATGTCATCAAGGCCCCGACGGATGATGAAAATGAACGTTTGATAAACGGTGCACTGGTAACGGTATTTCAGAAGATGCTGGAGGACAGGGAATTACTGGCGTTTATTGATGGGTAGGGAGGCCCTGAAGATTCAGGGACCTCGCTACCCTGGTGGGGTAGGGGATTTTTCCAACCTTGTCTGGATGAAACGCCGGGGCAATGATGCCTGTTACTTCCACGATAACAGGCAGACCCAAGTATGGGTACTGACGGATATTCGTTGAACTCCAGGGAGAGGATGAGGTCACAGCTATCTGGAAAAATGGTGTTCCCCGGGCAGGTCACTTGTGACAGTTTCGTGGTAAGGATCGGGACATGCATTACAACGGCTTCAAAAGATACAATAATGACCTCTGGTGATTTCATCAGTATCCTTCACATACGTTTGTATAAATTAAAATATCGAGGTGTAACCATGGCATCTGTGAATAGTAAACTTCCTGTTATTATTTTTTGGGCCTTTTTTCTGCCGGGGCTTAATGGTCCGGTGCATGCCGCAGATGGTGCGGAGTTATTTGTAACAAAAACATGCAATGCCTGCCATGGAGCGGATGCCAGGACACCCCTGCTTCCGGTTTATCCAAAACTTGCCGGACAGAACGCTGATTATCTGTTGGCCCAGATGAAGGACATCAAGAGTGGTGCCCGTAACAACGGACAGACTGCCGCCATGAAGGCAATTATGGTGAATGTCGATGAAACAGAAATGAAGACCCTTGCTGACTGGCTGGGTGGTTTGTGAGAGGTAATGACAGGGTGAAGGGATAGTTACAAATGATTGTGACAGTTATTTTCCGCACCTGTCCATCAAGGATGAGAACAGGTGCGGATGATTTCGTAGTTGTCCCAATTCAAAATTGGTTCCGAACAGAATAAACAGGGGCGGCACGCGCCGTAGTACTTTATATCGGGCAATCAAGGCCTCACCAGTGCCGTTTCCACTTGTCTGCGCTTATCCTGTCCTGCCAGGGCCTCTATCAACGCAAGTGCAAAATCCATGGCCGTGCCCGGACTCCGCGAGGTGATGATTTTTCCATCCATAACAACGGGTTGATTGCTTATTCGGGTACTGGGCAGATTCATCTTGTCCAGGACACCGGGATAGCTGGTTGCCTTCCTGCCATCCAGGAGCCCTGCATTTGCCAGTATCCTGGGTGCTGCACAGATCGCGGCTGTAAATTTTTCACTGGCCGCCATTTTCCGCAGTAATGAATGAATGCGATCGTCATTATCGAGATTGTCAGCACCGGGCAAACCACCAGGTAAAACCACCATGTCGTAGTCACGAATGAGCGCTGAATCCAGATCGGTATCCGGTACCAGTCTGGTGCCGTGACTTGCGATAACAACCTGATCATCAAGACCGGCTGTAATCACCTCAATCCCTGCGCGTCTCAACAGATCAATGACAGTAACGGCTTCCAGTTCTTCACAGCCCTGGGCAAGCGGTACAAGAACGGTGGACATATCTGCTTCCCTCCATCGTAAACCGGTTTATCATCTGCCAGGCAATGATTTGCAATCCCGCTGCCGGGACAGGTTCAGCGTGTCTGCGGCAACACAGCGTTGATTATGGCAATGCATAGTGTTTCCGGTATCAGGTTTAACCAAGCTTTTTTTGCTGGAGAACCAGCCCCTTTAGTACATTCAGCGCTTCATACAGTTGATAATCCTTAACAGACAGGGGTGTTTCTTCTTCTTTCGGTTTATTTGCATCATCAGCAACCGGGCTGCCGTTATCGTTTTCAAGGTGGCCGCTCAGATCTGCTTCCTTGATGATATGGGCTGAATCCTTCTCAATGTTGGCGAGAGTGATATTCTCGATAATGATATCCGGCATGATGCCCTCGGCCTGGATGGATCGGCCCGATGGTGTGTAATAACGGGCGGTTGTAAGTTTCAAGGCGGCTTCATTGGCCATAGGCAGGATGGTCTGGACAGATCCCTTGCCGAAGGTCCGTTCACCCATGATTACTGCGCGTTTATGATCCTGCAGCGCCCCGGCAACAATCTCGGATGCGGATGCCGAACCGCTATTGACCAGAACAACCAGGGGGGATTGATTCAGCAAGTCTGCCGGTTTTGCATTAAACTTGAGTCTGGAATCCTTGATACGCCCCTCGGTATAGACGATCAGGCCCTTGTCGAGAAACTGATCAGCAACATCGACAGCTGCATTCAGGACCCCGCCCGGATTGTTGCGTAGATCAAGTATCAAGCCTTTCAATGCATCATTATTTTCTTTCCTGAGTGAATCTATATTACGTTGCATGTCTTCAGCCGTGTGTGCCTGGAAGTGGGAGATACGGATATAACCAAAACCGGGTTCAAGTGTCCTGCTCTTGACACTCTGGACGGTGATGATATCCCGTGTGATAGTGAACACGAGGGGCTTGTCCTCGTTTTCACGCATGACGGTAAGGGTGATATCCGTGCCCGGTTTACCACGCATCAGGCTCACAGCATCATCCAGTGACATGCCCTTGACCGGTGTATCATCCAGCCGGGTGATCAAATCGCCCGACTGGATACCGGCGCGTTGGGCAGGCGTGTCGTCAATGGGGGCGATGACCTTGATAAAGCCGTTTTCCATTCCGACCTCAATCCCAAGACCGCCGAATTCACCTGTGGTCCCTTCCTGCAGTTCCTTGTAGGATTCCTTGTCCAGATAAGCGGAATGCGGATCCAGTCCTTCCAGCATGCCGCGTATGGCATTTTCGAGCAGTTTCTTGTCATCAATTTCCACCACATAATCGTTTTTAACCTTTGCAAACACCTCCGTAAAGGTACGTATTTCATCCAATGGCAGGGCATCGATTTCCGCCGTACCGGTACCGGGTGATTCGCTCTGGCCTGTCACAATCTGGATGCAGAACCCGAGCAATACTGCAAACAGGAAAAACCGTTCAACTTTATTCATCATAGGCTCCAGATACCATGTTTAATCAAACAAAATCAAACCCTTACGCATTGTCTCTGCTCCATTCCGGTTGCGAAGCAGACCCTTATTCTGAGCAGGAAGCATACTAGCCAATGACAGGCGGTGACAAGCAGGTTCCGGACTTGCCATGCCATCCTCCGGGCCGGGTATCAGCGGCGGGCTATATCCTGACACCACAGTGAGGGGTCTAACGGTGTTCCCTCCTTGCGTATTTCAAAGTACAGACCGGGCAGGGTCTGTCCGCCGCTGTCACCGACGCTGGCAATCATCTCTTCGGCAAGCACCCAGTCACCGGTGTTTTTTGCCAGGCTTTGATTGTGCCCATAGAGACTCATATAGCCATCACCGTGATCGAGGATGATCAGGAGACCCAGGTTACGGAACCAGTCGGCAAAAACAACCTTGCCTGATCCGACTGCATGGACATCTGTTCCGGTATCCGTGCTTACTATGACACCCTGCCACCTCAGTTTACCTCCTTTTTTAGTGCTGCCAAACCGTTTCGTGATCTGTCCGGGCACCGGCCATTTAAGTTTGCCCTTCAGGCTGTTAAAAGGGGGGATATCTTCATATATTTCAATTGTGTCTGTCTTCTCATCACGTAATTGCAGCAGCAGTCGTTCCAGTTCGCGTTCATTTTCCTGTAACAGGCTTAACTGTAATCCCTGTTCTTCAATATAGAAATGCAAGCGCTCGATAATCTCTTTCCTGGATGTCCTGGAGGTGTTGAATTGATCAATAATTTCAGTTTGTCTGTTTTTCAGCTGTTGCAGCGTTTCTGCCTCGTGCCTGATCGTCTGTTCTATCTGGTCAAGGGCCGCCAGTTGCCGGGCGATCTCATTCATGCGATTGACACGGGTCCGGTTTTGATAATCGTAATAGGTGAGCACGCGGCCGACCAGTGCAGGGTCTTCCTGATTAAACAGCAGTTTCAGATAATCATTTCTGCCAATCTTGTAGGCGGACCGGATTTGATATACCAGATGTTCCCTTTCACGTGCCAGGCTATCCTGGTAAATGTCCTTTTTCTTTCCGAGATCCAGCAGGTGATTTCCCCCTGTTTTTATTTGCTGTTCGATGTCACCCAATATCAGCAGCGCATCAGCCGCTGCAATCTCGTTCTCCTTCAGCTCCTTCTGCAATAATTCAGATTCTCCCTGCGCCTCTTTAATGTTGCCCTGAACATTTTTTATCAGATAACGGATGGATTCGAGCTCGGATTCCTTTTCGGTTGCCTCATTGGCTGATTCCCCGGCATAGACACAACCGCATAAACATAAGCCGATCATTACCGGTGAGAAGAATTTCCTGTTCCGGAAGGCAGGTTTGTTGCCTGTACGGGGTGTCATCTTCCGGCGATTGCCCGGTTTTCCACATCGAGCAGTTTAATGAGTGGGTATCCCGTCATTTCTGGTGGTTGTTGCATATCCATGAGGTACAGCAAGGTCGGCGCGATATCCGAAAGTGTCCCTATTCCCGGCATTATTTCTGCCGGTCGTCCTATATAGATCAGGGGTACCAGGTTGCTGGTATGGGCAGTATGCAATTCGGACTTGATTTTTTCTGTTGTATAGGAACGCATTTGCTCTGCGTTACCATGATCCGAGGTGATAATAATCTCTCCTCCCGCCTTTTTGGTTGCCTGGATGATCATGCCCAGACATTTATCGATAGTCTCGATTGCCTTGATAGTGGCATTGAAATTCCCGGTATGACCGACCATATCGGCATTCGCAAAATTACAGATAATGGCATCGTATTTCCGCCTGTCTATAGAGTCTATCAGCTTGTCTGTGATCTCATAGGCACTCATCTCGGGGGCCTTGTCATAGGTTGCGACGTGGGGTGACGGGATCAAAATCCGGTCTTCACCCTCAAAGACGCGTTCTTCGCCGCCATTGAAAAAAAAGGTAACGTGGGCATATTTTTCAGTCTCGGCAATTCGTAACTGGCTCAGGCCATGTCTGGAGATGTAATCGCCAAAGACATTGCTCAGTTTCTTATGCGGAAACGCAACCGGGAAGTCATAATCGGCCTTATACTCGGTCAGGCTGATGAAAGCCCCAAGCTGTGGGATTCTTTCCCGTACGAAATGTTCAAAATCCGGTTTGGTGAAGGCCCTTGCCAGTTGCCGGGCACGATCCGCACGGTAATTTGCAAACACGATAACATCACCATCCTCAACCGAAACCGGAGATTTACCAGCCCTGGTAATGGCCGTTGCCCTGACAAATTCGTCTGTTTCGCCCCTTGCATAAGCCATGTCCAGCGCGATGAAAGGATCCACAGAGCGAAATTCGGCCTTACCCTGGCTGATCAGATCATAGGCCTGTTGTGTCCGATCCCAGTTCTTGTTCCGGTCCATGGCATAGAAACGGCCGGTTATCGATGCGAAGTCGCCCCTGCCGAGTTCTTTCATTTTCAGGTGTGCCTTGTGGATGGATAAGGCGGCACTTCTGGGCGGGGTGTCACGGCCGTCAAGGAATGCATGCAGATAGAATTTTTCTATCCCGCATTGAACAGCCAGTTCCATAAGTGAAAAGATGTGGTCTTCGTGACTATGTACACCCCCCGGTGACAGCAGACCAAGGAAGTGTGCCGCCTTGTTATGTGAGGCAGCCTTTGCAAAAGCCGTCCTGAGAATTTCATTCTCATAGAAGGAACCGTCTTCAATTGCCTTGGAAATACGGGGGAATTCCTGGTCCACGACCCTGCCGGCACCGATATTCATGTGGCCGACTTCGGAATTACCCATTTGCTCATCCGGCAACCCGACATCCAGACCTGAGGCGCTGACGAGGGTGTGTGGATAGTCGACCCACAGCTTCTCCCATACCGGCTTGTTGGCACTGTAGATGGCATTGTAGACAGTGTTATCCGTGTAACCCCATCCGTCGAGAACGATCAATATGACAGGTTTATGTGCGAGTTGCATGGCTGCTCAATTACCGGGTGAATCAATGTCTGTGGCGATTCGTTTGATCATCCTGTCTATGCCTGCGTTTGGGCCGCACCTTCCGGTGTGTATGCACCCCGGGTTGCTCTCTGAAGACTATTGCTGACTGGATGCGTCGTAATTATTGGTTAATTGCCTGTTAATGCAGGCATTCTAGCATGGAATAAATTTATCCGAATATCCCGTCATCGCCGTTATTTTCCGGAACAAGACAGCGTGGATTAAACGGGCAGGATAGTATCCAGGGTATTTTGTCCACAATCCCGATATAACGTATCATTCACATCCAGTCTATCTGAGTGAGGTAATACTGATATAACCCTATGGAACGTTTCCCCGAATTTGTTTTAAATCATATTCTCCTGTTTTCCCTGTTGGCCATGATTCTGGGTCTCCTGATCTGGAATCTGTATGGGAATGTCCTCTCCGGCATTAAACAGATTACCCCGGCGGAAGCAATACGGTTGATAAACCATGAACAGGCCGTTGTGATGGATGCACGTTCCAGCAGTGATTTCAACAACGGGCATATCCTGAATGCAATCCATGTACCGGCGGCCGGGTTATCCGAGCGAGGTAACAAGCTCGAAAAATTCCGCAAACAAGCTGTTATCATGGTTTGCACAAACGGGACTGAATCAGCCAAGGCGTCCAGGGTGCTGATGCAGGATGGGTTCGAGAGCATCTATTGTTTAAAGGGCGGGGTGCTTGCCTGGAGAAATTCCAACCTGCCCCTGACGCGTGAATCCGGCTAAGACTGGATGAGTAAAAAAATAATACTACAGAGATAATTTATTTATGGCGGAAAAATCAGAAAACACAAAACAGCCACTCGATCCTGAATCAGGCCAGTTTGCCATACAAAAGGTGTATGTAAAAGATGTCTCCTTCGAGGTGCCCCATGCGCCGGATATTTTCCGGGATGAATGGAATCCCGCCGTTAACATGCAGATTTCAAATCAGGCAAGGACTTTGGAAGCTGATCTTTACGATGTTGTCATGACGGTCACAGTCACGGTTACATTCGGCGAAAAAACAGTTTACCTGGCCGAGATACATCAGGCGGGAATATTCCATATCAGCGGATTTCCCGATGAGGTTGTTGGCCGGATGCTGGGCACGATTTGTCCGAATATCCTGTTTCCCTTTGCACGGGAGATGGTTGCTGATCTGGTCACCCGTGGTGGATTTCCGCAATTATTGCTGGCGCCGGTCAATTTTGAGGCCCTCTATATGCAACAGGGTAAACAACAGGCAAAAAGCAGCGATCATCCGCCCGGGGTGACACATTAAGTGACCAGTCAGGCGACAGTCTGATCGAACAAAAGCGAAACAGGGGAGTGACTCATTGCAGAAACATCCCGTCCTGATACTGGGTGCCGGCTCCTGGGGGACCGCACTGGCGATTACATTGTCACGTAATCAGCACCCCGTTTACCTCTGGGATACGGATACGGCGCATATCAGGGACCTGCGTAAGAATCGCTGTAACCAGAGGCATATTCCGTCCGTTGATTTACCGGAAAATCTGATCCCCATTGAGTCATTTTCAAATCTGGCGGTGGAGGAGTGCCGGGATGTAATTATTACGGTCCCCTGTCAGGCCTTGCGGGATGTGTTGCAGCAACTGAAAAACAATCATTATGAACGTGTCTGTCTTGCCTGCAAGGGATTTGAACCAGGGACACAGAAACTCGGTCACCAGGTCGTTCATGATTGTCTTGGTGAAATACCCACCGCCGTGCTCTCCGGACCTTCCTTTGCAACCGAGGTTGCGCGTGGACTGCCTACCGCAGTGACGATCGCCGCACAGGACAATACTACAGCCCGGCATTTCTCCGATCTCTTCCATAGCGAGGTGTTCAGGGCCTATACCCATCATGATGTCATCGGTGTTGAGGTGGGTGGCGCGGTAAAGAATGTCATGGCCATCGCCGCCGGCATCGCGGATGGGCTCGGTTACGGGTCGAATACCCGTGCCGCCCTGATTACACGCGGTCTTGCCGAGATTATCCGGCTGGGCTCCGCCCTGGGAGCGCGGCAGGAGACCTTCATGGGTCTGGCCGGGCTGGGAGACCTGGTGCTGACCTGCACGGATGATCAATCTCGTAATCGCAGGCTGGGCCTGCTGATGGCAAAGGGGTTAGAGCTGGAGGATGCCATCTATCAGATAGGACAGACCATCGAAGGTATCAGGACGGCAACGGAGGTGTATGCACTGGCGTCAAGGCATCAGATTGAGATGCCAATCACGGAACAGGTGGTCCGGGTACTGAATCAGGAGGCATCCCCGCATGACGCCGTACAGGCATTACTGGCGCGCGAGCCTAAATCCGAGCTGGGCTGAAAGTACCTCTGTACCTGCCGTCGGTTTCCGGTACGAAGAGATTTCTGTTATTCGATCATCTGCGTTACCCTCATCGCAAACCATCACCCGGTGATGAATGAATGCAGGACCATGCCAGACAACTGCTGGAACGCTACTGCAAGAACTCGGATCACAAGGCCTTTGCCGTGTTCTACCGTTCCCAGGCCGGCAAGCTGTGGCAATTCCTCCGTGCCCGCGGCTGCAATGAAGACGTGGCCTATGACCTGCTGGCAGAGTCTTTTCTGAAGTTCCTCCAGGTCGTATGCAGGGACCTGCGTGCACCGGTGGCCCTGCTTTACCGCATCGCCATCAATCTGCATATCGACAGCTACCGGCGCGACAAGGCCTCACCCGTTATCTCTGACGGAGATCTGGTAAACCAGTACGCAGGGGAAGCCATTGCTGATCAGGATGAACACGAATATGTGCAGTCGCTCATAAAAAACCTGCCACAGGATGAACAAAACCTGCTGTTCCTGCGTTATTGGACGGGACTGACCCACAAAGAGATCGCGGGGATACTGGACATGCCGGAAGGTACCATCCGGCGGCAATGCGCCGCCATTATCAAAAAACTGCGGCAGCGCTGGCAGGAGGAAGGTAATGACACATAACTTTCCAGTTCCTGATGAAGCCCGCATGGAAACCCTCATCGCTGCGAGTTATGAAGCCATGCCGGTTGCGGACAGGCAATCCCTGATGCGTATTGAGGAACGCCTGCTGCACAAGCTGAAAACCAGGAGGCCGGAACAGAAATCGAACAAAATAGCCTGGTGGATCGTTTTATTACTGGCAGCAGGATTTGCTACCGCCGCCTGGTGGGCGGGGGGACAATGGTTCAAAGAACCTGAAATGATACCAGAGGAGATACTGCCGTCTGGAGATGTGAGAGTGAAGGAACATGATTTTGAACCATCCGGGCCGGATTTGAAACCGGACAAGGAGATACAGGAAAACAACACCTATGAAGACAAGAAATCACCGGTGATCTACCAGAGAGAGGATTTTTAAGATGAGAAAATACTTGCAAACCAGGCTTGTGATGATCAGGGTTTTGCAAGGTGCCGCCCGGGTTTTTACCGGTATTCTCCCGCTGGTCAGCCTCACTTGTTGGTTACAGCTTTTTATGGCCGGGGAGGCACAAGCGGCGATATCGCTGTGGGGAAACCGTGGTCTGTCCCCGTTTTTCCGATCGCGGCTATTCGTTCCCGCCCTGCTGGCGGCTGTTCTGCTCTTGCCCACGACGACGGCCCACGCATTCGGCACGACGGAATGCGCCGCATCGCGCTTCGGCTCGGATCTGAACTGCACCGCCAATGATGTGCAGATCACCGGCATGTCGGTGGTGGGCGATACCACGTCCTGCGTAGGAGGCACTAACATTACGTTGGATCTCCAGATGACGGTCAATTTCGGGAGCGCCAGCAGGTACGATATAGGTGTCTTTATATCCAACGATGGCAAAAGTCCGCAGTATCTTTCACCTACCGGCGCCGCTACATGTTCCGTATCGGAGCTGCCCGCAGCCAGCCCTTTCCAGAACTTGAATGCCAATGCCTGCGGCGATGGCGGGGGGGCGCTCAGTGGCATACATTACATGCCCAACGTGACGGTGCCGTGCCAGGCTCTGGCCGGCGCTGGTGGCGGCAGCTTGTATATTCCCTTCGTGGTTAGTTGGAACCATCAGTCGAGTGGTACCTGCAATTCCAGTCTCGATGTTGTTCCCAGCGGAAATGCCAAGTGCAATGCCCCGACTATTGCCCAGGGTTCGGTCAGTGTCGTGGTCCTGCCCGCCATCACCAATACCGACGGCATCACCTTCATCAGTTCCGGCGCCGCCACCACGTATACCGTCGTCATCACCAATACCACCGGTGATACGTTAAGCAACGCCGTCTTCACAGACCCCGCAGTAACCGGGATAACTGCCAACAGCGTAAGCTGTTCCGCCTCAGGCGGGGCGAGCTGCCCGGCCTCTCCCACCGTGGCGGCGATGCAGGGCGCGGGCATCACGATACCGCCCATGCCCGTTAACAGCAGCGTGACCTTCACTATCAACGCGACCCTTACCGGCGCGCCCCCGGACACACGCACCAACACGGCCAGCGTCACCGTCGGCGGCCAGTCCAGTTCGGCCGGCGACACGGACACCATTGTCGGCGAGATTGCAATCAGTCCTTCGTCGGCCGCCCGCAACGGTTCCCCGGGGTCGTCAATACAGTACACCTATACCGTTTACAACTTTGGCGCAAGCACGGACACCATCAGTCTTGCCGCGGTGTCGGACCAGGGCTGGAGCGTGTCGTTAAGCGCACCCTCCGTCTCCGTCGCTCCGGGCGGATCGGCCT
>MGXK01000091.1:23564-23843 GCA_001802375.1 Gammaproteobacteria bacterium RBG_16_51_14
ACCCGGCCAACACGGCAACAGCCACCGCCCTCACAACGGTGGCTTCACCACTGACCCTTACGCCGAATAACACCGGCTCAGGCGGAAAAGGCTCTTCGGCATATTATGACCACAGGGTGCAGAATAATACCGGCTCCAGCCAGGGCGTGACGTTCGCAACCGCATTCTCCGGCACCTGTGCGGGCTGGACCAAGGGGGTATACAAGTCTGACAGGGTAACCCAGATCCCCCCTGCCACCGTGAACCTGGCGAGCGGCGGCTTCGAAGACATTGTGGTCA
>MGXK01000092.1:0-374 GCA_001802375.1 Gammaproteobacteria bacterium RBG_16_51_14
ACCAATGAATATTAAGGAAGTTTCCCGTATGTCCCTATACAATCCGATAAGCGCTTATAGGATTGTATAGGGACATACGGGAAACTTCCTTAATATTCATTGGTATACCAAGTTTACTGAAGTATAAGCACTGTATATCCAACGTGTCCATTTGTATTCAGTAATATCCAGAGTAACGATGTCCACTAGATTACCTGCCTTGAGAAAAGGTGACTTAATAAAGGATTTTTCAATAAGTTATAATTCAGGCCAGTATTTTCATAGCATATTCGGGATCTTGCCTTGCATTGATACATTGATAGTTAATCAATGTGTTTATTCCCCTTTTCGTCATCTGGTGGTAAACAACCAACAACTGACAACTGGCAATAACG
>MGXK01000092.1:428-3148 GCA_001802375.1 Gammaproteobacteria bacterium RBG_16_51_14
CAGTTCCTCCGGCGTCAGGAGTCGGGGGAGCAGGGCTGACAGTGTTGAAATAAAATCCGGGGCCGCAGCCCTGACATTTTCCCTGCAGACGACACCACCGAATCCAATGACATGGACGCGTTCCTGCCCTGCCTCCAGGTCAGTCATACCATCCCCCACCAGGACAGCGCGCCGGCCATCGGCAATGAGTTCACGGCAGACAGTGGCCTTGCCGCCGGTCCGGCAGAGGGGTGAAGCGGTGTCGTAACCGGCGTACTGCCCGGTATCATCAAGATAAAGGTCAACGGCATGGACGTTTGCATCGGTGATGTTGACTGCCCCGGCCAGTCTGAGTACGGCCTGCCGGATGCCCCCACTGATGATATGCAGTTGTTTCCCGGACAACTGTAGACGCCGGATGACCTCCGGTGCATCCGGGACGAGGTTCTGCACATAACTGTCCCCGAGCCAGTCGATATCGGACTGGTCCGGTTGGATGACATCCAGCCGGCGTTGGTAAACCTGCTCCAGCGGCAACTCACCGGCCATGGCAGCCCGGGTCAGCGCCGCAAGTTCGGCATGGACATGATGGCGCCGGGCCAGTTCATCAATGCCTTCAATGGCGGTAAGCGTGCTGTCACAATCAAGGAAGACGCTATCCACCCGGTAAAACGGGTTCACACGGTTACCTGTAAAACCTTGTGGATGGCCGGTATTGCCCTGATCGCCGCCATGCTGCTGTCGTCAAGCAGTCTGGAGATGCCAAGCACAGCGATTGCCTCGTCGGAATCGCTGGCAATTCCGACCTGCATGTGGGAAATGTTGATATCGGCCTGGCCGAGTACATTGCCAATCGCACCGACCACGCCCGGTTTGTCCGCATGGTGTGTGAGCAGTAGATTCCCGTCCAGTGGCGCCTCCAGCGGGTAGTGATTGATCCCGACCAGGCGGGGATGCCGGTCGTCAAACAGGGTGCCTGCTACGGTGATGGTTTCCGCACCCTGCCTGGCTTTTATGGACAACATGGACAGATAGCCATGTGTTTCCTCTGAACGTGACTCGGTTACGTTAATCCCCTGGCGATGGGCAAGGTTGACGGCATTGACCTGGTTCACCGGGATGGAGAGATATTCGCTTAACAATCCGGCCAGGGCGGACACGGCCACGGGACGGGTGTCATAGTCTGCAATCTTGCCTAACAGGCAGACTTCAACCTGGGTTATCGGTTTTGCTGCCATCTGTGCCAACAGGCGGCCTAATTTATGGGCAAGTGCCTGGTAGGGCCGTAATTTCTGTACGGTTTCAGTGGCCATGACGGGCAGATTGACCGCGTTGATGGCTTCACCCGTATCCAGGTAAATCGCCACCTGTCTCGCGATCTCAAGACCGGCTGCAAACTGGGCTTCCCGGGTAGACGCCCCCAGATGCGGGGTTAATACCACATTCTCCAGTCCAAGCAGGGGTGAGTTGACGGGGGGTTCATTGACATAGACATCCAGTGCGGCACCGGCCAGATGCCCCTGCACCAGTGCATCATACAACGCGGTTTCGTCCACCAGGTCGCCACGGGCGCAGTTCACCAGGCGGGCCCCCGGTTTCATCGTTTTGATCCGATCTGCGTTGATCAGGCCCCGGGTTTTTTCGGTCACGGGGCAGTGCAGGCTGACGATATCCGCCTCCCTCAGCAGGGAATCCAGGTCGCGGGGTTCCACACCGGCCTTGCCATAAATGTCGTCGGTAACAAACGGATCACAGGCAATGACCTTCATCTGCAAGCCCAGCCCGCGCGCGGCCACAATGCGCCCGATGGTGCCGTAGCCGATGATCCCCAGTGTCTTACCGGCCAGTTCCGCACCCATATACCTGGTGCGTTCCCACTGGCCGTTACGGACAGATCGATCCGCCGCGGGCAGGTGCCGGCACAGGGACAGGATATGGCCGATCGTCAGTTCCGCCGTCGTCGTGGCATTGGCATCCGGGGTATTCAGGACCACGATGCCACGCTCGGTCGCGGTCTCTACATCGATATTATCGACCCCGATACCGGCACGCCCGATCACCTTCAGGCGGGTCCCCGCGGCGAGAATGGCCCCACGTATCTTGATGGCACTGCGCACGATGACGGCATCGCAATCACGAATATGTTCGCAGGCAGCGCTTTCATCCAGGCCCGGGCTGAAATCGACCTCGTAACCCGGATGCTGTTGCAGGAATTCAACCCCTTCTTTTGCAATCTTGTCGGCAATATATAGCTTCATCACTGTTCCCCCTGGTAGAAGATAATGTTGTCAATATCCCTGTCCCTTGTTATCTGCCAGGCAGGAATGCCATTTTCCGGTCATGACGGCGACCGGGACAATCTGTTCTCATTGCCACACCCGGCAAAATATCGTATTGCAGCGCACAATAATAAGGGTTTTTGACAGGTTGACAAGCGCCGGTCGAGGTAGGTTGATAGCCGTTATTGCGTATTTTCCTATCCCCGGAACACGCAGTCCATGACAGGGCAGGCATTTCATCTACAATGACCAGCTAATAAGGCAGGGGCGCCCCCCCAGAAAGGGTGGCTTAACACATCCTTGCCCAGTAGGATGCTGCCGAATGGACTGGGCGCCTGCTCAAGCGGTCTTGATCCTGCCCAGCGCCTCTTCAATTACCTCAATACCTGATCCCGGCAGGCAGGATCGTTCACTGATCACGCGGCGGAAGGCCTGTGCCCCCGGTTGCCCCTGAAATAATCC
>MGXK01000092.1:3157-13861 GCA_001802375.1 Gammaproteobacteria bacterium RBG_16_51_14
CCGGGTCATCAGGCCCAGGGCAACCCCCTTTGCCAGTTCTTGCTGTATATAGGACTGGAAACGGATCAGAACCTCCGTGCGAGAAGGTGGCAATGTTTCACTGCCATACAGCAGCTGATCGGCCACTGCCAGCAGGTACGGGTTACGGCAGGCGGCGCGCCCGATCATGACGCCATCGACACAGGACAACTGGGTTTGTACCTGGTCCAGCGTGCTGAAACCACCATTAATCACGATGACCAGGTGCGGGAAGTCCCTTTTCAGTTGATGGACAAACTCATATTGCAGGGGAGGTACCTCCCGGTTCTGTCGCGGACTCAATCCGTCAAGCCATGCCTTGCGCGCATGAATAATGAAGGTATCGCATCCGGTACCGCAGACGCACTGGATAAACCGATGCAGGTGATCGTAGGAATCCATATTATCAATACCGGTTCGCGTCTTGACGGTCACCGGGATAGTCAGCGGTGCCTGCATCTTGCTGACGCATTCCGCAACCAGTTCCGGTTCAGACATCAGGCAGGCACCGATCCGGCCCTGCCGGACACGATTACTGGGGCAGCCGATGTTCAGGTTCACCTCATCATAACCGGCATCTTCAGCGATCCTGGCACAGGTCTCCAGTTCCTCCGGCCGGTTACCACCCAGTTGCAGTGCCAGCGGATGCTCATCCGGATGGAACCGCAGGGAACGCTGGCGCTCGTCATGGAGTAAGGCGCCTGCCGTCAGCATCTCCGTGTACAGAAGGGTATGGCGTGATAGCAGGCGCAGCAAATAACGGAAGTGCCGGTCCGTGTGGCCCATCATGGGTGCGACCGACAGCTTGCGGTTCAGTGTGGGGTGTGTGTCCATTGCAATACCAATATAATTTATGCACGAAGGCATGCCAATAGACGCAAAGGCAGGAACAGCAGCGTGTTCTTGCGTTGACCCACAGGGGCTTTTCAGGTTTCTTGCTGGACCCGGAGGGACATAAAATTTGTGCCTTTCGCTTCCTGTTATTTGTTTTCTCCGTGCGCTCCGTGGTTATCTTTGTTTTTGTTATTTGGTTTCTCCGTGCACTCCGTGGTTATCCTTGTTTTACTGTGTTGCCTTGCATTCATTACTCTTCGGGGGGCCGGAACGGTTATTGAGACAGAATCTCTGCGGTGAATGCGGGCCTGAGATAAAAACCACGGGGCAGGGTCTGGATTGCTTCTCCTGTCCTGCCCAGGCCGGTTGCCAGGGACCGTGCATTCGCGGCCTTGGGCCTTATCTGCAGACAGATACCAAGGTGCGAACTTATTTTTGCCAGATCACCCAGGCACACCATTTCCATTAATTCTTCCCAGTCGGCACGCAATTGTGATTCCTGGCGGCTATCCGGGCTCCACAATACGGCCGAGCCAATACGTCTGCCTGCCAGCGGGATGTCGGGCGATGCCTCAACCGGGACCCAGAGTACGCGCGTCAGTTTGCATTTGACCAGTGAAGCTTCCCATATCAGATCGATAGTACCGGTCAACTGTACATTGCAGACGTAGGTTGATTCTTTTGGTTTCCCCCGTTGGTCAAGGGGGATGGTTTTCAGTTCCACACCGATCGTCCGGAAATCAGGTTCCGGCCGTGATGCTGCCGTCGCCCCCAGACAGGACTCAATCAGTTCCCCGGTCCAGCCTTTTGCATTGCTCAGCCGGTCCGGAACCGTTGCCCCGGTTTCATTGGCTATTTGTTGCAGTGTCTTCCCGGCAAGGGCCTCCGCCCTTTGCAGTAATTCTTTTTCAGTGGCTGGAGGGGCGACCAACATGTAAGGGTTTTCAGGTTGACTCACTTCGGCGCCAGCGCATCCGTAATTGTGGATTGCAGGCATTCAAACTTGAGCGGATCGGTAATGATATTGTTCTGTTTGTCCGTGATATAGAAAGCATCTTCGACCCGTTCCCCGTAGGTGGCGATTTTTGCTCCCTGCAGACGCACCCCGCAGAATCTCATGGCAATCCCGATCCGGGACAAAATCCCCGGCCTGTCCGTGGTGGTTACTTCCATTATGGTACGACCATTTTTCTCATCGGCAGAAAACCGGATCCGGGTCGGTATTGAAAAATGTTTTAACTGCCGGTCTCCCAGACGTGTTACCTGATGTGGAATATTGTCCAGATGCAGCAGGCCGTGCCTGATATTCGTCCTGATTTCATCGCAACGTGATTTGCTTTTGATGAAATCACCGTCTTCTTCCAGCACGATATAGGTATCCAGTATGTAACCGCTGTCTGAAGTAATAATGCGTGCATCGACTATATTGAGACCCATCTGGTCCAGTGCCCGTGTCGATGCCGCAAAGATATTGTCTGCATCCTGCGCGTAGATAAATACCTGCGATCCGCCCCGGTCCGTCTGGCGGCGGACCAGTACCAGAGGCAGATCTTCTTCCCTTGTTTTTATAATGGCCCGGGTGTGCCAGACAATTTCATCCGGGGTATGACGGATAAAATAGTCATTACCAAGTGAATTCCACAGGGCAAGCAGTTTTTTCCTGGGAATGGCTGTATTCCCAATGAGGGCAAGTTCCTCATCCCTGACTTCCCTGAGGCGTTCCGTCTTGTTGATCGGTTTTTCGAGACCACGTCTCAGGGCCTGCAGTGTTTTAAGATATAAATCGGCGAGCAGGGCCCCCTTCCAGCTGTTCCAGAGTTCGGGGTTGGTCCCGCAGATATCAGCGACTGTCAGAAGATATAAATAATTCAGGTGGTTCTGATCGCCAACCTCCCTGGCAAAATTAGTAACGACATCCGGGTCAGTGATATCCATTCTCTGGGCTGTGAATGACATCAACAGATGCCTTTCAACCAGCCAGCTCACCAGTTTTGAATCGTAGTCACTGAGGTCATGCCGGTAACAGAATTCGAGGGCAAGTTTCGCCCCGATCTCGGAATGACTCCCGCCACGCCCCTTGGCGATGTCATGGAACAGGCCGGCGATATACAGCAATTCCTGCTTCGGCAGTTTTTCCAGGACCTGGTGGCAAAGTGGAAACCTCTGGGCATATTGCATTGAGCCAAACAGTCGCATATTGCGAACAACGAATAAAATGTGTTCGTCCACTGTATAGATATGAAACAGATCAAATTGCATCAGGCCTTCGATACGCCGAAATTCAGGTAGATAGGATGACAATATTCCATAGCGATGCATACGCCGTAATTCATGGCCTACATGCAGTGGCTGACGCATGATTTCAAGGAAAAGGCTTCGATTGCGTATATCCTTTCTGAAGCTGGTATCTATATCATCGGCATGTTTTCTGATTAACCGGATGGTGCTCGACCGTACGCCCTTGATGGACGGGTTTTGTTGCAGCAGCAGGAATATTTCCAGAAGCGCATAGGGTGATTGTTTAAAAACATTATTGCTGCGTACCTCGATAAAGTGATTGCGCGTTTGAAAACGTTTATTGACAGGTTTGATTATTTCCCTCCGCTTTGCGTAGATTATCTCTTCCTGGAAATGCTGCAGCAGCATTTCATTCAGACAGTTCATTTCACGTGCCGCCTGGTAATACATCTTCATGAATTGTTCAACACCACTGTTATCCTGCGAGTGGAAACCGAGTAATTCAGCGACACTGCGCTGGAAATCGAACAGAAGCCGATCTTCCCGCCGACTGGTAATGATGTGTAATGCAAAACGTATTCTCCACAGCAGGTCCCGGGTCGTATCCAGCAAGCGGTATTCATCCCTGGTCAGAAATCCAAGCGGGATCAACTCACGTAACCGGACTGTTCCAAAGTGGCGTTTGACGACCCAGCCGATCATCTGGATGTCCCGCAAGCCACCCGGGCCTTCCTTGATGTTGGGTTCAAGATTGTGTTCCGTATCGGCAAATTTATGATGGCGGGAGATTTGTTCTTCCCATTTAGCCTTGAAGAATTTATGTGCGGGCCAGATATGCCCCGGGCCGGTGACTGCGCACATTGATTCGTAGAGTTTTCTGTTGCCACAGAGCAGGCGTGATTCCATGAGATTGGTGGCGACAGTGATGTCTGCCCTGGCCTGACGAATACAGTCCTTGACTGTTCGTACACTATGGCCGACTTCCAGGCCGATGTCCCAGAGGAATGCCAGGAACGATTCAATCTGCTGTTTTATCTCAGCCCTTGTCCGTGTGCCCTCGAGAATCATCAGATCGATATCGGATTCAGGATGTAATTCTCCCCGTCCATAACCACCGACGGCAACCAGCGACAGATTATCCGTATGAATGGATATTTGCCAGGCGAAATCAAGTAATTGGTCTACCAGCCATGCCCGTTTATGGATCAGCATGCTGATCGGTTCACCATCCCTGAATTGATCCTTCAGATAAGCATCACCTTCTTTCAGGACTTCCCTGAACAGGGACAGGGGCCGGGTGCTTCTGGACAGGGACTGTTTGAATATCTCCCTGTTGAAAAGAAACCGGTCATCTATCTTGTTGTCCCACATGGCCTAGAAATTTTCATCGGGACGCCTGGTTAATACCTCAACGCCGTCTGCAGTGACCAGCACAGTGTGTTCCCACTGCGCAGAAAGGCTGTGGTCACAGGTAACCACAGTCCAGTTATCCGACAGAACCTTTACATTGCGTTTCCCTGCATTGACCATGGGTTCAATGGTAAATGTCATCCCTTTTTCGAGTAGGAGACCGGTTCCTTGCTGGCCGTAATGCAGGATCTGTGGGTCTTCATGAAATTCCCTGCCGATCCCGTGGCCACAGTATTCGCGGACGATGGAACAATGATGTGATTCGGCATGACTTTGTATGGCAAAACCGATATCACCCAACCGGGTGCCTGGTTTTACTGTTTCTATACCGATGCGCATGCATTCATAGGTTATGTCAACCAGCCGGCGTGCCCGGATCGAGGCATCACCGACAATAAACATTCTGCTCGTATCCCCGTGGTAGCCGTCCTTAATTACCGTGATGTCAATGTTGATAATGTCACCATTTTTCAATTTTTTATTGCTGGGGATGCCGTGACAGACGACATGATTGACGGACGTACATATCGACTTGGGGAATCCCCGGTAATTCAGCGGGGCAGGAATGGCTTTTTGGGTATTTACTATATAATCATGGCAGATCCGGTCGAGTTCATCGGTCGATTGGCCGGCCACTACAAAAGGCCCGATCATCTCCAGGACATCCGCCGCCAAATGCCCGGCCACACGCATTTTCCGGATTTCCTCCGGTGATTTGATCATGACAGACATTTGTGATGTATTCTGGAACAAGGTCTAACCATTTGTTGTGTCAGGCTTTCTATGTTATAAAGCGCACGCTTTTTACGCAAATAACTGTCACACGCACTCTACAACCGTATATGGGGTGTCCGCCCGTAAGGACGGATTGATATACAGGTGGGTGCGGAGGCTTAACCCTGAAGGAGAAAATTCAATGTCAAATACCACCATGCGTGACATGCTGGAGGCCGGGGTCCATTTCGGGCATCAGACCAGATACTGGAATCCGAGGATGGCACCCTATCTTTTCGGCCACAGAAACAAGATCCATATCATCAATCTGGAAAAAACCCTGCCCCTGTTCAATGATGCGCTGAATTTTGTCAGTAAACTGGCAGCAAGGAAAGCGACGATTCTGTTTGTTGGTACCAAACGGGCCGCCCAGACTATCATCGAGGAAGAAGCCAGGCGTTGTGGAATGCCCTATGTTAACCGGCGCTGGCTGGGAGGTTTGTTGACCAATTTCAAAACGGTGAGACAGTCTATTGCACGCTACAAGAACCTGGAAGTGATGCGGACAGACGGCAGTTTCGAACGTATGAGCAAGAAAGAGATCATGCATCATACCCATGAACTGGAGAAGCTGGAACGCAGTCTGTCCGGGATCAAGGACATGGACGGCATACCGGATGCCCTGTTTATCGTGGATGTCGGATATGAAAATATTGCCGTTCTGGAAGCCAAAAAGCTGGGCCTGCCGGTAATCGGGGTTGTTGACAGCAACAATAGTCCCGAATTGATCGATTATGTCGTCCCGGGGAATGATGATGCCATCCGTTCCATCAGGCTTTACGCCGCCGGCATAGCGGATGCCATCCTGGATGGTCGTCAGACAGTCGCACATCTCGGGGATCAGACCGATGTTGATGAGTTTGTTGAACTGGACGAATCCGGCGCGCCGATACAGGCAACGCCAACGATGAAGGCACCCGGTGCCAGGATTAAAAAGAAACCTGCAAGGAAAAAAGTGGAAAAAACGGTCGACTCAGGGACCGAAGATGAGACTGCTATGGCAGCCGGAGAGGCAGTTGCAGAAGACAGGGGAGAATCCACCGGGACTGAAAAATCAGACGCTGCAACGAAAAAGGTGGCCAGGAAAAAAGAAACAGGGAAGAAGACGTCAGCCAGCAGGACTACAGTGACAAAAGCCGCAAAAAAAACGGCATCAGGCGCTGCTGAAAAGACGGATAGCGGTGCCGGCAAGGAAAACAAGTAACTGGCAAAAGAGGAATACGGGCAATGCAAATAACAGCCACAATGGTAAAAGAACTGCGCGAGCGTACTGGCGCGGGCATGATGGATTGCAAGAAGGCCTTGCAGGATACCGCCGGTGATATCGAAAGCGCTATTGAGGCCATGCGCAAATCCGGCGTTGCCAAGGCTGCAAAGAAGGCAGGTCGAATTGCTGCAGAGGGTAATATTGTTATTAAACAGGATCCTGCAACAGACAGGGTGGTCATACTGGAAGTGAATTCGGAGACTGATTTCGTTGCCAAGGATGAAAATTTCAGGGCCTTTGCAGACAGTGTGGCCGCGTGTATCTTGAAACAGCAACCAGGGGATGTACCCGCCTTGATGGGATCGTCACTGGGTGCCCTGAGTGTGGAAGAAGCAAGGCTGCAGCTGGTAGCCAAGATTGGTGAAAACATCAGTGTCAGGCGCTTTAACCTGCTGAACATCAAGGGCGTTCTTGGTCAATATCTGCACGGTACCCGTATCGGAGTGGTGATCGAGTTGCAGGGGGGGAATGAGGCACTGGCAAGGGATCTGGCGATGCATATTGCGGCCAGCCGGCCGGTCTGTATAACGACCGACGAAGTACCCGGGGAGATGCTGGACAAGGAAAGGAATATCTTCACCGCCCAGGCGGCAGAAAGCGGCAAACCGGCCGAAATCGTGGAAAAGATGGTGGAAGGCAAGCTGAAAAAGTTCCTGAATGAGGTCACGCTGGTGGGCCAGCCCTTTGTAAAGGACCCTGATCAGACGGTAGGCAAATTACTGGCGTCTGCCAATACCGTAGTCCGGCGATTTATCCGGTACGAGGTTGGTGAGGGTCTGGAAAAACGCAGTGATAACTTCGCTGAAGAAGTGATGGCCCAGGCCGGGATACATAAAGTCAGTGACAATAGTATAGATAAAGAGTAAGGCATTTGTCCGATCCAACCAGTGGTTTAAAATACAGACGGGTTTTATTGAAACTCAGTGGTGAAGCCCTGATGGGGGAGGCGGCCTATGGTATCTCCCCGGCGGTCATCCGGCGTATCGCCGGAGAGGTGAAAAATCTCATCACCGAAGGCGCCCAGGTCGCCATGGTCATCGGTGGCGGGAATATTTTTCGCGGTGCCGGACTCGCTGCGTCCGGTATTGACCGGGTAACCGCGGATCACATGGGTATGCTGGCAACCATCATGAATTCACTGGCGATGCAGGATGCACTGGAGCGCCTGGGTCTGTTTGCGCGTGTCATGTCAGCCATCAGGATCAACCAGGTCTGTGAAGACTATATCCGGCGGCGTGCGGTACGCCATCTGGAAAAAAACCGGGTGGTTATTTTTGCTGCCGGCACGGGCAATCCCTTTTTTACCACGGATTCTGCGGCCAGCCTGCGCGCCGTTGAAATCAACGCCGACCTGCTGATCAAGGCAACCAAGGTGGATGGTGTGTATTCGGAAGATCCGGTACTGAATAAAGACGCCAGGCGTTACGAGAAACTGAGTTATGATGAAGTGATCGGGCGTAAACTCGGGGTAATGGATGCGACAGCGGTCGTGCTGTGCAGGGAAAATAATATGCCACTGCGGGTCATCGATATGTCGAAACCCGGTGCCCTGCTCCGGGCGGCCAGGGGAATGAACGAGGGGACACTCATTACCGAGGACAGATCATAGCAGGACGATAATTATTCCATTCGGGCCCTGAAATCAATGGGAGGCCCCTAACCGGAGAGATCCAATGATTGAAGATATAATTCGAGACGCAGATCAAAGGATGAATAAGAGCCTTGAGGCATTGAAGCACGAAATGGCGAAAATCCGTACCGGTCGTGCCCATCCCAGTCTGCTGGATCATGTTCTGGTCAGTTATTACGGTTCTGATGTGCCATTGAACCAGGCTGCCAACATCAGTGTTATCGATGCCAGGACACTGGGCGTTACGCCCTGGGATAAAAACACGGTTCATAATATTGAAAAGGCGATTCTGAATTCCGATCTGGGGCTGAATCCGGTTACCGCCGGCGAGGTCATACGTGTACCCCTGCCCGCACTGACTGAGGAACGGCGCAAGGAACTGATACGTATTGTGCGGGCAGAAGCGGAAAAGGTTCGTGTTGCAATACGTAATATCCGCCGTGATGCCAATCATTCCTGCAAGGAACTGGTCAAGGAGAAATTGATTGCAGAAGATGAGGAACGGGTTGCTGAGGGAAAAATACAGAAACTGACAGATGCACATATCAATGATGTAGAAAAAATCCTCGCTCAGAAAGAAGAAGATATGATGGAAATCTAGGGCTGCCGGTTCCTGTCTTTGCAATGCGTGTACCGGGTCAGGATAATCAGAAAATACCACATCATGTGGTCATTATCATGGACGGTAATGGGCGTTGGGCCAGAAAACGGAATCGACCACGGGCTGCCGGTCATCGGGCCGGTGTCAATACCCTGCGTAAAATTGTTGAACATGCTGCATCCAGGGAGATTCAGGCACTTACTGTCTATGCCTTCAGCAGTGAAAACTGGCGCCGACCGGGCAAGGAAGTCAGCGTGCTGCTGAAGTTATTTGTGACTTCATTACAACGGGAAGTCAGGAATCTGAATGAAAATCAGGTCAGGTTGCAGTTTATCGGCGATCGGGAAAGATTTCCGGAGAAGTTGCAACAATCAATCAAAAAAGCAGAAGCGCTGACCGCAACCAATACGGGACTCAGGCTGATCGTGGCTGCGAATTATGGCGGTCGCTGGGATATTACCAATGCCTGCAGGCAATTGGGTGGATTGATCGAATCCGGAAAACTGACACCGGCCCAGATTGATGAAGAACTTATGCAGTCACATCTATCGTTGAGTGAGTTGCCGGAACCGGATTTGTTCATACGCACCGGTGGAGAGAAGCGGCTCAGTAATTATCTGTTATGGCAGATTGCCTATACGGAACTCTATTTTACAGACTGTTTGTGGCCGGATTTCAATCCTGATCATTTTGATACTGCATTGGCATGGTTTTCTGAACGGCAGAGGCGTTTTGGCCAGACCTCCGAACAGATAAAGCAAGGCTAGGAATGTTGAAAGACCGGCTGATTATTGCTGCCATCCTGATTTCGGTTGTGATTTATGCGGTATTGGCGGAGGAGAAGATCTGGTTTGCCCTCCTGATGGCTGTTTTTATTACACTGGCGGCCCGGGAATGGGCAAATCTGTCCGGGCTGCAACCGCAATATTGTGTTATCTATCAGGCCATTGTGGTCATTTCCATGGTAGTGGTATACCAGTTCAGTAACACAATATTGCTGTATATACTTGTATTAACAGGTGTGATCTGGTGGGTTTGCGGGTTTGTCCTGGTCATCCTGTACCAGAATGGCTGGAACTGGATCCCGTCGAATCAGTTTGTCAAGGCAGTGATCGGTATGCTGGTTTTGATCCCTGCCTGGCTAAGTATCGTAGTCCTGCATGAAAGGTTGCCTGATGGCGTCAAAATGGTGCTGTTCCTGTTGTTACTGGTATGGTTGGCGGACACCGCTGCGTATTTTGCCGGATGCCGGTGGGGTAAAACAAAACTCGCCAGTCGTATCAGCCCTGGCAAGACATGGGAAGGTATTGCGGGTGCCTTCGTCGCGTGTGCGGGTCTGAGTGTGGGATATATCATGTTGAGTGACATGCAGGGTGCCGGTGTATTTCTTTTCCTGTTTTTGTGTCTGGTGACGGTGATCGCTTCTGTTCTGGGGGATCTGCTGGAAAGTTTATTCAAGCGGCTTGCAGACAGGAAGGACAGTGGAGTTATTTTACTTGGTCATGGTGGAGTCATGGACAGGATGGATAGTCTGACGGCAGCGACCCCTGTTTTCCTGGCAGGGATCTGGCTGCTGGAGGGAAAAATATGATTGGCATTACTATCCTGGGTGCCACAGGCAGCATCGGTATTAACACGCTGGATGTTATTTCTCGGTATCGTGACAAATATAAGGTCATTGCGCTGACGGCCAACCGCAATGTCCAGTTGCTGCTTGAACAGTGTTTGTCCTGGTCACCCAGATATGCAGTCATGGCCGATACGGATTGTGCGCAGCAGTTGCAGGAGGCACTCAAGGTGCAGGCGCCTGAAATCATCGTGCTGGCAGGTATGGAAGGCCTGTGTGAGGTCGCTGCCGGTGAGGAAACGGATTATGTCATGGCCGCCATCGTCGGGGCGGCCGGTTTATTGCCTGCATTGGCTGCGGCCCGT
>MGXK01000092.1:13892-43305 GCA_001802375.1 Gammaproteobacteria bacterium RBG_16_51_14
TCCGGCCGGTTATTTATGGATGCTGTGCATGAGAACCAGGCCGAATTGCTGCCGATCGACAGCGAGCATAATGCCATCTTCCAGTGTATGCCTGCCGGATTTTCCGACGGTCTGGAAAAGGCAGGGGTACGACGTATTTTATTGACCGCGTCCGGTGGTCCGTTCCGGGGTGTTCCGCTTTCAGATCTGGCCAACGTAACACCCGAGCAGGCCTGTGCCCATCCGAACTGGGATATGGGCCGCAAGATTTCCGTTGATTCGGCGACCATGATGAACAAGGGGCTTGAGGTCATCGAGGCGTGCTGGTTGTTCAATACCACGCCGGACAGGATTCAGGTCGTGCTGCATCCCCAGAGTGTTATCCATTCGCTGGTTGAGTATTGTGATGGTTCGGTCCTGGCACAATTGGGTAATCCGGACATGCGCACACCGATTGCCCATGCCCTGGCATGGCCAGAGCGCATGGTGGCGGGGGTGGAACGGCTGGATTTGTTTGCTGTGGCACGGCTCGATTTTGAACCACCGGATGATGATCATTATCCCTGTTTGCGCCTCGCCCGGGAGGCCATGCAGCACGGCGGAACAGGCACGGCCATTCTGAATGCCGCCAATGAGGTAGCCGTCGCTGAATTTCTGGCGGGGAATATCCGGTTCACTGATATTGCAAGGATAGTGGAGGCTGTTTTGATCGGCGTGAAACGACATGATGCCAGTTCACTGGATGTCGTGCTGGCAGATGATGCGGCAGCACGCCGGTTTGCGTGGGCATCCATACAGGAACTGATCGCCGCATGATCGATCTTTTCCAGTCCGCATTGGCATTTATCGTTGCCCTCGGCATCCTGATTACCTTTCATGAATACGGCCATTTTCTTGTGGCCAGGCGGTTTAATGTCAGGATCCTGCGCTTTTCCATTGGTTTTGGCAGACCACTCTATACACGCAGGTTTGGTGCTGACCAGTCTGAATTCGTGATCGCTGCCCTGCCGCTAGGGGGATATGTAAAAATGCTGGATGAACGTGAAGGTGAAGTCGAGGTGCAGGAACTGCACCGTGCGTTCAATCGGAAACCCCTGCGGCAACGAGTCGCCATTGTCATGGCCGGCCCGGTGTTTAACTTTATTTTTGCAATTGTGGCGTACTGGATAATGTACATGGCAGGCATTGAAGGGCTGAGACCGGTAATCGAGTCGGTTGCAAAACATTCCATCGCCGAGATTGCCGGATTCCGGGCCGGTCAGGAGATACAGGCAGTGGATGGTCTGCGTACACCAACCTGGTTTGCAGTGATTGATGCGACCCTCAATAAGGTAGTTGATGGCAGGGAGATTGTTTTTACCGTGAGTGAAGGGCCGGACAAGGTTATTGATATTGTCCTCGCTATGTCGTCTATCTCTGTGGACGACATGGCCGGGGGACACCTGCTCGAAACCATAGGCTGGATGCCGGTACGACCGCAGTTACCGGCTGTTATTGGCGAGGTAATTACAGGCAGTGCTGCTGATCATGCCGGCCTTGAACAGGGTGACAGGATCATTGCCATCGAGGGCCAAACCATAACCTCCTGGGAAGTCCTGGTTGATATGGTCCGCTCACGTCCTGATAAGACACTGGATTTTGTGCTGATACGAGCGGGGCAAAAGCTCTCAATTACGCTACGTCCAGCCGCGGTCACCGATGAAAGCGGTAAAACAGTCGGCATGATCGGGGCAAGGGTGGATCCACAGCCAGGTGCTATTGAGGCATATTTTGCGACGGAATCCTATTATCCACATATCGCCTTGCTCAAGGCAGTCGACAAGACATGGGATTTCTCTGTTTTGACGCTGCGTGTCCTGGGCAAGATGATCCTTGGTGAGGCCTCGGTCAAGAATTTAAGCGGACCAATCAGTATTGCGCGCTATGCAGGTGACAGTGCCAGTATTGGCTTGGTAGCATTCCTCGGTTTTCTCGCGATCGTAAGTGTCAGTCTGGGGGTGCTTAACCTTCTTCCGGTTCCGCTACTGGATGGTGGACACTTAATGTATTACCTTATAGAGTCTGTAAAGGGATCTCCGGTCTCTGAATCGGCACAAATGATGGGACAACAGATTGGAATTGTCCTGTTACTTGGTCTGATGGGACTGGCCTTTTATAACGATATAATACGGCTTATTGGATGAGAGTATTTATAAAAAAATAACATTAATAACATTAATATGTACTCTTTTATTAAGAAACTTCTTTATATATTGTCCGTGCTCCTGCTTGGCCTTGAACTCGCCCTGGCGGCACAGGAATTTGTTATCGAAGATATCCGGCTGGAAGGTCTTGAACGGATTACGCCCGGCACCGTTTTTAATTATTTGCCCATGAAAGCGGGTGATAAATTCGATGATGCCCGCTCCGGTGAGGCCGTCAGGGCATTGTTCAAAACCGGTTTTTTTGACGATGTCAGGCTGGAACGGGATGGCAATATTCTGGTTTTTATATTCAAGGAACGTCCGGCCATCGGCAGCATCACAGTAACGGGTAACAGTGATCTCGAAACCGATGAATTGATGTCAAACCTGCGGCAGATCGGATTCGCGGAAGGACGTGCCTATGACCAGTCACAACTGGATATGGTGGAGCAGGAACTCAGACGGCAATATTTTTCGCTGGGTAAATACGGGGTCAGCATCAAGTCGACGGTGACGGTCCTGGATAACAACCGGGTCGGGATTGCGATTGATATTTCAGAGGGAGTTGCAGCCAGAATCAAACAGATCAATATTGTTGGCAACAAGGTTTTCGGTGAAAAACGCCTGTTGAAGGAATTCAAGCTGAGTACGCCAACGATGTTTTCATTTTTTACAAAAGTCGATCAATATTCCAGGCAAAAATTATCAGCTGACCTGGAGTCATTACGTTCCTATTACCTGGACCATGGGTATGTTAATTTTAATATTGATTCAACACAGGTATCGATCACGCCGGACAAGAAGGATATTTATATTACGGTCAATATCACCGAGGGAGATCCCTATACCATTTCCGAAGTCAAACTGGCAGGTGAATTGATTGTGCCTGAGGAAGAGTTTTTCAAACTTGTGAATATCAACAATGGAAATCTGTTTTCACGCAAGGATATTACAGACAGTACTACGAAGATCACGGAACGACTGGGGGATGAGGGTTATGCCTTTGCCAATATCAACGCAATACCGGATATCAATGAACAGGACAAAACGGTTGCACTGACATTTTTTGTTGATCCGGGGAAGCGGGTTTACGTACGGAGAATCAATTTTTCCGGTAATGCAAAAACCCGGGATGAAGTCATGAGAAGGGAAATGCGTCAGCCTGAAGGCGGGTGGATATCAACCACCAAGGTGGAGCGCGGCAAGGTCAGACTGCAAAAACTGGGCTATTTCAAGGAGGTCAATGTGGAGACCCCCGCCGTTCCCGGCACGAGCGATCAGGTGGATGTGAACTATACCGTTGAGGAAAATCCATCCGGTAACCTGCTTGCCGGTGTTGGTTTCTCACAGACCGCCGGCATCACTTTCCAGACCAGTGTCACACAGGACAATTTTATGGGCAGTGGTAAACGTATTTCTTTCGCCTTCAATAACAGTGATATCAATCGCAGGTTTATACTCGGTTATTTAAATCCTTATTACACGGTTGACGGCGTGAGCCGCGGATTTGATGCGTTCTATCGTGAAACCGATGCCGGGGACGCCAATGTGACCGTATACGATTCAACCGAATATGGTGGTGCGGTAGGTTTTGGTTTGCCGATCACCGAGTTTAATGATTTTAACCTGTCGCTTGAATATGCACGTACCGAGATTAGTACACGTTCGAATATATCCCAGCAGGTATTGGATTTTGTAAACACGAACGGTGATGTATTTGATATCCTCCGACTGTCGGGTGCTTTCTCCTACGATACACGCAATAAGGCGATCTTTCCTGACAAGGGAGTCTGGCATCGCATTATGACGGAAGTAGCCTTGCCGTCATTCGGGGAATCAATCGAGTTTTACAAGGTGGAATATAAAGCCCAGTGGATTCACACTGTTCTTGAGGATTATGTGTTCAGCCTGAGGGGACAGATGGGCTATGGTGATGGTATGATGGGCACAGAGGAATTGCCTTTTTTTGAGAATTTCTACGCCGGTGGCCCCCGGACCATTCGTGGTTATAAAGAAAATACATTGGGGCCTCTGGATAGTACTAAAAGACCACTGGGAGGTAATTTCAAGCTGATAGGTAATGCCGAGGTGATTCTTCCCGTGCCCTATTTCAAGGACATAAAATCGGTTCGGGTTTCCGGATTTTTTGACGGGGGGAATGTCTATGGAAAGAATGAGGATATTGACCTGGGTGAATTGAGATATTCTACCGGTGTAAGCGGAATATGGATATCACCATTTGGTGAACTGAGTGCCAGTTTTGCAGTCCCGTTAGCGGACCAGAAAGGGGATGACACACAAACCTTCCAATTTACCTTTGGGTCTCATTTTTAAAATCAGTCTGGAGTATAGATCATTGAAAAACAAACTACATACAATCGTAATTCCTTTCCTGGTTATGATGATCGGGATGCAGGCGGAAGCACAGGCAGAAGGATATAAACTGGGTGCTGTCAATGCTGTTCGGGTACTGGAGAATTCACCACAGGCAGATGCAGCGCGTAAGATAATAGAAAAGGAATTTGAATCACGTGACAAGGAACTGGTTGCTGCGCAAAAAAAACTGAAGGCACTTGAAGATCGGCTCGCCAAGGATGCTGCCATCATGAGTGAGTCTGAGCGCAAGAAACTTGAGCGCGATATTATTTCACAAAGGCGTGATCAGAAACGCAACCAGGATGAGTTCCGGGATGATCTTAATTTCAGACGGAATGAAGAATTTGCAAAAATCCAGAAAGACATAGTGGATGCGATACAAAAGGTGGCGATAGAAAATAATTTTGATGTCGTGCTCAGTGAAGGCGTCATCTATGCGAGCTCAAAAGTGGATATGAGTGATCTGGTCATCGAATACCTGAAAAAGAAGCCTGCTGAAAGTTCTGCTGAAGTTCCTGCTGAAGGCAAAGGTGGACAGTAATCCGGCATAGAGATGCCCAGAATGATGGCATCGACATTGGGGGAAATTGCTGAACTCATCCACGCCAAGCTCCATGGTGATCCGGAGTGCCCCATACAGGGAATCAATACCTTACATGATGCAAAAAAAGGCGAACTCAGTTTCCTGTCAAATCGTCGTTATACACGGTTTTTAAAGACGACAAAGGCAACTGCTGTCATATTAACAGCGGATGATCTGAAGTCCTGTCCCGTGTATTCACTGGTGACGGAAGACCCCTACCTCGGCTATGCCAGGGCTGCGATACATCTTTATCCATCCGTCCGGCCCACCCCTGCTATCAGTCAAAGTGCCGTCATTAATCCTGAAACAGAAATCGATGAAACGGTTTCTGTCGGACCAAATGCAGTCATTGGCAGCAATGTTATTATTGGTGCCGGTAGCCGGATTGGGCCGGGTTGCGTCATCGGTGACGATGTCAGGATTGGTGAAGATTCGATATTACACGCAAATGTGACATTGGTTGCCGGTGTTACGGTGGGAAGCAGGGTCATAATGCATGCTGGTGTTGTTATCGGTTCTGATGGATTCGGTCTTGCCCGTGATGAAGGGAAATGGGTGAAAATCCCGCAGATTGGCAGTGTCAGGATCGGCGATGATGTCGAGATCGGTGCAAATACGACAATCGATTGTGGCGCACTTGATGATACCGTGATCGGGGATGGGGTAAAAATCGATAATCAGGTCCAGATTGGACATAATGTGCATGTCGGTGCCCATACTGCAATTGCCGGCTGTGTTGGTATTGCAGGTAGCACGATAATCGGTTGTCGTTGTATGATTGGTGGCGCTGCCGGGATAGGCGGACATCTGGAAATCGTCGATGATGTGATCGTCACGGGAATGGCAACAGTTGCGAATTCAATCCTGAAGCCGGGTATTTATTCATCCGGTATACCTGTGACTGACAATAAACGCTGGAAAAGAAATGTCGCACGCTTTAAACATATCGATGATATTGCCCGGCGGCTGAACAATATAGAAAAAAAATTAACTTGAAATATAGCAACAATCAGGTTTGATGACATGGGTGAGATGAATATACAGAAGATTAAATCCTTTCTGCCTCATCGTTATCCGTTTCTCATGGTAGACAAGATACTGGAATGTGTGCCGGGCCAGTACATCACCGCAATCAAGAATGTTACCTATAATGAACCCTTTTTTCAGGGACATTTCCCCAGGATACCGGTAATGCCCGGCGTGCTTATTGTAGAGGCAATGGCCCAGGCTGCTGCCCTGCTCGGCGCCGAAACGATGAAAGAAGAACCGGATGAAAATGTACTTTATTATCTGGTTGGTATTGATAAGGTCCGTTTCAGACAAACGGTTGGTCCCGGGGATCAACTGACACTGCACGTCAATTATATAACGGTACGGAGAAATATCTGGAAATTTGAAGCCACCGCCAGTGTTAACGGGAAGCTCGTCGCATCTGCGGAACTGTTAACTACAACAGTCATGGAATCACATCTTGATTGATTCAACTGCGGTTATTCATCCCGAAGCCCGGATTGATCAGGATGTCATTATCGGTCCGTATTCGATAATAGGTAAGGATGTTGAAATCGGTTCAGGCTCATGGTTAGGCCCCCATGTGGTTATTAAAGGACCAACACGCATAGGAAAAAACAACAAAATATTCCAGTTTTGTTCAATTGGCGATGATCCCCAGGATAAAAAATATCACGGAGAAAAATCCCTTCTTGAGATAGGTTCTGGTAATGTTATCAGGGAATTCTGTTCCATAAATCGGGGTACCGCTGATGGGGGTGGCAAGACAGTCATTGGCGATGACAACTGGATAATGGCCTACGTTCATGTTGCCCATGATTGTATTGTCGGCAGTCATACTGTTTTTGCAAACAATTCAACGCTGGCCGGCCATGTCACTGTTGATGATTATGCGATACTCGGTGGATTTACCGGTGTGCATCAGTTCTGCCGCATAGGCAGTTTCAGTTTTTCAGCGATCTCGTCGGTAATCGTCAAGGATGTACCTCCCTATCTGCTGGTATCAGGTAATAAGGCAAAACCAAACGGATTAAACCGGGAAGGACTGCGACGCCACGGATTCTCCTCAGAGGCCATCAATCTGTTACGCAAGGCATATAAAACCGTATACCGTGATGGGCTGGTTCTGAAAGAGGCACTTGCCTTACTGAAAATACTGGGACAGGGATCAGAAGAAGTAACCAAATTCACGGAATTCATAGAACGCTCGGAACGTGGCATAGTACGCTGATTAATCATGCTATCGGTGTATCTGTCATCCATAGATAAACTGTATGTTGCACGTTGGTATAGTTGCGGGTGAAACCTCAGGCGATCTGCTTGGCGCCGGATTAATCAATGCTATTCGTGATTTGAGGCCTGATCTCAGGGTTGAGGGCATAGGCGGTCCCAGGCTGGCCGACGCAGGATGCAGGATACTTTTCCCGATGGACAGGCTCGCCGTCATGGGGATAACGGAGGTTATGGGACGTTATCTGGAATTACACAGCATACGTACCCGTCTCGGAAAATATTTTATTGACAACAGACCTGATGTATTTATTGGTGTCGATGCGCCGGATTTTAACCTGGGACTGGAAAAGACCTTACACAACGCCGGTATAACGACTGTCCATTTTGTCAGTCCTTCCGTCTGGGCATGGCGGGAATACAGGGCTGTATCGATCAGACAATCTATCGACCTTATGTTGTCTTTGTTTCCATTCGAAGAACAATTTTACCGGCGGCACAACATACCCTATAAATTCGTCGGGCACCCTCTTGCTGACGAATTGCCATTGTATCCGGACAAACTGGCTGCACGCCGCAAACTCGGATTGGCCGGGGACAGGCGGATAATTGCAATCATGCCTGGAAGCCGTGAAAATGAATTGAGAAAGATGACAACGCCATTTTTGCAAACGGCACGCCAGTGTCATCAGAAGGATGATGGTTTTCTGTTTGTCACTGGTCTTGTTGATGAAAAAGCGAAAAATTATTTTCTGAAAAAAAAGGAACTGATTGCACCGGAGCTGCCTTTTTCTGTTTTTACCGGAAATTCACATACTGTCATGGAGGCGGCTGATGTGGTATTGCTTGCATCCGGTACAGTTGCACTGGAAGCAATGCTGCTTGAAAAACCGATGGTAGTGGCATACAAGCTTTCCTGGCTGACTTATGCCCTGGCCAGGCTGATGCTCACAATTCCCTATATTTCCCTGCCAAACCTGCTTGCTGGCCGGCGGATAGTGCCCGAATGTGTGCAGGCCGAGTGTGAACCGGGGCGCCTGACAGCCGAATTATTAAAATGGTTTGATAACCAGTCTGCGGTTGCAGATGTCGAATGCCGGTTTCGGCAACTACATGCCGGATTGCGCATGGATGCGAATAAACAGGCCGCTGCTGCTGTGCTTGAACTGGTGAAATGATTTCGGTACAACAAAAGCTGGCATTTGCCGGGACTTTCCAGCGTGTGGCAGGGGTAGATGAGGTCGGACGCGGCCCTCTCGCCGGTCCGGTGATCGCTGCTGCCGTTATCCTGGAGAAAAACCATGGCATTATCGGACTCACGGATTCAAAGAAACTGAGTCCCTCAAGGAGGGAAAAACTCGCTGCAACGATTCGTGAAAATGCGGTTGCATGGGCACTTGGACGTGCAGAGAACCATGAAATTGACAGCCTGAATATATTACAGGCCACCTTGCTTGCAATGAAACGTGCCATAGAATCACTTGGCCAGGAACCCGAGTATGTTCTTGTCGATGGATTACATTGCCCGGATGTAGGCTGCCGGACGGAGGCAATAGTCAAAGGCGACACCTTTGTACCCGCCATCAGTGCAGCCTCCATCTTGGCAAAAGTAGCCAGAGATGAGGAAATGACTGTGCTGGATGAAGTGTTTCCCGGATACGGATTTGCCATACACAAGGGTTATCCCACAGCAATGCATCTGCAAGCACTGGAAAAACTGGGTGTTTCACCTGTACATCGCCGTTCTTTTGCCCCGGTGAAACGGCGGTTGAAACAATACGGATAATCCTGTTATCTGATGAGTTCTGATTTTATCCATCTTCATGTTCACTCCGAATATTCCATCGTCGATGGACTGATTCGTATCGATTCACTGGCGGAAAAAGTTGCTGCATCAGGTATGCCTGCAATCGCATTGACCGAGCAGGGTAACATGTTCTCAGCCGTAAAATTCTATCGCACGATGCAAAACATGGGCATCAAGCCAATCATTGGTTCGGAACTCCATGTTATGAATGACGGGAATGGAGGGATCATCGGCAAAATACTTCTCCTTTGCCAGAATCGGGATGGTTACCGGAATCTGACCCGCCTCATTACCAAGAGCTATATGGAAGGTCAGACCAGAGGTATTCCAATGATCTTTCGAAAATGGCTCAAGGAATTCAATGATGGTCTGATTGCCATATCATGCGCCCGTACAGGTGACATCGGTCAGGCACTGCTCAGTGAGGATGTGCCGGCTGCAACGCAGCTTGTCGAAGACTGGAAAAAAATATTTGAAAGCCGTTTTTATATTGAGTTGGTGCGGACTGGCCGCCCTGATGAAGACAAGTATGGACAGGCAGCCATTTCACTTGCGGTCAATTGCGATATCCCAGTCGTGGCAAGTAATGATGTATGTTTTCTTGAACCTGAAGATTACGAAGCACATGAAGCGCGGGTTTGCATTCAACAGGGATGCACGCTCGACGATCCGCGCAGACCCAGACACTACAGCCGGAATCAGTATTTTCGTAGTGCCGATGAAATGAACCAGATCTTTGCAGATGTCCCGGAATCAATCCTGAACACGCAAAAGATAGCACAGCGTTGTAATCTTGAACTTACACTGGGTGAAAATTATCTGCCCCATTTTCCCGTACCGGAGAATGAAAATCAGGATACCTGGTTGCGTTATCTGGCTGTTAAAGGACTGGATGAAAGGCTCATTAATGATTCTGTCAATGGTCATGTCCTCGATAAGGGAAAATACAAGATCCGCCTTGAGGAGGAGATCAAGGTAATCACGGACAGGGGTTTTTCCGGCTACTTCCTTATCGTCGCTGATTTTATTCAATGGGCCAAGGATAATAATATCCCAGTCGGGCCAGGACGTGGTTCAGGCGCCGGTTCTCTCGTTGCCTATGCCCTTGGGATCACGGAGCTTGATCCACTGCAATATGATCTCCTGTTTGAGCGCTTTCTGAATCCAGAGCGTATTTCCCTGCCGGATTTCGATATTGATTTCTGTATGGACAGGCGTGATGCAGTAATTGATTACGTTTCAGGAAAATACGGGAGTGATCATGTCTCACAAATAATCACCTATGGCACTATGGCTGCCAAGGCCGTTATCAGGGATGTTGGTCGTGTGCTTGGATATCCGTATGGTTTTGTTGACCAGATTGCAAAGCTGGTTCCATTCGAGCTGAACATGACGCTGGATCGGGCGCTTGATGAAGAAGAGACCCTGAGAAATCGTTACCAGTCAGAAGATGATGTGAAGATCCTTATTGATCTTGCAAAAAAACTTGAGGGTATTACCAGGAATGCAGGCAGGCATGCAGGTGGTGTGGTGATCGCACCTGAAGCACTGACCAGTTACATGCCACTCTACTGTGAACAGGGTTCCAGTATCACCACCACCCAGTTTGATATGGGTGATGTTGAAGCAATCGGACTGGTTAAATTTGATTTTCTTGGATTACGAACCCTGACAATTATTGATTGGGCAGTACGGGATATCAATCATCTGTGTGATCTTGCCAATGCACCACGCATTGATATCAGGAAAATACCTCTCGATGATGATTTGACGTACCAGTTGATAAGACGCATGGACACAACAGCGGTATTCCAGCTTGAATCCGATGGCATGAAAAAACTGATCAGGCGCTTGCAGCCGGACAGTTTTGACGAATTGATAGCACTGGTTGCTTTGTTCCGTCCGGGACCCCTGCAATCCGGCATGGTGGATGATTATATTGATAGAAAGCATGGTAAATCCCGTGTCCAGTATATGCATGAAAGACTTGAACCAGTCCTGAAACCGACCTACGGGGTCATCCTCTACCAGGAACAGGTCATGCAGATTGCGCAGATGCTTGCTGGCTATACACTGGGGGCAGCCGATCTGCTGCGTCGTGCCATGGGCAAGAAAAAACCGGAAGAAATGGCCAAGCAGAGAACAGTGTTCACGGATGGTGCTGTTGCGCGTAATATCAGTGAGAGTACTGCCAACTATATATTCGATCTGATGGAAAAGTTCGCCGGCTATGGTTTTAATAAATCACACTCAGCCGCCTATGCCTTGATCGCATATCGAACAGCCTGGCTAAAGGCACATTATCCTGCTGCATTCATGGCGGCAGTACTCTCTTCGGATATGGATAATACTGACAAGGTAGTGATGTTACGTGATGAACTGCGGCGTATGGATATCACCTTGTTACCACCTTCCATAAATCATAGTCTGTTCAGTTTTAAAGTGCAGGATAAAAAAACGATTCGCTACGGTCTGGGTGCAATCAAGGGAGTTGGCCGTGCTGCCATTGAAAATATCACCACTGAAAGGGGGGGGAATGGTATCTACCGTGATCTGTTTGATCTCTGTCGCAGGCTTGATTTACGGAAGGTGAACCGGCGAGTGCTTGATGCATTGATCAAGTCCGGGGCCGCTGATGACCTTGGTCCGGGGCGTGGTGTTCTGGCATCAAATTTGTCAAAAGCAATCCAGTCTGCCGAGCAGTATTCCATTAATAATGACAGTGGGCAGGATGATCTTTTTGGTTTACACTCCCCGGCACCAGATGGACGGAAAAATGCAGATGCTGGTGATATATTTTCTTCATTTGAAATGGTGTCTGACTGGAGTGATGAAGAGCGATTGTCTGGTGAGAAAGAGACGTTAGGATTTTATCTGGAAGGGCATCCAATAGTACGCTACGAGGACGAATTAGGGAAAATAGTAACTGCCAGACTGAATAACATCCGGCCCGGTAGTATTATGATCGCCGGGTATGTTATGAATATCCGTACCCGCTCCGGGACACGCGGCAAGATGGCGGAGATCAGGATTGACGATCGGACGGCAAGGGTAGTATTAACAGCCTATCCCGATGAATATTTGCGCTACAGACAATTAATCGTCAAAGATCAGCTGGTCATCGTTAAAGGTGTCGCGGTTGAGGATGATTACCTTGTGAGTGGTTATTCTGTTATCGTAAATGAGGTATGCAGTCTCGATGAGATTCGTAATAAACATGCCTCATTATGTATGCGGATCAATAACAATGATATCAATAATGGAACTGTGGGATATCTCAGGGAACTGCTGGTTCCATATCGACCCGGGCCATGTACAGTATCCATTGCCTATGGCAATGACCATGCGTACGGAGTCATCCATCTTGGCAATGACTGGAAAATTACGATTAATGATGAATTACTGGACAGATTGTACGGTTCTCTCGGCAAAGAAAAAGTAATGCTGGATTATTCTTTTAATCAGACAACTAATTAAAAATGCATGAATTATTAAGATGAATTTTCTTGAATTTGAACAACCGATTGCAGAGCTTGAAGCAAAGATAGAGGAATTACGCTATGTAGGTAATGACAAGGAAATCAATATTAATGAAGAAATCAGTCGCCTGCAAAAACGCAGCAGGGAGCTGACGGAATCCATTTTCTCATCACTGAGTGCATGGCAAATATCACAGGTTGCCCGTCATCCCCAACGACCTTATACAAAAGATTATATTGACCGGATTTTTACTGATTTCAATGAATTACACGGTGACAGGAATTTCAGCGATGATCCGGCCATTATCTGTGGCATTGCCCGTTTCGATAACAAACCGGTCGCAGTTATCGGTCATCAGAAGGGCCGCGATACGAAGGAAAGAATTTATCGAAACTATGGTATGCCAAAACCGGAAGGTTATCGGAAAGCATTGCGTATCATGTCATTTGCCGAACGATTTGGACTGCCCTTGCTGACTTTTATAGATACCCCTGGTGCTTATCCAGGCATTGGGGCAGAGGAAAGGGGGCAGAGTGAGGCAATCGCAAAGAATCTTATGGTAATGTCCGATCTGAAAATACCCATCATTTCAACGGTGATTGGAGAAGGTGGCTCAGGAGGAGCACTCGCAATCGGTTTATGCGATCGGCTCCTGATGCTTGAATACAGTATTTATTCAGTCATCTCACCGGAAGGCTGTGCTTCCATACTCTGGAAGAGTGCTGATAAGGCCGAAGAGGCTGCTGAGGCCATGGGCATTACATCGACCAGACTGAAAGATCTGAAACTCGTGGATGAAATTATTCCGGAACCGTTGGGTGGTGCGCACAGGGACGTCAAGGCAATGACGGAGAATATTAGAACAGCCCTGGCCCTCGAACTGAAGGCGTTATCCGGTTGCGGCATTGATGAAATTGTGCTTCGCAGAAAGGAAAAAATGAGAAACTATGGTTGCTTCAGGGAAGATTAACCGGTTTTTCTTCTATTTAAACCTGATGACATTGATCAATTAATCCAGACTCATAACGTTTCTTGGCAGATAAAAATCTTACCCAGCATTGTCTGTCTGATCTTATACAGACATTTCCGGCAACCGGTCGATACTGGATTGGTTACAGTGGCGGAATTGACTCGCATGTATTACTGCATCTTATAAATACTGTAAAGGATGAAATCCATTCCGGTATATCGGCAGTCCATGTCGATCACGGGATAAGCCGGAATAGTAGTATATGGAGTGAACATTGTCGGCAGGTATGCAATCAACTGGGTGTTTCGTTTCAGAACATAAAAATTGATGCTGCCTGTCCTGATGGAGAGAGTCTCGAGAACTGGGCCAGGCAGCAGCGATATACGGCAATTGCCAATCTTTTTGATCAGGATGACATCCTGCTGATGGCACACAACAGGGATGATCAGACTGAAACAGTCTTTTTACAATTGCTGCGCGGTGCAGGACCACGTGGTCTTGCGTCCATGCCTGTAATCAGGAGGTTTGATAAGGGTTGGTTGGCGAGGCCATTATTGGGCTATTCCAGGCAACAGATTCTGGACTATGCAGAATCTCATCAGCTCAAATGGATTGATGATGAGACCAACAGCGATACAAATTATGACCGTAATTATATCCGTCAGGTGGTTATACCAGTCATGCAGAGACGCTGGCCTGGTTTATCACGGGTGATTTCACGTGCGGCAAGACACCAGTCCGAGATAATTGAATTTCTTGAAGAAACTGCAGCAGTTGATCTTGGAAATGTACGCAGGAAAGAGATCAATGCTCTTGATATGGGTGCCATGAAATCTTTTTCAGATACGCGAATAAAAAATCTCATCACCTATTGGCTGAAGGAACAGGATTTTCCGCCACCCGGATCAGATCACCTCAATCATATCTTGTCAGATGTCATCAATTCATCCCCGGATGCCACACCCTGTGTAAAATGGACTGGTACTGAAATGAGACGGTTTAAAACCCTGCTGTTTGTACAGCAGCCATTACCGTCTCATAATCCTGCACAGCGGTTTAACTGGGCCATGGAGAAACCAGTTGAGCTTGCCCTGGGAACTCTTGAGGCAAAGAGGCAAAAGGGCCGTGGTATCGCCGTGGATACGTGCCGTGATGGTATCGTGGAAGTAAGATTCAGAAGGGGAGGGGAGAGACTGCGGCCGGCTGACCGGAAAAATACCCATGAATTGAAAAAACTGTTTCAGGAATATGGTGTTTTACCCTGGTATCGGGACCGTATACCGTTATTGTATATCCGGGATAAATTGGCGGCGGTGGCGGGTTTATGGATTGACAGGGAATTTTATGCGGGCGTGGATCAGGAGTCCTGGCAGATCAGATGGACCGGGGCAGGGAATATCTTCTGTAACGGCAGGGAATCATTTTAATGGAAACTTGCCTTGACGCATTTGCATGGGGCAGTGTTCTTTATTAATCCATACAGTATGGTTTGTTGTTTATGGACATAAAAAAAATAAATAGATTATTTGCCGTTTTTCACGGCAATAAACGTGTTGCCGGGAAGAATCAGGACAAACAGACAGGTACTGATGAACCGGTAAAAGACAGTTCCACGGCACGTGAGAAAGTGTATTTTGACGAGGAGACACTCCGGCAGCAGCGTTTGTATGAAAGGTGGGTTTGCAGGGAAATCTGGTTATTACAGTCAGAAGGGATCCCCCTGTTGCTGGGGAAAGATCCGCAATGCAATACTGACCGGGTTGATTTCGATCAATACAAACGGGATTACAATGACTTGTGGGGACATGCAAAACGATGTGTGGAACAGAATTTATTACCTGTGCTGAACCGGCAAAATATACCGGAAGCATGGGAGATCAGACCTGCTGATTTATATCGCTGGGCAACTATCAGCAGAATATCAGTCTTGGAACCTCTCTCCAGATTGATGGATTTTGTGATCAGGACAGTCAAACATCAGCCGGGCACATCATCAGAGGAAGGTGAAAATACTGGTGAAACAGGCAGTAGCCATACCTATACGGAAACCTTGCATAATCACAGGGAATGTGTGCTTGGCGCCGCCCTGGCCATGCTTGCCAGGTATCCGGAAAGATGCCGGGACAGCACGGGTAATATCAAATCGGAATTAATCATGAGTTTAATAAATAAAAAGAGGGGTATCTGGTTTGGTGATGACAAGTTACTGCTTTCACCCTCAGCCATGCAGAACCTGCTGGACAAGTATTTAAAGACGATTGAATAACGGAAAATAAAATAACAGGAAAGGCTGCGATGCTAAATACGTGTTCCGAATTGGTGTACATATGCAAACTATTTGTCATACCGGGCTCTTGTGCCCTGAGGGTATGTCCCGGTATCCAGTGAAAAAAGTCCGCCTTTCAGGTGGCACATTAGTCGACTGGATTCCCGCTTCGGCTTTGTCTCCATGAGTCGCTCTATCTCCTCCTTCCCTGGAGTCGTTCGCGGGAATAACGACTGTTCTAATGTGTACGCTAATTCGGAACAGTTATTTAGTGTGAAACCGGTGCTTTTGTCATTTGCATTACTGTTGATTCTTCCGCAGAATAATCGGAAGAATATTGTGTAAAAAGAAGGGTGATATCGCCAATCTCGATGAGATCACCTTCTTTCAAATCGGATTTTGTAATCTTTTCAGTATTCACATAGACACCATTAACCGACTCCAGATCAACGATATCGAATTTGCCGTTACGCTTGCGATGAATTTCAGCATGCCTTCTTGAAACAGAGTTATCCCGTAATGTCAGTTCATTGTCTTTACTCCGGCCAATCCGCCATATGGTACGGGTTATCGGATAGCGGGTTGCAGTTTCATCCTGTGAGATCAGATAGGCATAAGGTTTATATCCCGCCTGCGAATCAGTGGCTTTCTTTCGTCCACCCTGCCGCTGCCAGAACACCAGGGACATGGTCAGCAATACCATGATGATCAGAATAATCAGTACAGCAGGTACGCCATACCACAGCCAGAGATCGGCTGCCCTGGAATCCGGAAGCCTGGTAACCACCTGTACCGGTGCAGTGACGACGGCTGGCCGGGTTTTTATCGATGCTGCTGATATTACAGGTTCTGCTGGTATCAGTGTGGGTGTGCCGGTATCCGGTTTTTTTTCAGGTGATGGCAATCTAACCGGAACCTGTATCTGGATATCGCCCAGGTCTGTTTCGAATGCGAGTTGCAGCTCGGCAGTATCCATCAAGCCGGCAGCAATGGCGGGCAAGAGATCAATGTTGATACGACCGCCGTTATCAATGTTATCGTATGGCAGGTCAATAAAACCTGATGGCAGATCAAATTGATGGTCCGATTCGATATATATTCCGCCTGTCTCCTCACTGAGTCGGCGTAGTGTCTGCAAGGCAACAGAGGCAGGGATTGAACGTGGATATCCCAGGCTATTGATGATCACACGTGCATTCTGTGCAGCTTTTATTACATCCCCGTGAAAATAGGCCTTGTCTTCGGCGAGACCATCTGAAAAGAGATAGATGACCTTGCGATCTGCCGCAACTGTCTGTAATAACGAGATTGCCTGAATCACACTCCGGTACAGTTCGGTTGTCATCCCGGTCGCCCGCAAATGTTGTGCAGCAGCGAGGATTTGATTTTTCGAAGTGCCGATCGGGGCTTCCATGCGCAGTGATTTATCAAAACTGGCCAGTCCCAGCTGCTGGTAATCCCTGCTCACCGCAAGCAGGGACGACAGGTGTTGTATATTCTTCCTGATTACAGGCTCACGCGCGGGATCACTGGTATCTACCAGAAACAGGATTGCCGTAACCGCCTGTGGCCAGGGATAGATTTCAGCCTCTGTTACCGTCAGTTTGTTATTGCCAATGGCTGCCGAAATGGCCAGGGGTGGTTCCGGCACCCGCATACGGTAGTCACAGGCAAGTGATTCCAGTTGTGTCTGCCTGCATGTCAGATCCAGGGCCTCTGTCAGTATCGACCAGGGATAGGCTGCATTCGGCAGGACCGGCAGGATTAGCTGGACAATGAGACAAACGATGTACCGGTGTAGTTGACGGGGAGTAGACATTTTTTTCATTTGTCAGGGAAGAGGGGATCGGGTAAATCATAAATATGGATATTTATTGGCACCGTGACGGTCCTTGAACCGTATTTTACCTGAATTGGGGGCCCGGAAGATTCTTCAAATTCACCAAGCTGGGCTATTCCCTTGTCAAGCTTGGCCTTTGCATGGATGACCAGCTCATGCAATCCGTCTGAATAGGGTAATTTATAGGCACGGGGTGGTGATGATGTTTTCATATCCGCAATTACGCTCAACCAGATATATACTGCACCCTTGTCACCGGCCTGTTTGTCCGGCTGCTGGACGTGGGTCGCGATCAACCGGAATTGTCTCGGTGGCGATTCATTCGTCGGCCAGCCAAGCAGGGGTGGAAAGGACATATAGGTAATCACATAGAATACGGATGCCAGTATAACTGTGCCCGCCTTGATCTGCCACGACCAGTTGGAATAAAGATTGATGCTCAATAGCAGAAGCGCGATGAGGACATAGGCTGCGGTAATACCTGCAATTCCAATTGTCACTGTAGTTTCCCCATGGTGGAATTAGTGTTGTTCCAGCATAACGATATGCTTTGGCAGGAAATTGATATCCGAAATTTTTTCATCATTTCCTATTCTGAAACGCAATGCTGTTTTTTCGTCACCCGTTTTTTCCAGTGTTACTTTACCGTAATAGATAACCTCCAGGGCCGGATTGACCTTGTCCAGACGGATGTTTACCTCAACCGGTTTCTTGGTCTCGGATGCATAATAATGAAGGTTGACAACGTATTCACCTTTGACGATACCGCGTATGGTAAGGACTTCCTGATTCAGGGGGTTCTGGATTTTTTCCCCGTTAACAATAATAGTGTCATTGATCATACCCCGATCATCCCTGTCCAGATGCAAGAGTCCTGCCGCAGGATTCCTGAACCAGATGACCTGTCCATCGGGGTCTTCTACCCAGGTATCGATGTCGTCCGGACTGTTATCTTGCCATGTAACAGTCAGGATGTATTCTGCCTTTGGATCAATGATTCCTGTTTTGGCGTCCGGGTTCATGAACAGTGCGGCCAGTACGAACAGATAAGTGATCGCCTGGATGATTTTGAATAGCACCGCAATGATTGGATCAAAGGGTTGCTGAAATCTGCTGCGGGTGCTGGAAAATGCAGACATATCTTCTGTTTGTTCTAGGCAGTGGCTGACAGCCGCGGCAGGATCTGTACTTCTTTCAGGTACACAGCGTTTTCGAGCAGTACGTTAAGGCCGCGGTCAAGCAGATGATAGGGTATGCCCAGCAGGATACCACCTACCAGGCTTGCGAGGGTTGTGTAGAGTGCCGTACTCATGCCAATACTCATTTGAATCAGCACTTTCTGCATACTTGCGGAGTCAAGGACACCGATATTTGCCACCGAGCTCAGCATCAGTATGAAACCAACCAGAGTACCCAGAAAGCCGACTTTCAGCATGAGATCGATATAAAACCAGCCAAATTCATGGGTACTCCGGAACTTTGAAGCGTAGGCTTCGAGCAAATCGTTCTGTTGTTCGATTGTGGCGTCACCATGTCTGGCTGCGGGGACAGACCGGATCAAATCCACCATATAATCTGTGATGAAACCGGCAGGCAGGGTCGGGCCTCCGGCGATCCGAATGTAATTGCCATCGAGATGTAACTGTTCGGCCGGATGGGAGCACAGCAGATCCCCGGTGCAGGTTGCGAGGCGAAGTTCCCTTGACAGATACAGGATTCGGATGAAAGTATGGCCGAGTCCAATCAGGTACATGGCAATGAGTACCAGGCAGATATGGCTCCTGTCGGAATTGATCATTTCCCGGATCAAGCCCTGGTCAACACATACAACGGCACCGAAAAAAACCAGCCCCGTCAGCATTAACCATAAAAGCAACAGAACATGTTCAGGTTTTTTTGCTGGCATCATAATCTCCGGGGTTTATATTTCATGGTCTCTATCAAGTAAAAACAGATCTTCTTCAGCAGCATATTTGACTATGTCACGCAATATGGTGTTAATCTTCGCTGCAAAATCATCCATTTTACGGTTTCCGGTTTGTTCCGGGAGTAATGCAGTTCCTATAATGATTTTCTGATCCTGTTCACGGACGCTGATGCGTTGTGGACAATAATTAACGAACGATGGATCAATTGTAAGCATCTCCTGGGCATAGCTCAGATTACAGAACAGTATCATCTCATAGGAAGGGAAGCCGGTATTTCCCCGGTCCCTGATGGACTTGCCGATATGCAGGTAGCCGGTAATCCTGAAGTTCTTTTCAGTGATGGCAAATTCGGCATCCTCCATTACTTCTTGCAAGGTTTTATTACTTTCATATTCATGGAAACCACGGGATTCTTCTGAACAGGAAACCAGCATCGATATTGAAAAAAATACGGGTAATAGTCTGGTAACTTTCAATATCACGTCAGGATAAACTCGGGATACATGACAATTATGAAGCGGACCGGGTAATTTATATATACAGTTTGGTTGCTGATGTTACGTGATAGTTCCTGGGCATCTATTCCTGGATGACTACCGGGGTCCCTTTCCTGACGTATTGCCTTAATTCGTTTATCTGGTCATTGGTCAAGGCAATGCAGCCTTCAGTCCAGTTAAAATCCTGGTGGATCGAGAGTTTCTGTTCGGTCAATTCGCCAAGACCATGGATACCGATATAGCCACCCAGTGCCGTATCCTGTGGTGGCATTTGCTGGTTTTTGTAGGCACTGGCTATTTTTTTAAATTCACTGGCTGTGATAACCTCGTTTTTGTAGCCATACCAGGCATCGATCAGGTTTGGATAATCCAGAAGCATGAAAAAATAGAATTTGCTGTCCGCCTTGAAGTCCATGATCCGGTAGACCCCAATGGGTGTTTTCTTGTCTCCGAGAAGTCGCTTTGTACCATTTCCACCCTTGCCGGTTGCAATGTGAAAAGTCTTAACAATATGCTTGCCTTCCTTCACAATAAGACTTTGATTATTCTTGTGAATTAATAATTCGTAGTCATTGCAACTGGCGCTGGCCGGAATGAATTGCAATAACCACAGCAGCAGCGTGATCGGGACATGGCGTGTCGTCGTTGTTTTAAAAAACAGTTTTTCCATCAGGGTCAAGGTGGTTTTTCTGTTCCGGATGGATTCATTTTATAGTGAAAACACGTTCGTCGTCACTTGAAGTTTGGAAATTTGTGATATGCTGCCAAACGTCGCTGGGCAGTATATGCCCGGCTTTTTTATTGTGTGGCAGGTTGTCTTCATCGCGGTCATCTTGAAATTCATCATGGATAAATCCGGATAAACACAGTGGACAATCAGGTAAAGTACAATAAACCTGCGATTCTGCTGCATTGGCTCATGGTGCTGCTGATTTTTGCCTTATTCGGCCTCGGCTGGTACATGGTCGATTTGCCAAAAGGTTCCACTGAGCGGACCTGGTTTTTTGCGTTACACAAATCGGTTGGTCTGACGGTTGCCATTCTGGCTGTGCTCAGACTTGGATGGCGCATGTTCAGCGGGGTGCCTGCATTACCGGATTCGATTCCCGGATGGGACAGGCTTCTGGCCAGCCTGACGCATAGATTGTTATATGTGTTCATGTTTATACAGCCTGTCTCCGGTTATATCTCCTCATCATTCAGTGGTTACATGACCCGGTTCTGGGGCATGCCATTGCCTCAATGGGGATGGAAGGATCCTGTGCTGAATGAATTATTCACAGACATACACGTAGCCAGTTCTGTTGCCTTGCTGGGTCTGATTTTTCTCCACGTGTCAGGTGTGCTGTACCATCAATTCTTCAAGCATGATGATATCCTGAGTCGTATGCGACCGCACTGACCGGCGCAATCCAAAAGGCCGGTTTCTGAACCATGACTATTCATGCTTTGGTGTGCTCAGCAGGTTCGCCAGGTTTTCCATAACAGTGGCTTGTGAGAAGCGCAGGCAGGCAATAATCAGGGCAACTATACAGAAACTGACCATGCACAGGAGATCCTGGAATATGCTGAATTCAGCACTGAATGATTTTGGCATATCAAGCAACAAGGCATGTTTCAGCAGATCGACACCATAGCTGAATGGATTGATCAGTGTCACAATTTTCAGAAATGTCGGCAGATTTTTCAATGGGTACAGGGCACCGCTTAAAAAGAACACGGGGAAAATCACGAAATTCATGATAACGGCAAAATTTTCCAGGGTCTTGCTGAAGACTGCGATCAGGGTCCCGGCGCTGGCACAGACAATGGAGGTCACAACGAGGCCAAGCAAAAACAGCGGTATATCGATCGGCAGCCTGAGAAAACCAAGCGCGAACAGGATGACGATCAGTAAAATGGTCTGAAACAGGCCCGCAATCGTTGCGCTGATCGTCCGCGCAAGAATAATCCAGTAATGCGGGAATGGGGCTATGATCAGCATGCGCATGACACCGGATTCCTTGTCGTAGACCAGGGAAAGTGATGACAGCATGGCCCCGAAAAGGAGCACCATACACAATAAACCGGGCACCAGGAATTGCTGGTAATCATCGGTGCCATATTGACTCATCATTGTGCCAAACCCGCTGCCAATGACCAGCAGCCATATTAACGGGCGAACCATGGCGCTGAGCAGTCGTCCCCGCTGGCGTATCAGTCGCATCAATTCACGCTGAATGATGGCCCATAGTGCCTTTAACACGCTGTGTTTCCCCCTTCGAGTGCGCTGTTTTTCCAGATGTATACATCATTGAGATCCGGTTTGCGGACATTAAAGGACTGGATGTGACCTTGCAGTTCATCCTGCAGCCTGCCGATGGAAAAAGTGGCATCAGGTATCCTGAAGAACAGTTTTTCTCCTTCCTGGACGGGTGAACCCAGTTGTGGCTGGATCAACCGGATAGATTCCTCAGGTTCATCTGATTCGATCTCAAGAATAAATGCGCCTAATTCCCTGATCAGGACATCAGGCCGCCCCTGGCCTATCAACTCACCTTTACGGAGAAAGGTAACCTGATCACATGATTCTGCTTCTTCCAGGTAGTGGGTGGTCAACAGAATGGTCATACCCAGCTCCTGCCGCAACTGTTTCATGAAACGCCAGATCCTGCGCCGGTTGATGATATCAAGACCAATCGTGGGTTCATCCAGGAACAAAATCCTTGGCTGGTGGAGTACCCCACGCGCGATGTCCAGTGCCCGTCGCATGCCACCGGAGAGGGTAGCGACCTTCGCCTTGCGTTTTCCATCAAGGTCAAAGAGATCCAGTAGTTTCCGGCTGCGTTCAGCAATAAGACGATGATCCAGCCCGTATAGCGCACCGGAAAATTGCAGGTTTTCCTCTACAGTCAATGTCCTGTCGAGGGCTGATTCCTGGAACACAAGACCGATTTTACGGCGGACGGCAACCGGATCATCAACTACGTTATGGCCTGCGACAAGGACAGTCCCGGTGGTGGGACGGATCAGGGTACTCAGGATGTGGATGGTCGTTGTTTTACCGGAACCGTTGGGACCGATGAGTCCAAAAAACTGGCCCTCAGGGATTTCCAGGTGTAGTGAACTGATTGCCTGGAGATTGCCGTACTTTTTTCCAAGATTCTGCGTCTGGATTGCCAGGGTCATAGTTATAATGTGGCATGGTTTGTTATTTTTTAAGAATCATATCAGGCTATTGATTCGTGGTCATTGCAAACTAGTGAGGGATCAGGGTGCTAAGGTCCGTTGTGTTATTTAAAAAGTCCCATATAGGTCACGCTGTTGCAGGGACATTCAAATAAATAAGGGGCCTCACGGCCCCTTATTGTCTGGCTTACCTACTGTACTTACTTGTTGTTGATGTACATGGTTACTTCAAAGCCGAAACGAATGTCGCTGTATTCTGGTGTTGACCATTTCATGATTGTATCTCCTGTCGATAAGTTGATTGAAACCCGGGTTTACCCCGGGACACAGATTTTGTTTGTGTAAATATATAAGGGCAGAATCCGTGCCAGTTTATGTGCATGCAGAATGAGTAATAATTTAATATTATATAAAACAATAAGATAAATAATTATTTTAAAAATTAATTTTGATTATCGGGTGATTATCCACTGGCATGGTATGCCGTTTTTGGTTAAGGTTAGCCATGCGGATTGGTTTATTTGAACCAGGTTGTATTACATTATACTCACGCCAATGCTACTGCAACGCCCGAAGTCCCTGAAGAATCTCATCTCTGTCCACGAGATTGCATTTCTTTTTCTGGTGGCAGTTACCGGACTGCTGGGGGGGATGACGGCCTATTTCTGGCAAGTGAATTCCACTGAATCAGTGCGTATCAATGCCCTTATTTATCGTACCGAACAAATCAGGGGTGAATTTTTTGGACAGGTACAGGAGGTAATCCGCGCCCGCGTTCTGGAAGATCCAAGGGCATACGATCTGTATTCGGACTATTCAAGACGCATAGACGATCATTTTAACAAACTTCGCAGTGAAGCCGCGTTACGCACGGAAGATGAGGCTATTCAGGGACTGCAGCAGTCGTATCGTGAGATTCAGAAAGATATGAATAAAATCTTCAGTGATCCCTATCTCTCCAATCAACTGGTCAGGATCAAGATACTTGACCCCAGATTCGCGCAACGGATGATAGGATTGTTTGAGCGGCAATATATCCAGCTCAAGCAGATACTGGCGGATGAGCATATCGCGCTTGACAAGACGCTGGAGAAATGGACCCGGTTTGCACCGGTGATTGTTCCCGTCCCGTTGATACTGGCATTCATGCTGGTCTTGTATACACGCCTTATCTTGCGCAAGGGATTTCTGCGGCCGATGGAAGAGTTGATGGCGGGCGCGGGTACCATCAGTCAGGGGCAACTGAACCACAAGATCCCGGAGCATGGCGTGGAAGAAATCTCAAATCTGGCTGTCGCTATCAATACGATGGCAAGCGACCTGGTACGCAGCCGTAATGCCCTGGTTGAAAGTGAAAAACAGGCTGCGCTTGGTTCCCTGATCCCGGTAGTTGCCCACAATATCCGTAATCCGTTGGCGAGTATCCGGGCAACTGCTCAGTTGATAGAAAATGCAAGGGATCCTGATGAGCTTAAGGAATTCAAACAGGCGATAATCGACACGACAGATCGTCTGGGGCGCTGGGTAAGCGCGCTGGTGTCCTATTTACATCCACTCAAGCCCATTTTCACAAAAGTAAAGGCCGGCAGGCTGGTGGATGCGGCGCTTGTCCTCTTGAAAACAAGAATGGAAGAGAAAAATATGACTGTTGACAGGCAGGGATGGGTTCACGATGAATTGTTGCATGTTGATCCGGATTTAATGGAACAGGCACTCTATGGATTGCTGGTAAATGCAGTGGATGCCTCACCGGGGGAAAGTGTATTGACAGTCAGTCTGGTCAACAAGCAGGATAATTTTGAAATCCATATCCTTGATCGTGGGCCAGGATTACCATTTGAGCCCAAGGCGGGAAATCTGGAACCGGGGCAATCGACAAAGCGGTTCGGTACTGGTCTGGGTATACCGATTGCCTTCAAGATTTGCCAGACTCATGGCTGGGATCTGGAATTCAACATCCACAAAGGAAGCGGAACCGAAGTGATCATACGTGCACCGTTGATAACGGAAGAGGAGGGTCAGTAGCAATGCAGGAGAGTAATCCCTTGGTAACCTCTGCGGAGATTCCGGTACTGGAGAAAAGGATACTGGTAATTGAAGATGAAAATGTATTTGCAAAAGCGGTTGCAAAACGTCTGCAACGGGCCGGTTACAGGATCGAGATAGCGGGTGATTTGAAAACGGCCAGTGTCAAATTCAGGTCATCCTCCCCCGATCTGGTCCTGCTGGATATGCGGTTGCCCGACGGTTCCGGTTTGGATTTTCTCTCGGATCTCAGGAACAAATATCAGTCCGGTGTTGCTGTCCTGGTCATGTCTGCCTATGGTGAACTGGAGGACGCAGTTGCCGCAATGAAGCTGGGGGCATCTGATTATCTGAAAAAACCGGTGGATCTGGAAGAATTGCTGCTCAATGTGGAGAAGGTCCTGGACAAGGATGAACTGACCCGGAAATTGACCTATTCAGCCAAGCGTGAACAACATGCAGTTGAAGAAGTGGCCTTTCTTGGTGAATGCCCCGCCATTCAATCAATACGTGAACAGGTAGGGCGGATCGCACAACTATCCCAGTCTCCTGATATGATCCCCCCGACCATACTGATTCTGGGAGAAACCGGGACAGGCAAGGATGTGATTGCGCGTTTATTACATGCGAACAGTGCAAGAAGCCATAAGCCGTTTGTCCACGTCGATTGCGCATCCCTGCCCAAGGATCTCATTGAATCCGAGTTGTTTGGTCATGAAAAAGGGGCGTTTACCGATGCCCATGTAACACGTACCGGATTAATTGAAGCTGCGGAAGATGGCACCCTGTTTCTGGATGAGATCGGTGAATTGCCAATAAACCTGCAGTCCAAATTACTGGCCGTCCTCGAGCGCAGGACGATAAGGCGGGTCGGGACCACCCAGGAACGCCCTGTAGCTGCCTGGATCATTGCTGCATCCAATCGGGATCTGGAGACATTGTCGGAAAAAGGCGAGTTTCGATCCGATCTGTACTACCGTCTCAATGTGTTGAGTATTACCATGCCATCTTTACAGGATCGTGATGGCGATATTATTCTGCTGACAAGGTATTTTGCCGGTCAGACGGCAAAACGTTATGGATTACCGGCGGTCAGGCTGAGTAAAGAGGCGGAAGAGGCACTGTGTAATTACAACTGGCCGGGGAACATACGCGAAATGAAACACCTGATCGAACGTGCGGTTCTGTTATCCGGGGGTGGTCAGATCGATGCGTCGATGTTATCCCTTGTAAACAAAAATACATCTGCGGCCGATAATGGCTCGCTGGAAGATATGACCCTGAGTGAAGCGGAACTGTCCCTGATCCGACAGGCACTGGAACGGACAGGTCATAATGTATCCAGGGCGGCAAGGGAACTCGGGATAACACGTATGGCATTGCGATATCGAATAAAGAAATACAACCTGTAGGGCACCCTGCATCCTTGAGCCCGTACATTCATCCTGGTTTCTGGAAATAACCTATACTAGAACCTATCTCAAAATTAGCGAGCGCCGGCGAGACAAGGCAAAAATGGGCGAGAAAGCGCAGTTTACACGGGAGTAAATGAGCATTTTGAGCCCTTTTTTAACGCCGTATCGGCAAGCACAGCAATTTTGAGAGAGGTTCTAGGGAAGGTCTGGAGCATTCCCTCCTGGAATTCCCAGACCACGAGACCCTGCATTGATCAGGGTTTCCCCAGGCAGTAGTAATGGCGGTTTTACAATCCAAACAATAACCGGGAGGTTATTATGACCAAGGTAGCGCTGAGAACTGAAATTGGTGTAGCACCGGACAAGGTATGGGAGCTGATTGGTGGTTTTAACGCACTCCCGGACTGGCATCCTGCAGTGGAAAAGAGTGAATTGGTAAAGGAAGGCACAATGCGGCGCCTCAGTCTCGCCGGTGGCGGCACCATCATCGAGAAGCTGGAAAAGAAGGATGACAAGGAACGCGTCTATTCCTATTCCATCATTGACAGTCCACTGCCGGTCGCCAATTACAAGGCATCGATCCGGGTGCTCGATGATGGCAGCGGCAAGGCCACCGTGGAATGGTCGAGCGAGTTTACCGCCGACGGGGCACCGGAAAGTGATGCCATGGATATCATTACCGGTATCTATCAGGCCGGATTCGATAACCTGAAGAAAATGTTTGGCGGAAAATAAACCGGGGTTGAACAGCGGTCTTATAACCGGAATTTCCGGATTATTCACCAGTGCCTGACATTGCGGGCAGGAGCAGAAGATGGACGACAGGACACGGATTGAACTGGAGGCGGCCACATTCCGCCACCTGGTACAATATTTTCGTGAACACACTGAAGTACAGAATATCGATTTGATGAACCTGGCAGGCTTTTGTCGAAATTGCCTTTCCAAATGGTATCGCGCCGCGGCGGAAGAACGTGGCGTGGAAATGGATTATGAACAGGCCAGGGAAATTATTTACGGGATGCCGTATCCGGAATGGAAGCAGAAATATCAGCTGGAGGCAACGCAGCAACAGAAGGAAAAATATCATGAGAGTCATGAGAGTACGGATGGTGGTTGACGGGTGTTTCAAAAGACAACGGCTATTTTATAGCCTTTCCTGGCCAGCCCGCTGAGCAATCCATCCTTGCCGGGCAAGTGTGCGGCACCGACCGCAATAAATGCCTTCCCTCTCGACAAATAGACATCCATACGATCAAGCATAAGTGCATTACGGTCATAGAGGATACGCTGCATGAAACGATTGAATACCGCATCATCCTGATGTGGTTGTTCGTTAAAACGGGCGATCCCGGCGAGGTCGCGGGCCATATAAAGCTGTACCAGCAGCCATGTATCACGGATGATCTGTGCCTGATTGCAGACAGTGTCATTCAGTATTTCAATCTGGTCTTGCATGCTGATGTTTTCCAGGGTGTCAACCATTTCCTGCATGGTCTCCAGACCGTAGATTGCCTTGTTCAGTGCAACCGCGGTCTGCATGAGTTCCGCGTCGAGTGTAGGTGTCCGTACCGGCCGCGGGCGGCCAATCAGGGTGAATGCAGCCCATGGTTTGATACGTGATACCTCATCCCTGCTGATTCCATAATCAATAATCTGGTTTTGCAGGCGCGAATAGACAGAGGGATCGAGCAGATCCCTTAACCTGTTTTGTTCGCGAAAGAATATAGAATCCAGGAAAACCTGGTTTGCCTCCTGATCAGGTATGACTTCCATCACCAGGACCTGACTCTGGGCAAGGGCCAGACGGACCGGTGGCGGCGGCCGGTTAATCAGTCGATCCTGGGAATGCATGGTCCCGAACAGATAGTTGATACCACCGGATTTGTTTTCGATCTTCCAGAGCAGACCTGTGCCGTTGGGTATATCAGCAAAGGTCCTTTCCTCCCTGCCAGGTTCGATATCATTCCGGGTATATCTGTCGCAAATGTCGGCACTTTCCGCACTGCCAAATGCAAGCACCGGCGTAATGATAAGATAGAACAGGCAGTTGGCGATTTTATACATCAGTTTTGATTCATCATCATTGCAGAATAGGTAATATGGTCATCCCATGTCAGTTGAATCTGTTTTTTGTGACTATACATACCCTGGAAAAATGACCTGATTAAAGAGAAATGGGGTGACTTCCATTTGGAACGAATCAAAGAATACCTCAGATGGGGTATATAAAGATAAAAAACATATCCTCTGTTTTGATGACCCCGATTTTTTGCATCAATTTTCTACAAATTTTTGTCCAGGAAAATGGTAATCAAATCAACTGGTAATTACCGTTACAAAAATCGTAGCAGTTTTATACAAGACATACGCAAAATAGATCTGATAGAAATTTATAATTGCGTAGCATTGATGTGCTGAAGATGCGTCTACACACTCCATGAGCCAGATCAAAGAAAATGGGGTGACAGTAATCTATAAAAATCGTGCGCAATCGCGTGTCATACGCAAAAGAAGAAAACCATGGCAGCAGGATTATCAACGTTGAGGGGAAAACGATGAAAATAAAGAAAACATCATTTCAAATTCTATTGTAAGGCAATTGATACGTTATGAATAAAATTAGTAACTATTCAGCGAAAAATAGTGAAAAGA
>MGXK01000092.1:43390-44680 GCA_001802375.1 Gammaproteobacteria bacterium RBG_16_51_14
TGGGTCTATGAACATTGGCATCACGCTCCAGACGGACATACTATCTATACATACACCCCAGGTACTCAATCTTATGGTCAATGTTGGGTAAGTTGGAATGCTTCAATTTGGAGACATATTGCATCAAACGGCATAGGTTGCCCTGGTAATAAGATCCCGGATGCCAATGGCAACTGTCCGCCACCCCTATATTCAACGGACAAGAACAACGGGGATTCCCCTTGTGACAATTATCCGTTTTGTGGAAATCCCATCAATGTAGGTACCGGGAACAAGGTGCAGAGAGAGTTCGATTATCCAGCGACAGGCCAATCAGGATTACATTTTACCCGTGTCTACAACAGTCAGGATATGACATTGTATCCGATGGGATATGGATGGAAACATAGCTATGACCGGATTCTGGAAATCACCGGCGCCCTGGTCAAGGTGCCCCGACCGGATGGTAAAAAACACAACTTTACAGCGGTTTCCGGCAGTTACACTTCGGATCCTGATATCAAGGCCAGCTTTGAGGCCCTGACCGACGCGCAAGGTATTGTGACCGGTTATCGTTATACGGATGAAGCGGACAATATTGAAATCTATAACGTTGGGGGCAAACTGATTTCCATCACCAGCCGCGACGGGTTTGTGCAAACCTTAAGCTATGATGTATCTTCCTCGAATGGGGGCGATGGTAATTCCACGACCCTGGATAAAGTCACTGATCCCTTCGGCCGCAGCCTCCGCTTTAGCTATGGGGCCAATGGCTTGGTGGCCACCCTGAGCGATCCGGCATCGAACCTATTCAAATATGAATATGATGGGAGAAAAAATCTCATTAAAGTCATCTACCCAGATGAAACACCGACAGAGGATACCGATAACCCGTTCCGGGATTATCATTACGAGAATATCTATTTCATACATGCCTTGACCGGTATCACGGATGAGAACCGTAACCGTATCGCCACCTGGAGCTATGATACTGAGGCTCGTGCAAAGAGCAGCGAACATGCAGGCGGCGCAGAACAGGTCGATATTATCTACAACACCGATGGTACCAGCACCATAACTGACAGTCTGGGTCATGTAAAAACCTACCACTTCGCGATCCTGCATGGCGTCGTGAAGACCAGCCAGGTGGATGGCGGGACCTGTCCGGGCTGCGGCCAGCCTGAGAACGTCACCTATGATGCCAACGGTTTTGTCGCAAGCCGCACCGATGCCAACGGCAATGTGACCAAACTGGAGAACAACACCCGGGGCTTGGCGGAATGCCGTATTGAGGCATATGGGGAAGTCGAG
>MGXK01000092.1:44697-45025 GCA_001802375.1 Gammaproteobacteria bacterium RBG_16_51_14
ATACCATCTATCGGTTACCCACGGCCATTTCTGTCTCTGCCCCGCCGGAGAATACGCCAATCGGCAATCCCCTGCTCTCACCGGCAGATTGCGCCACGGCGCAGACCAGCTGGGTCCATCTGAAACAGACCGGCCTGACCTACCTCAATGGTCAGCTCGAATCACGCACAGAAACAGACAGTGTTACGACGGAATCGAGGACGACTACCACACATTACTATACGGCGGGCGACGGCTACCCGTCCCTGATTGGACTGTTGAAGACCGTCGATGGGCCACGCATCGATACCAATGATGTCACGACCTACCGTTATGATGCCGGCACGGG
>MGXK01000093.1:0-615 GCA_001802375.1 Gammaproteobacteria bacterium RBG_16_51_14
TGAAGATATCTCAATCGATGGCCTGCTTGGCATTGTGCATAAACCAAGCACAAACAGAAAGAGCGCATAACAACCCCATTCATCAGACGCCAGAAATCGGCGCGGCTAATAGCGCGAACATTCTGGGTCAGTCTTCGGCTTTGGCTTCCTGCTTCGCTCTATTGTTTACGTACCCACGGGTCATAAATACCCTCAGGGCATAAATCCATGTAAGCATGCATTAACACATTGATGCTGGTTGTGATAGGGTCATCAAAAGCCAGGGATCGTGGCCGGTAAAAATTAATCGAAAATTTCAGCAGTTTTTACTCTGTCCCCGAATCTGATTATGCTGTCAGGATAATTACTGACACAATTCCAGTGGCCGCCTGTATAACATTCTCAGCCAACAATCTCCTTATCATATAGTCGGACAACCCGAAGATTGGATCGCCCATGAACTCTCCGCCGCACGACAGCCCTGAATCGTCAGCGTCACCGTCACCGGCAGCGATCTATCGCGCGTTACCTACGGGCATCTGGATACTGGGTCTCGGCTCCATGTTGATGGACATCTCCTCGGAGCTCGTCCATAGCCTGTTGCCGATATTCATGAGCACCGTGCTCGGGGCGTCC
>MGXK01000093.1:670-934 GCA_001802375.1 Gammaproteobacteria bacterium RBG_16_51_14
TATTCTCCGGCGCGATCAGTGATTACTTCAGGAAACGCAAGTTCCTCGTCGTCCTCGGGTACGGGCTTGCTGCTGTCACCAAACCGGTGTTCCCGCTCGCGACGACGATTGAGTGGGTGTTTGCTGCACGGTTCGTCGATCGTATCGGCAAGGGAATCCGCGGCGCGCCGCGCGATGCGCTGATCGCAGACATCGTGCCGCAGGGGCTACGGGGGGCGGCCTATGGCCTGCGTCAGTCGCTGGATACGGTGGGGGCCTTTATCG
>MGXK01000093.1:1022-1932 GCA_001802375.1 Gammaproteobacteria bacterium RBG_16_51_14
GGTGCTGTTGCTCGCAGTTGGTATACGTGAGCCCGAAGCCTCGGCGCAGTCACCGGGCATGCAGAACCGGTTGACCTTTTCTGACGTCAGACGCTTGTCTCTTCGCTACTGGCTCGTGGTTGCGCTCGGCGCAGTCTTTACCCTGGCCCGGTTCAGCGAGGCATTTCTGATTCTCCGCGCGCAAGACGTCGGGTTGGCCATTGGCTATGTGCCGCTGATCATGATCGTCATGAATGTTGTCTACGCAGCGTTTGCCTACCCGGCAGGCGTCGCTGCCGATCGGCTTTCTCCACGAACGCTTTTGGTGTTCGGGATCGGAGTGCTGATCGCTGCCGATGTAGTGTTGGCGATGTCGGCGTCGCCTTCCGTAGCCTTCATTGGCGCGGCGTTATGGGGCCTGCACATGGCTTTCACCCAGGGGTTGCTCTCAAAGCTGGTTGCCGATACCGCGCCCGCCGGGCTTCGCGGCACGGCGTTCGGTATTTTTAACCTGATGAGCGGCGGTGCGCTTTTGCTGGCCAGTGTCATTGCAGGTGCGTTGTGGAGCGCATTCGGCGCCACGGCCACGTTTATCGCCGGGGCGGCCTTTGCCGCACTCGCGGCATCGGGCTTACTCCTTTACCGGCCGAGGGCCTGAGCGTATCCGGGTTCAGAGTAAAAATTAATCATAAATTATAGTCAGCTTTTTCTGACCCAAACTTAAGCCTGCGTGGGTCAATTGTAAGTGCCATTCAATAGTCATTTATCACAGTTCGACCTTGCACATACAGTGATGAACCCTGAAATTAATCCTTATCACTTAAACATCGATGACATCCGCTACCTGTTGCGTTATCTGTACATCGAACGTATCGCGGAGGCAAAAGCGGTGATCACCTGCTATTACCCGCTGGAAAAATTTCCGCAGAAA
>MGXK01000093.1:2050-37691 GCA_001802375.1 Gammaproteobacteria bacterium RBG_16_51_14
ATGTCTTTCCGGCAGAACATGCCGTCCCAGTGGATGTGCTTGATGGCGCGATAGGCTGCCTGCTGGGCCTGGGTGACGGTCTCGCCGAGGGCCGTGGCACACAGCACACGGCCACCGGCCGTGACTACATTGCCCTTCTCTTGCCGGGTGCCCGCATGAAATACCTTGACCGTTTCCGGGAAGGTGGTGTCCAGCCCGGTGATTACATCGCCTTTTTTGACACGGGCCGGATAATTCGCCGCTGCCAGGACCACACCGAGGGCCGGGCGATGGTCCCATTCCGCCGTCATCTCATTCAGTCTCCCGGCCAGCGTGGCCTCACATAACTCAATCAGATCACTTTTCAGGCGCATCAGGATCGGTTGTGCCTCCGGGTCGCCGAAACGGCAATTGAATTCCAGTACCTTGGGGATTCCCTCCGCCGTAATGATCACACCGGCATAGAGAAAACCCAGGTAATCACGGCCTTCCTCCGCCATGCCCCTGACCGTGGGTTCTATCACCTCTTTCATGATGCGCGCATGGATCTCCGGTGTGACCGCGGGTGCCGGTGAATAGGCCCCCATGCCACCGGTGTTGGGTCCGCTATCCCCGTCATCCCTGGCCTTGTGGTCCTGGGAGCTGGCCAATGGCAGGATATGCTTGCCATCTGTCATGACGATGAAACTGACCTCTTCGCCCTTCAGGAATTCTTCGATGATTATGCGGCGGCCCGCTTTACCATATTTATCCTGGGACAGCATGTCATCAATCACCTCGACGGCCTCGTCTTCCGTGTGCGCGACGATAACACCCTTGCCCGCGGCCAGGCCATCCGCCTTGATGACGATTGGCACATCTTTCATCTTGAGATACGCGTAGGCTGCATCCTGATCGGTGAAATCCCGATACTCCCCCGTGGGGATGTGATGGCGATTGAGAAAGGCCTTGGCAAAGGACTTGGAACCTTCCAGGATGGCCGCCTCCCGCGCCGGGCCAAAACAGCGTAGCCCGGCCGCCCTGAATGCATCGACAATACCGTTCACCAGCGGCTTTTCGGGTCCGATAATGGTCAGATCGATGACCTCCCGGGCAGCAAATTCCAGCAGGCCACGGATATCCTCTGCCTCGATCGCGACATTCGTTACCTTGTCCTCTGTCGCCGTCCCCGCATTCCCCGGCGCGACATAAACGGCGTCCACCGTCCCTGATTGTGCCGCCTTCCAGGCCAAGGCATGCTCGCGCCCGCCACCACCCACGATCAAGACTTTCATATTCTATTCATTAGCAGGCCGATGTTGGAACTACAGGTCTTGCCGCAGGGCAAGTCATCGCATTTTCGAGGTTCGAGGCCCACACAAGGGCAGGCACGAAAACCGGAAAAAACGGGGCAACACAGTAATAAGGAAAAGATGAATTTCAATGGAGGAAGTGGCGCATCCCGGTAAACACCATCGCCATTCCATGTTCGTTGGCCGCTGCAATCACCTCCTCATCACGCAGGGAACCGCCCGGCTGGATGACCGCCCTGATACCGACCTTGGCGGCCGAATCGATGCCGTCACGAAACGGGAAAAAGGCATCGGAGGCCATGACCGATCCGCTCACCTCCAGGCCCTCATCCGACGCCTTGATGGCGGCAATACGGGCACTGTAGACCCGGCTCATCTGGCCCGCGCCGATACCGATGGTCTGGTGGTCCCTTACATAGACGATGGCATTGGATTTGACGTATTTCACCACATGCCAGGCGAACAGCAGATCCTCCAGCTCCGCGTCGGTAGGGGCCCGTTTTGAGACCACCTTCAGCATGTCTCTGCTCACCATACCGAGATCACTGTCCTGTACCAGCAAGCCGCCACTGACGCGTTTCATATTCAGTTGCTGTACCGTGCATCCCCGTTTTCCTGCCGCAAGGACACGCACACCCGGTTTTTCCGCCGTGACCCTGAGTGATTCTTCATGGATAGAGGGTGCGATGATGACCTCGACAAATTGTCTTTTGATAATAGCGCTTGCCGTCTCGGCATTCAGTTCCCGGTTAAATGCAATGATCCCGCCAAAGGCCGAGGTCGGATCCGTTGCATAGGCGCGTTCATAGGCCTCCAGCAGGGTATTGCCAGTAGCAACACCGCACGGATTGGCATGTTTGACAATGACACACGCGGGCTCCCCGAATGACAGCACACATTCCAGTGCCGCATCGGTATCCCCGATGTTGTTATAGGACAATTCCTTCCCCTGTAACTGCCTTGCGTTCGCCAGGGTCCCGGCCGGCGCATCGGCTTGTGAATAAAATGCCGCCTTCTGGTGGGGGTTCTCACCGTAACGCAATTCCTGCAATTTCCGGAACTGCGAGGTATAGGTTACGGGGAAATCAAGGTGTGCCCCGTCTTTACCTATACTGCCCAGATAATTGGAGACGTTGGCATCGTAATTCGCTGTGTGTGCAAACACCTTTTGTGCCAGGGAAAAACGCGTTTCGTCACTCAAGGTGCACCGGTTTGCCTGCAATTCATCAAGCACGCGTTGGTAATCACTCACATCTACCACTACACCAACGGATGCATAATTCTTGGCGGCCGATCGCAACATGGTCGGTCCGCCGATATCGATGTTCTCGATAGCCTCGGCGAGGGTGCAATCCGGTCTGCCTACCGTCTGTTCGAAGGGATAGAGATTGACCACGACCAGATCGATCGGTTCGATGCCATGTTTTTTCATGACGGCATCATCGACCCCCCTGCGTCCCAGCAGGCCGCCATGTATTTTCGGATGCAGCGTCTTGACACGGCCATCCATCATCTCGGGGAAACCGGTGTAGTCAGACACCTCAACGACTTTGACACCATTCTCCGTCAGCAACCGGGCGGTGCCGCCGGTGGACAGGATAGTGATATTCAATTGTACCAGCTGTTTGCAGAAATCGACGATTCCGGCCTTGTCGGAGACACTGACCAGCGCACGTTTGACTGGATTCATAATTCTGTTCCTGCGTTATTGATAATAATCCCCCTGAAAATCAGCAGCAGACGGATCGGTGAAAATGGCTGCAATACCCTCTCCCCGGGTGCCGTGCCAGGCAAGGATTATTCCAGACCATATTTCCTGAGACGGCTGCGCAGGGTGGCACGATTCAAGCCCAGCATCCGGGAGGCCTTGGTGATATTCCCCCGTGCATGCTGCATCACCACCTCAAACATCGGTTTTTCGAACTCCAGGAGAAAGAGTTCATAGAGATCCTTCGCTTCATGGCCATCCAGATCGTTCAGATAAGATTGCATTGCATCCTGTACATTTTCGCACAAACAGGGTTTCCCTTTTCTGTCGGGTAGCGCTGGCTTCTGGGTAGTTGATTTAACCATATTCACGCGGCCAGTTCCTGAGGATCAGGGAAGAAACCCTGGATGAGACGTATTTGTTCATTCGCGGTATTTGCCTGATTGACCAGTGCCTGAAAGGCCCTGGCGTTGGTCTGGTTCCGGCAATACCAGCCGATATGTTTTCGCGCCATGCGTATCCCGGCGTATGCACCATAGAATTCATGCAGGCCGCGCACATGCCGCAACAAGGTAGCACGGATCTCCCTGGTCCCGGGTACTGCCATCAATCTGCCCGTCGCCAGAAAATACGCGGTTTCACGGAAGATCCAGGGGTTCCCCAGCGCGGCACGGCCTATCATGATGCCATCGACAGCCGTAGACCTGAGTACATACGCCGCCTGCTGTGGAGAATCGATATCTCCGTTGGCGATTACCGGGATGGACAGTACTGATTTAATCTCCGCCACTGTCCGGTGTTCGGCCTGGCCATTGAATCTGCAGGCGCGGGTCCTGCCATGGACCGTCAATGCCTGAATGCCGGAATCCTCTGCGATCCGGGCAATCCGGTGGGCATTGCGGTGCTCCATGTCCCAGCCGGTCCGTATCTTGAGGGTCACCGGTACCGCAACCGCAACGACGACACTTCTCAGGATACGCGCAACCAGCAACTCATCGCGCAACAGGGCAGAACCCGCCATGGCGTTGGAGACCTTTTTCGCGGGGCAGCCCATATTGATATCAATCATGTCGGCCCCGTGATCGACATTAAGGCGGGCCGCCTCTGCCATCACATCCGGATTGGCCCCTGCAATCTGCACGACCCTGGGCCGTTGTTCATCCAGGGCCTTAAGCCGGTTCTGTGTTTTCCTGCTTTTCCACAGGGAGGGATTGGCCATCACCATCTCGGACACAGCCAGTCCTGCGCCCAGTTCCCGGCACAATTGCCGGAAGGGACTGTCTGTAACACCTGCCATCGGGGCGAGGAGAATGTTGTTCTTGAGTTTGTAGGGACCGATTACCATGTATTCACCGCTTCTTGTCACAACCGGCGGTTTAAAATTAAGGCATCATGATAACGACTATTGCCCGGGCAGAAAAGCAGCTTGTTTAACTACTGGTATTAACAGGAAATTATAGAAAACGGAATTCAAAACTGACCGCCCCGTGCGACGGACCGGTGATTTCCAGCACAAAATGGATGGGGAAATCGGGCGCCATCCCTTCCTCAATCCCGATACTGTCATCAAGGTAGTCTGCCGGGTTGAATTCCCGGTAGGCAATGACGTTACCGCCGGTATCAAACAGGGTCAGCTGAATACGTGGAAATGGCTGCACCCCCTGCGAAAGATTGGTCATGGTCGCATTCACCAGCAAGGCGTCTGCAAACCGGGGATGGAAACGCACATCACGATTGAGTAGTGTGATCGCCGAGACATCCCGGCGGCGTATCGTTTCGCAGTCCAGTCTTTCACATAACTGCTGCACCCAGGGGACCAGCACGGGGTAACGGTACATAAGTTCATCCCGGTGATACCAGGCCGCCTGCACGACCACCAGCATGGCAACCAGCAGCGTTGCCAGCCCCCACAACATCCTGCCGGCCAGGCTTCGCCGTGGAAGATGGTCAGACAGTAATTCCGCCAGTCCATCCGGAGTATCACGCACCGGTTCTGCATCGGTACCGGCCTCGTCATTCTCCTTGTCGTACTGGCCTCTGGTGGTGCTGTCGGCCGGGCGGGCCTCCAGTTCGGCTGATACCTCCGCTATGTCATTGAACAAAATATCTGCATCTACGCTCCCCGGTTCTCCGGCAACCTTCATTGCCACCAGGCTGTCAATTGCCAGTTCATTTTCAGCGATGGAAATATCAAACTGGGGCTCGCGTTCCGGATGGATCTCGGATTTTTCATCGGTATCCTGTACGGGTAGTAATTCCGTTTCCGGCAGGGGGCTGTCGTGAAGACGTTCCAGTGCATTGAACTGTTTGCCGCAATAACCACAACGCACCTGGCCATTGGCCGCAGACAATTGCTCCGCATGGATGCGGAACTGCCTGGCACAATCGGGGCAATCGGTAAACATTCAGCCTGGATATTCGAAAACAGTCATGCACGTGTCCCCTGCAGCAGGGCCCATTCCTGTCGGTAAACAGGGTGTTCCATGTTAAACCAGCCTTGATAGGCGGCCAAACATTCCCCGGCCTGGGTGGCGAGGAGCCCGGACAGGGCCAGCCTGCCGCCGACCTGTACCAGGACAGCAAATTGCGGGCCGAGGTCAAGCAGGGGGTTCATGAGGATATTGGCAATAAGCACATCGGTCGCCGGTAAATCAATTTCATCAGCATGGCTGATGACGATATGCCGATCAAGATGATTTCTCTGTATATTTTCCCTGGCCGCCTGCAAGGCCTGGGGATCAATGTCAACGGCATAAACCTCCCCGGCACCGAGCCTGGCGGCGGCAAGTGCCAGGATCCCCGAACCACAGCCATAATCGATCACCGTCTTGCCGGTGACGTCATTGGCAACCAGCCATTCCAGGCACAGGGAGGTGGTGGCATGGCTGCCGGTACCAAAGGCCAGTCCCGGGTCCAGTATGATCGGTTCTGTCAGGCTGTCCGGTGGTCTGCACCAGCTCGGGCAGATACACAACCTGTCGCCGAAGGTCAGCGGCCGATGCCCCTGCTGGTATTCGCTGATCCAGTCCCTGTCTTCCAGCAGGGTGATCTCATGTTTCAGGATATGTTCCGCACCGATGCGATCCCGCAGGCATACCAGCAGTACATCCAGATCAGTTTCTTCATAGAGTGTCGCGACCACACGGGTCTGTTGCCACAGCACCGGTTCGGTTTCCTCCTGCCCGAAAACCGGCTCGTTACTGACGGCGGAAAAACTGACTGACACCGCGCCGAATTTTTCGAGCAGCTCCGCCATTTGTTCCGCATGCTGCGGGTCGCTTTCCAGAGTCAGTTGTAACCAGGCCATATCCGGATTTTACCTTGATTTTTTAATGTGATGAGGATATTTCCTGGATAGCGATTTTACTATATGCAAATCAGGATGACTCACAGAATTTCCATACCAGTAAATCCATGCGATCATATTATCAATGCGTTCATGTATGTCGAACCTTCCCCGATGACATGCTCATGAGGGGGAAATATCGCAGGGGTAATCTGGATATGCTAACCTTTCTTTGACGTTCCATAAGAGGAACAGGGAGTAAATGGGATTTCATGAACACCAGCCCAAATCTCCCTGTTAATAGTGATAAGCGGGATCTGCTTATCATTATAATAGCGGTTACCCTATAGCGTACTATAAACAACAAGCGTTACTTTCCCCGGATACACCAGCTCAAGTTATTATGAATAACCGGATTCTACAGTCTGTTATTGAAATAACACGACAGCGTGACGTGGATTCACTTGAATACAGCCTGGTGGCAACCCTGGCTGAAATTTTGCCTGCCAGCGAGATTTCCCTATGTAAATTAGTAAATGGAAACCTGTCTGCCGATTTCGAAGAGGTTGCCCGCCTTTCGGTGTTGGCTGATCAAACGGGTGAAAAACGGTATGCATGGAGTAATGAATCAAGGATTATTCCCGCAGAACCACACATGAGGGAATGCATTCAAACCACAAGAACCCTCACCTGTGAAGTTGATGAATTAATACGGCTCCTGGTTCCATTAACCTGTAACAACAAGACGATTGGAATACTTAGTTTGTATAGTGCCAGGGACCTGAAGGATTTCAGGGAATTGATTGAGGGCTTTTTCAAGATTTATGCCAATTATCTGACGATTTTAAGTGAAAGTGAGCACGATAAACTGACCGGTCTGTATAACCGGCGTACTTTCGATATAAAACTTGATCGGTTGCTTCATGACCAGCGTAGAAAAAAGGAAAAATATCTGGCTTCAGGATATCGTAATGAAAAACGAAAAATCACGACTGACGCGCGTGCCTGGCTGGGAATTATCGATATTGATTTTTTTAAACGCGTCAATGATGAATACGGTCATTTGTTTGGAGATGAAGTTCTTCTTAGTCTGGCGCAGACGATGCAGAAGTGTTTTCGTAATTCTGATCTGCTGTTTCGTTTTGGCGGAGAAGAGTTTGTAATCATATTAGAGCCCATTCCCCTGGATCATGCTCAAAAAACCCTGGAACGATTTCGTAGCACGGTGTCCGGACATCATTTTCCCCAGATCGGCACAATTACGATCAGCGCCGGGTATGCGGGAATTATGGAAAAAGACTACCCGCCTGCTGTTCTTGACTGTGCTGATAAAGCGCTGTATTTCGCCAAGGAACATGGTCGTAATTGTATCCATAATTATGAGACACTGGTCGAAAGCGGAAAATTAATCACAACAATAAAAAGCGGGACCATCGATCTGTTTTGATCGGAAACGGGGTCAGGTCTTGTATTGCAATATGGATACAAAAAAGTCGCCCATTAGCCAGCAAAAGGGTCGTTCTCTGACATCCATTTCATCGCGACAGTAATGCATCCTGCATTTCAAGTCTGCTTATGCCCCGATACGTAAGGAGGTAACTGTCTGATCCGCCAGCTCATATCGTTCAAGGCGGTTACAACCGGAGCCCCTGTTTTTTTGGAACTCGGGACTTGTAGAAATCAGCTTATCCATTGATACTATCCGCTATGAAAACAGCCAATCTTACCAATCACTTTCTGATTGCCATGCCGGGTCTGGCAGACCCTAATTTTTACAGAACGGTGACCTATATATGTGCCCACAATGATGAAGGTGCAATGGGTATCGTTATAAACCGTCCCCTGGATCTTGAACTTCGTGACGTACTGGAACAGATGAATATCCAGTCAAAAAACGAAAAAATCGGCAAAATTCCTGTCTATCAGGGTGGTCCTGTCCATACGGACCGGGGTTTCATACTGCATCGCCCCCCCATGAAGGAATGGGAATCCTCCATAATCATCGAGGATGATATATGCGTTACCACCTCGCGGGACATACTGCAGGCCATCGCTGATGGCGAGGGTCCCGAGCAATCACTGGTTGCACTGGGTTATGCAGGCTGGGCTGCCGGACAGCTGGAACAGGAAATTATGGATAACATCTGGCTCAACGGACCGGCAGATCTGCAGATTATTTTCAAAACTCCCTCAAAACAACGCTGGGAGTCAGCTGCGTCACATCTGGGTGTTGATCTGAACAAGCTTTCCAGTGATGTCGGTCACGCGTGAAAAACGAGATACTGCTTTGTTTTGATTTTGGTGAAAAAAGGATCGGCGTTGCTGTTGGCCAGACAATTACGGGAACGGCCAGTCCGCTGGCAACAGTCAATGTGAACAAGCACATACCTGACTGGGACAGCATCACACATCTGGTAAACAGCTGGCAACCGGCATCACTGGTTGTAGGAATGCCGTTAACCATGTACGGATCCCGTCAGGAAATGAGCGAGGCAGCCGCCCGTTTTATCCGCCAGCTGGAAGGCCGTTACCATTTGCCCGTATTCGAGATCGATGAACGCCTGTCTACCTATGAAGGGAAGCAGCGCCTGGGCAGCAGCTGGAACGTTGACCCGGTTGCCGCGCAGGTAATACTTGAAACCTGGTTGTCCGAACACAGGGATGATGATCCCGGGCAAAGGGTAGATTAAAGATGATTAATGAGGATATCGAAGGTTTACTCGAACAGATTGCGCTGGATCTGAAATCCCTGTTACAGGCACAGTTGCGTACCGATCCGGTAATGATCGGGATCCATACCGGAGGCATATGGGTGGCTGCCTACCTGCATAAAAAATTACACCTTGCTGATCCCCTGGGAGAACTCAATATCGCCTTTTACCGGGATGATTTCAGTCACATCGGGATCCATCCGAGGGTAACACCTTCCAATCTGCCATTTGACGTGGATAACAGACACATCATCCTGGTGGACGATGTGCTTTATACAGGAAGAACGATCCGGGCTGCCTTGAATGAGATCTTTGATTATGGCCGGCCGGCCAGCGTTACCCTGGTGGTGCTGCTGGAACGCAGCGGGCGTGAGTTACCGATCCAGGCAAATATAATCGGGAAAAGTATGACGCTAAACGCAGATGAACATGTTAAACTTACCGGACCCGAGCCACTGGCACTGGTAATAAAAAAATCGGAATGACGGTCACCAATATTCAATTAGACAGCAACGGTCGCCTTAAGCATTTCCTTACCACAGAAGGTCTCAGTCAACAATTACTCCTGGATATCCTCAACCATGCGGAATCCTTTGCCGGCGTCGGCAAAAGGGCGGTTAAAAAAGTCCCCCTGCTGCGTGGCAAGACCGTCGTTAACCTGTTTTTCGAACCCAGCACACGCACCAGAACCACATTTGAACTCGCCGCCAAGCGTCTGTCCGCAGACGTACTGAATCTCAATATTCCCTATTCATCCACCAGCAAGGGAGAAACACTGTCGGACACCCTGCGTACGCTGGAGGCGATGCACAGCGACATGTTTGTTGTAAGGCATGATAACAGCGGCGCAGCACACTATATTGCCTCGCAGGTTGCCCCGCACATCAGTGTCATCAACGGTGGAGATGGACGGCATGCACACCCGACACAGGCCATGCTGGACATGTTCACCATTCGGCGGCATAAGGGGACTTTTTCATCCCTGGTCGTTGCGATCGTCGGCGATATACTGCATTCCCGTGTTGCCCGCTCACTGATTCACGCATTGACGACACTGGGCGTATGTGAAGTGAGGGTGGTTGCACCCAATACCCTGCTCCCGGCCGAGGTGGAAAAACTGGGGGTCCATGTGTTTCATGATATGCGTCGCGGCCTGGCTGATGCCGATGTGGTCTACATGCTGCGCCTGCAACGTGAACGCATGCGCAGCGCCCTGCTGCCCAGTGAAAACGAATATTTTTATCGTTACGGACTGACCAGGGAAAAACTGGCTGTGGCCAGACCTGATGTCATTGTCATGCATCCGGGCCCGATTAATCGCGGTATTGAAATAGAATCAAGCGTCGCGGATGGTGAACATTCCGTTATCCTGGAGCAGGTCAGTCATGGTATCGCGGTGCGCATGGCAGTGATGGCCATGGTGATGGGACGCTTCCACGACAATAATGCAGAAGGGACCTGATGCGAATCAAAATCAGCAACGGACATATCATTAATCCGGCCACGCGCGTGGACAGGGTCGGAGATATCTACATTGCTGACGGAAAAATTCTTTCACTGTCTGATGCGCCCGATGGTTTCAAGGCCGACCGTGAGATCGATGCTACAGATAAACTCGTATGCCCGGGTCTGGTTGATCTCTGCGCCCATCTGCGTGAACCCGGCGCCGAAAACAAGGCGACGATAGCCAGTGAAACGAGTGCAGCCGTCACTGGCGGGATCACATCCATCTGCTGCCCACCGGATACCAGGCCCGTTGTCGATACCCCCGCAGTCGCGGAACTGATCCATCAACGCGCAACGCAGGTCAACAAGGCACGCGTTTATACCCTGGGTGCGATGACCTTCGGGCTTGCCGGGGAAAGACTGGCGGAAATGGATACACTGAAACGGGCCGGCTGTGTCGGTATCAGTAATGCACTTGCACCGATTGAAAATACGGAGGTCCTGCGACGGGCAATGGAATACGCAGCCAGTTGTGACCTGACCCTGCATCTTTTTGCAGAAGATTCTCATCTACGAAATCAGGGTGTCGCGCATGAAGGCGCTGTCAGTACGCGGCTGGGTTTGCCGGGCATCCCGGAAACTGCCGAGACTGTTGCTGTCAGCAGCGCCCTGCTGCTCATAGAGCAGACCGGGGTACGCGCACATTTCTGCCGGCTCTCAACGGGCCGGGGTGTTGCCATGATCGCGGAAGCAGGACGGCGTGGACTCGCGGTGAGTGCGGACGTCGGTATATGCCACCTGCATCTCACCGAGATGGATATCGATGGCTTCAACAGCAATTGCCATTTACGCCCCCCCCTGCGCAGCCAGCGGGACCGGGAGATGCTGCAACAGGATGTCGCAGACGGCAGTATCAACGCGGTCTGTTCCGATCACCAGCCACATGACGCCGATGCCAAATCTGCGCCCTTCAGTCTTACCGAACCGGGGGCCTCTACCATCGAATTGCTGCTGCCATTGATGTTGCATCTGGTAAACCGGAAGCACATCAACCTCACCACTGCCATTGCCGCCCTGACCATCAACCCGGCCAGGATTTTGGGTTTACGGGCAGGCAATATTGACAAGGATATGCCTGCGGATATCTGTATCATTGATACAGACACCGCATGGAATGTGGACAACGCGGCGCTGGTCAGTGCCGGCAAGAATTCTCCATTCCATGGCTGGGAACTGACTGGCCGGGTAACCCATACCCTGTGTGGTGGAATACCCGTATTTGAACGATGACATGCCAGCAGTGGCTGGCGACGCCGGTAGCAGACATCATGAGCCACCCCGCAACCCGTAATACAATCCTTGTTGAATTCGCGGAGCTGCTGTCCCGACAGGTATATGGAGGTGAACAATATCTCATCCGGTTATTTGCGCCCGGGACCGCGGCACGGGCCCGGCCCGGCAGTTTCGTACACCTGCAATGCGATCCGGCATTGCCCATGCGCCGCCCCTTTTCGATCATGCGGGCCAGCCCGGATGAGGGCTGGATCGATATCCTGTTCAAGGTCTGTGGCACAGGTACCCGGTTGCTGGCGGCACGTAACAAGGGAGATGTGATCGATCTGCTGGGACCCATTGGACAGCCATTCAAATCTGCCCGTTATCGTAAACGGCCACTCCTGATCGGTGGTGGCGTTGGTATCCCGCCGATGATCTTTCTGGCCGAACAGGTAAGGAAAAATAATCACGGGATCAGCCCTCTCGTATTGATGGGCTCGGAAATCCCCTTTCCCTTTCAGACCAGGCCGTCCCAGATCATACTGCCGGCCATGCCGAATGAGGTCATTGCCACCATGCCATTACTGGATGACTGGGGGATAGCGTGCCGTCTGGCCAGTCTGCAGGGCTATGCGGGCTGTTATGATGGTTATGTCACCGATCTGGCCAGGTACTGGATAACACATCTGGACCCGGACCAGAGAAATGAGATCGAAATCTTTTCCTGTGGCCCCATGCCCATGCTTGCGGCGGTCGCGAAACTTGCCCGGGATTTCAACCTGCCGTGCCAGGTATCCATGGAAGAGTATATGGCGTGTGGCGTCGGCGGTTGTGCCGGGTGCACGGTACGTGTCGAAACCGGAAATGGACCTGCGATGAAGCGGGTCTGCGTAGATGGCCCGGTGTTTGATGCCGCCAGTGTTTTCCCCGTTCAGAAGTAGGCTGAATAAGCCGGATCTACCGCATTTCTGCTGCGCTGGTAACATCGGTTTCGCCTCGCACGGCGAATCACTTTTTTCTGGAAAAAAGTGACCAAAAAAGCCTTCCCCCGATATCGTGTCCTGCGGATACCCTCGCATGCTCATGATTTTTGCAGGTCGCGCAAACAGGACTTCCTGTCCTGGTTGCGCTCATCGGAACATCCCTGTTCCAATGACCTTCAAATCATTCACCTGCTCGGCACGATATAAGGGGGATTGATCAAGGAGGGTCAGAGAACTTGAAATGGTCATGTCATTTGTTATTTGTCATTGGTCATTCGTCATTCGTCAATTGACCATTGACTACTGACCAATCAATCATTGATACCGGATGGATAACCCTGCATGAATATTCAATTCCGGCGCTGTATCAAAGTATCGGTGACGGGATTCATTTACCCTGATGTTACCGGTGTATTTCTGGTCAAACAGATTGTTGATCCCGAAGAAGGGGGTGAACTCGATCTTGCCACCGGTTTTCGCGGTATATCCCATCCTGAGATTGGCGAGCGTGTAATCATCTGCTGCCTCACTTTGCGGAATGAGGGCGCCAAAATCATCAACAAAGGCATTATTCACGAGTACTTCGTCCACAAACTGGACATCAAAGACGCTGAAAAAACCCGCTGGATGGTGGTAGGCAAATTCGGCAAATCCCGTGTGCACAGGTACGCCCGGTATTCTTTCGCCGGCAAAGGATGTCCCCGCAATCACCAGGGTATCAAATTCAAAGTCCGAGTAGGTATAGGCAAGGGAAACATCAAGGCCGGGCAGGGGGCGAAATGTCAGCCCGGCCTCGATACCATTCCGTGTCGTCTCACCTGCATTGCTGAAAAATGTTGAGCCGCCGAGATTGGTGCCGGCCGGCAGCAATTCATCAGTAACATCAATGGTAAACAGCGATAATTGGTAACTGGCATTCCCGGGCAGCAGGCCCTTGACACCTGCTTCATAATTGGTTGCCGTTTGTGAATTGAGTGTTGTGTTGAATCCGCCCGGCCCTGTTGTCGATGCAAACTCACGGGTACTGGGTGTTTCGAATGATTTCGAGATGTTGCCATAGAGATGGATGCCATCGCGCAGTTTCCAGAGCAGACCGGCCTGGGGGCTCCACTCCTTGAATGTCGCACTGCCCGACTGATCAGCATCAGCAAGAAAACGATCATTGAATTCAAATTCAACCTCGTCATAACGCACGCCCAGGGTCAGCTCCAGATTGTCCGTAATGCTGAATTCATTCTGGAGATAAATTCCCCAGTTAAAAACATCTTCGTCCTGATTCAGAACCAGCGGTCCTATAACGGAACTGTCTCTGTTATTGGTAAAATTTTTCCGGTCATCCATTTGTGAATCGATATCAAAACCGGTTGTCAGGCGATTCCGATGACCGGCCATCCGGTCACTGAAACTGTATTGAAGTCCACCCCCCACAAAGACACGATCAATCACGATAATACCGCCCGTGCTGATAGGGGCCCCGGTCGGAAGGTTGGCATTGAAATCACGAAAGACATAATAGTTACGGGCGGTGATCTCGTGTTTTTCACCAATCGCCTTGCGATAGATGAGACCCACTTGCTGCTGCGCCACCGATTCATCCGCACCAAATCGGACGTTGTTTCGCTGGGCATCCCTGGGGTCCGGCCGGTATACCGTACAGAATGCAGAAGCGGATTTGGGACTGCATAAACCGCCCGGGTCTTCCGCTTTCGGTGAATCGACGATATTGGCTGTCAACGTCAGATCGGATGAGTCATCAATATCGTAGCGTAGCTTGGAATTCAACAGGATGTTTTCCGTCTCACTGTGATCACGATAGCCTTCGAGTTCCAACCGGGAGAGATTGACGAGATAGTTCAGTGCATCCTTTTGGCCGCCGGTCTTTACCTGATATTGAAAGAGATCATTTGAGCCGACGGTATAACGGCCTTCAATAAACGGGGCGTCAACAGGCCCGTCTTCGGTATAGATATTAATGACACCCCCCGAGGCCGCACCATAGATGGAGGAGGAGGGGCCGCGGATGACTTCAATGTGATCGGTCGAGCCAATATCGATACTGTCAACGCCCCCCTGTCCATCCGGGAGCGTATTGGGGATGCCATCGACATAGAGCTTGACACCGCGAATGCCGAATGTCGAGCGGGAACCAAACCCACGGATGGATACGCGTAAATCCTGGTTGAAGTTATAACGGTTCGTCATGAACAGTCCCGGGATCTTGGCAAGTGCCTCATCCAGTCCGAGTCGCTGCGTACCCAGTTGTATAGCATCGATACCGACATAGCCGACCGAGGCCGGTACCTCATAGAGCGATTTTTCTACACGCGTTGCACTGACGGTGATATCCCCGAGCTGCTTGTAAGCCGACCCGGTAAAATCTTCCGCAGACGCATTGATACCAAACCCAATGCCGCTGAAGGCTAAAAAAAGGACACCCTTGTTCAAAAAATATTTTCTCATGACTCTCTCTTTTATTTAACAACGTTGTTTTGATGAAAGCTTCCCGCCATTAAAAATTGATCCTGGCCTCAAGGTTGGTTCTTGAATCGGCGTTGCTCAATGCCTCCTCAAGTACAATGCGGCCTTCCTTGTAAAGGTTGAATAGCGCCCTGTCAAAGGTTTGCATCCCTCTCTGACCACTCTCTTCCATGGCGATCTTGATTTCATCAATATCCCCTTTGAGGATCAATTCTGATATATGCGGGGTATTGACCATAATCTCGATGGCGGCACAGCGCTTGCCATCCACGCCCAATACCAGGCGCTGTGAGATAACGGCGCGTATATTCAGTGACAGATCCATGAATAACTGCTTGTGCAGTGCCTGGGGAAACAGATTGATCACACGCTCCATGGCCTGATTGGCATTGTTTGCATGCAGGGTGGAAACAGCGAGATGACCGGTATTACTGAGTTCAAGCGCGGCCTCCATCGTCTCGCGATCACGGATCTCACCAATCAGTATTACATCCGGGGCCTCACGAAGAGAGGCCCTCAGGGCATTACGATAGGTGAGAGTGTCGACACCAACCTCACGTTGGTTGACAATGGATTTCAGGTTCGGGTGGCTGAATTCGACGGGATCCTCGATGGTAAGGATATGACCGGTCATATTCTCGTTGCGATGATTAATCATGGCAGCGAGTGTGGTGGATTTACCGGAACCGGTGGCCCCCACCATCAGGATCAAACCGCGCTTGTGCATGATCAATTCCTTGAGCACATCAGGGACCCCCAGTTTTTCAAAAGTCGGGATCTTGGACGGGATCAGTCGCAGCACCATACCGACATCGCCACGCTGGCGGAAGACATTGACGCGAAAACGGCCCGAGCCATCAGGCATGTGAATGGCAAAATCACATTCCATGGTTTCTTCAAAGTGATGGACCTGATGGTCGTTCATGATGCCGAAGGCCGCTGCCCTGCTGAGGTCAGTGGTCAGTATTGTCTTGCCGACAGCGGTTGCCTTGCCTTCAATCTTGATCTTGACGGGTGAACCCACCGTAAAAAACAGATCCGATGCATTTTTTTCAACCATCAACTTCAGATACGGTGTAATATCCATCTCTGCCTCATACCCCCTGGAATTGTCAGTTTTTCTATTTCCGCCGCATCATCCCTGCTTTTTCTTCCTCTTCATGCAGGCTCAGGTGTTCCAGATCACCCAGCCTGTCCTTGCCCTTGGACTCCTTGCCTTCCAGTTTAATCCTCAGCCGCAACTCATTCATGGAATCGGCATTGCGCAGTGCATCCTCGAAGGTAATCTTGTCCGCCTCATACAGATCGAACAGGGCCTGATCAAAGGTCTTCATGCCGAGTTCATTGGATTTGGACATGATCGTCTTGATCTCATGAACTTCACCTTTCAGGATCAAATCCGAGATCAGGGGGGAATTCAGCAGGATCTCGATAGCCGCTACCCGTCCCTTACCATCGGGTTTCCTCAGCAGGCGCTGGGATATCACGGCCTTCAGGTTCAGTGATAAATCCATGAGCAATTGTGGCTTTCGCTCTTCAGGGAAAAAGTTGATGATGCGATCCAGGGCCTGGTTGGAGCTGTTGGCGTGCAATGTTGCCATGGCCAGGTGTCCGGTTTCTGCAAAGGCGATGCCGAACTCCATGGTCTCCCGGTCCCTGATCTCACCAATCATGATGACATCCGGGGCCTGGCGCAGGGTGTTTTTCAGTGCAATATTCCAGTCATCGGTATCCACCCCTACTTCACGCTGCATGATGATGCAGTTTTTATGCGGGTGGACATATTCGATCGGGTCTTCGATCGTAATAATATGCCCGTAACTGTTCTGATTGCGGTAATCGACCATTGCCGCCAGCGAGGTTGACTTGCCGGATCCGGTCCCGCCCACCATGATGACCAGACCGTTCTTCGTCATTACCACCTCTTTCAGTACCTCGGGCAGGCCCATTTTTTCGAGCGTCGGGACTTCCGTTTGAATCGTGCGCAGGACCAGTCCGCAATAGCCCTGCTGTATGAAGGCATTGGCGCGAAAACGGCCGATGCCGGTCGGGTTGATCGCAAAATTGCATTCCTTGGTCGCCTCGAACTCCTTGAGCTGTTTGTCCGTCATAATGGCATAGGCCATGGCCTTGGTATTTTCAGAAGTGAGTTTGGTCTTGGATACCGGTGCTATCTTGCCATGGGACTTGATGGCCGGGGGAAAATCGACAGTGACAAACAAATCCGAACCTTTCTTCTCAATCATCAGCTTGAGAAGATCACGCATGAATTTAATCGCTTGTTCTCGTTCCATAGTTTCCCTCCTGCTTCAGTAATCTGCCAATCGCTAGAAATTGTCCTTGTTTTGCGCCTTCGAGGCAGCCTCCTGGCGACTGACGAGGTTCTTCTTCACCAGTTCCTGCAGATTCTGATCCAGCGTCAGCATGCCGAATTGCTGGCCGGTCTGGATCGCAGAATACATCTGCGCAATCTTGTTTTCACGGATCAGGTTACGTATCGCCGGGGTACCAATCATGATTTCATGGGCCGCTACCCGGCCACCACCCTGTTTCTTCAAAAGTGTCTGTGAGATAACCGCGCGCAGCGATTCCGATAACATGGCCCGAATCATATCTTTTTCAGCCGCCGGGAACACGTCTACGATACGGTCAATGGTCTTGGCTGCAGAACTGGTATGCAAGGTACCAAACACGAGGTGACCTGTTTCTGCCGCGGAAAGCGCCAGCCGGATGGTCTCGAGGTCACGCATTTCACCGACCAGAATCACATCCGGATCCTCACGCAGCGCTGATCGTAATGCTTCATTGAAGCCCAGGGTATCACGATGCACCTCGCGTTGATTAATCAGGCATTTCTTGCTTTCGTGGACAAATTCGATGGGGTCTTCCACCGTAAGAATATGGCCATATTCGGTTTCATTCTTGTGATTGACCATGGCAGCCAGGGTCGTCGATTTACCGGATCCCGTCGGTCCGGTGACCAGTACCACACCACGGGGATAATCAGAGATATCCTTGAAGATCTTGGGGGCATTGAGTTGTTCGAGTGACAATATGACGGACGGGATGGTTCTGAATACAGCGCCAGCGCCTCTGTTGTGGTTAAAGGCGTTGACACGAAAGCGGGCAAGGTTTGGAATCTCGAATGAAAAATCACATTCGAGAAATTCTTCGTAATCCTTGCGCTGCTTGTCATTCATGATGTCATAAACCATATCATGAACATCCTTGTGATCCAGCGAAGGGACATTAATCCGCCTTATATCACCATCCACCCGGATCATGGGTGGCAGACCTGCTGACAGATGCAGATCTGAAGCCTTGTTTTTAACGCTGAATGCCAACAGTTCACCGATATCCATTTAGCCCTCCAGTCCGGCAATAGCGGATAATTCTGCGCACGTAGTAACTATGATAGTGTGACACGCCTGAATATTGAAAGTCGATAAGCGAAAACAAAAGTTAACTTTTTTATCAGGAAGTTACCCCTGCTTTTCACACTGCATACAGCGCAATAGTACTGACATTATGAAGTATAGACCACAGTAATTTTATGAAAAACATTGAGGAATCACTGCGCTACACGCTTCAACAAATCCGGGATGCCGAACAACAGTACGGACGGGCATGCGGTTCCGTCAAATTGCTTGCCGTCAGCAAAACCTGTAATAAGGAAGAAATCCTGGAAGCCGCCCGATGGGGGCAACTGGATTTTGCTGAAAACTATGTTCAGGAGGCAATCGAAAAAATCAAGGCAACCAACAATCCAGCGCTGATCTGGCATTTCATCGGGCCCGTACAATCAAATAAAACCCGCCCGATCGCCGAGTATTTCCATTGGGTACATAGCATTGATCGGATAAAAATTGCGCAACGGCTCAACGATTCCAGGCCTGACGGATATCCACCCCTCAATGTCTGTATCCAGATGAATATCAGCGGAGAGACCAGCAAGGCAGGTATAGGGCCGGAACAAGCCCGGGAGCTGGCGCAGGCAATCATTACCCTGCCCAGATTGAAATTACGGGGACTGATGGCACTGCCTGCCCCCGGTCATGAATTTGCACAGCAGCGATGGCCTTTTGCCCGGCTTCAGCAGCATCTCAGGGAACTGCAATCAAGCTTCCCCGGCATGGACACCCTGTCCATGGGCACAACGAATGACATGGTGGCGGCCATCGCCGAAGGGGCTACCATGGTTCGTATCGGAACAGCCATCTTCGGTCCCCGTGCTTAATAGGTCAGTCCGTTACCTCATGCAAAGGCCCACTCATATTGATACACTGCCGGTATCAGTAAACCAGTCATAATGAGGTTCTGTGAATGGAAGATACCAGGATTGCCATCATAGGATGCGGTAATATGGGGCGCAGTCTGATCGGCGGACTGATTGCCAATGGTCTGGCGTCGCAATTTTTATCCGGTGCCGACCCCGATCCTGGGAAACGGGGGCAGATTGCAAAACAATATGGCATTGCGGTTTTCGCGGATAACAGAGAAGCCGTCAGCCGTGTCGATGTCGTCGTCCTGGCGGTCAAACCGCAAATCATGCAGGCCACCGCCGTTTCTCTCAGGAATGCAGTGCTGGGCAAAGGATGCCTGATCATCTCGGTTGCCGCGGGCATCCGGCTCTCCGCCCTTGCTGCCTGGCTGGGGGATGCAGCCGCTATTGTGCGTGTCATGCCAAATACGCCTGCCATCATACAGACCGGTGCCTCAGCGTTGTATGCAAATTCATGTGTCACGCCGGCACAAAAAGAAACGGCGGAAGCCATCATGCGTTCCGTCGGCACTGCGATCTGGCTGGCTGACGAACTGATGATGGATGCCGTAACGGCACTCTCCGGGAGCGGACCAGCCTACTTCTTCCTGGTCATGGAGATTATGGAAAAAGCCGCTATATCGCTCGGGATGACCCAGAACCAGGCGCATTTACTTACTTTGGAAACCGCATTTGGGGCTGCCAAAATGGCGTTGGAATCCTCCTGCGATGCCGCAACACTGCGGGCACAGGTGACTTCCCCCGGAGGCACAACGGAAAGGGCATTAAACGTATTGCTGGAGGGGGGTATAGAAAGCCTTTTCCGTGCTGCCCTGGAAGCAGCACGGGACAGATCGGTTGAACTTGCTGAAACACTGGGTAAACCCTGATGGGGGGCTCCTATCTCTCGGAAGCGGCTATCTTTCTGATCGATATCCTGCTCGGACTTTACCTGATCGCCATCCTTCTCCGCTTTCTCCTGCAAAGAATAAAGGCTGACTATTACAACCCGGTTTCACAACTCCTCGTAACCGTCACCAATCCGTTAATGCGTCCTTTACGCCGGTGGATTCCCGGTTATCTCGGTATCGACTGGTCATCAATCCTGTTGCTCCTGTTGATCCAGGGTATGGAGCTGGGCCTCATTGCATTGTTAAGGACCGGGCACACACCGTCCATGGCCGGACTGGCCGTGATGACATTTGCCCATTTACTCAGATTAGCGGTTTACCTGTACCTGTTCCTTATCCTGATCCAGGTTGTCCTGAGCTGGGTAAACCCGAGCGCATATAACCCGGTCACCGTACTGATATATCAACTGACGGAACCTTTATTGCGTCCGGCGCGGCGCGCAATCCCCCCTGCCGGCGGTCTGGACTGGTCCCCACTGGTGGTCCTGATCGGTCTTAATCTGATCCTGATCCTGGTGGTGACACCGCTGCTGGACTGGGGCAATTACCTCGCAGGCTATCTGGTACGACCGTTATAGATGACATGGTACTGCTGGAAGGGGACGATATTATTTCTTGATCTGCGTATTCAACCCCGCGCCAGGCAGAATGAAATTGCAGGCATCATGGGCGATCGGCTGCGTGTCCGCGTCAAGTCCCCTCCTGTTGACGGCAAGGCCAATCAATGCCTGGCTGAATTTCTGGGCGCACAGTTTGGCGTTTCTGCATCGAAGGTAGAATTGATCAGTGGTGGCAACCGTCGTGACAAGCGTATTGCCATCCACGCACCCGCCAGGCAACCGGCCTGGTTCCTGGCGCTCATGAAAAAGGAATCAGGCTGATGGATGAAAGAAAAAAATAACCCGTACTTGCTAGGGGACATGCGCGATACAGGATCCTGCATCCACAACTTGCCCCGACTTGGCGGGTACCAGGAGACGGCTCAAAACGGCACATCATAGTCGATAATCAGCGGCGCATGATCGGAAAAACGCTCGTCTCTATAGATAGACACGGCTTTGAGTTTTTCGCGCAGGCCGGGGGTAATCACCTGATAGTCAATCCGCCAGCCAACATTTCTGGCCCAGGCCTGCCCCCGGTTGGACCACCAGGTATACTCGCCAGGCTGCTGATTCATAACCCGGAAGGCATCGACCAGTCCTGTCTTTCCAAACACTTCATCCATCCAGGCACGTTCTTCCGGCAGGAACCCTGAGTTCTTCTGGTTGCCGCGCCAGTTTTTCAGGTCAATTTCCTTATGTGCAATATTCCAGTCACCACAGATAATATAGTCACGCCTGTTCTTGCGTAGTTGCCTGAGTACCGGCATGATGCGATCCATAAAATCATATTTGACTGCCTGTCGCCCTGCACTGGATGAACCGGAAGGCAGGTACAGGGAGATAATACTCAGCTTGCCGAAATCCGCCTGCAGAAATCTTCCCTCGTCATCTGCACTGGCCCATCCCAGTTCAACGGTAACGGCATCGGGTTGTCTGCGCGAATACAAGGCAACCCCACTGTAGCCTTTTTCCACGGCGTTATTGAAAAAACCCAGATAGCCCTCCGGGCGGACGATGTCCTCCGGCAACTGATGTACCTGGGCCCTGGTTTCCTGCAGGCAGACCACGTCCGCTTGCTGAGCAAGCAGCCAGGTAAAAAAGCCCTTGCGATAGGCGGAACGCACACCATTGACATTCAACGTAACGACCTTCATGCCTCTATTTTCCGTTCATAATGCGCTGTATCATAGCGGAATCAGAACCCAAACCACAGTAACATCAATAAGATAAAGCCTGCCGCATGGAAGATTATCAACAGAAATTCATCCATTTCGCCATCGCTAAAAAGGCCCTCTGCTTCGGTGAATTCACCCTGAAATCCGGTCGCCTGAGTCCGTATTTTTTCAATAGTGGTTTATTCAACGATGGGCCCGGCCTGTCCCAACTGGGACATTGTTATGCCGGTGCAATACAGCACGCAGGCATTGAATTCGATATGTTGTTTGGTCCCGCCTACAAGGGGATCCCCCTGGCATCCGCTGCCGCAATAGCCCTGGCGGATCACTACCATAAGGCGTATCCCTTTTGTTTCAACCGCAAGGAGACAAAGGATCATGGTGAGGGTGGCCTGCTGTTCGGCGCCCCCCTGCACGGCCGGGTCCTCATCATTGATGACGTCATATCGGCCGGGTCCTCGGTGAATCAATCCATTGAAATCATCAGGGCCGCGGATGCAGTGCCGGCAGGTGCAGTCGTAGCGCTCAATCGCCAGGAACGCGGGGCAGGGAGCCTTTCTGCCATCCAGGAAGTGGAACAAATTCATGGAATTCATGTCATTAGTATTATCAGTCTGGATAATATTATTGCGTATTTGCAGGAGGATCCTGCAATGCGGGATAATCTCGAGGCGATAGCGCGTTATCGAAAATGTTATGGTACGGACTCGTAATACAGGAAGAACCATAGTACAGATACTATAATTTCCGGTTACTGATGCTCGGTCAATTGCAAACGGTTCAGGAGAAGCCATGAAAATATATCAATACCCGTTTTTTTATCTTTTTCTTGCAGTAACAGTACTGGCCTTTTCAGGCCCGGCAAATGCGCGTATCAAATGCTGGACAAACCAGGAAGGTGTCAAGGAATGCGGCAACAATATACCTCCTGAATTCGCACAAAAAGAACATAAGGAAGTCAGTGAACAAGGTGTTGTCATGGAGGAAAAGGAACGGGCAAAAACAGAAGAAGAACTCGCCGAAGAAAAACGACTGGCTGATATCGAGGCTGAAGAGACCCGCAAGACAGAGGAACAGGCCAATAAAGACAAGATCCTCATGGACACCTTCAGCAGTGTTGAGGACATCGAAATGACCCGTGACGGCAAGATTGCGGCGATCGAAGCAGAGATCAAAACAACCAATAAGCGTACCGAGAAAATCCAGGCCGAACTGGACAAACGAATAGAGGCGGCAGCGGCGGAAGAACGCTCCGGCAAGGCCCCCGAGGAGTCCTTGCTGCAGGACATTGAGTCGCTACGCAGGCAAATCAAGAATAATGAGTCGTATATCGCAACAAAACAGGCCGATCAGGCACAGATACGCGAGTCCCATGAGCTTGATATCACGCGTTTTAAAGACTTGAAAAATATTGCCGAATAACCATTACAGGGGATACTGCTGCAAGCCCCCGGTTACCTGAACAACCCGGTTTTCATGCACTGCCATTGATCATTCCAGTGTGCGGTGGGCAATTTCGTAAACGAACTGCGCACATACTGGCACATCTTGCCTTCAGCAAAGGCAACCAACTGATTGGCAGTTGCCTCAATGCTGCCCGCCGTACGGGGCGCACCCGTTTCCAGATTTGCCTCCCGCAGCACCTGCCGAAATTGTGTTTCCAGGCGTTCAAAAAACTGGGCAACACGGGCCTGCAGGCGATCATTTTCACCAACCAGGACATCTCCCAGCAGGACCCGGGTAATCCCTGGGTTACGTTCGGAAAAACCCAGCAGGAGCTGCAGCATCTTTTCACAACGCAGCAGGATATCCCTGTCCTGGGCCAGGATCCGGTTCATCAAACCAAACACCGTTTCCTCCGCGAAATCAATCAACGCTTCAAACATCTTTGCCTTGCTGGCAAAGTGACGATATAACGCCGCTTCGGAGACGCCCACGGCCCTGGCCAGGGAGGCGGTTGTAATGCGTGAACCCGGATTGGATTCCAGTTCCTGGGCGAGCACCTCAAGGATCTGCTGGCGGCGATTAGGCTTGGCTGATGTGTTCACGGCCTCACATAAGTATTGTGTTATTGAATACGTTCCCGGCCATTGATCAGTGTACCAACACCATGATCTGTAAAAATCTCAAGCAGCACTGCATGTTGTACCCTGCCGTCGATAATATGAGCGGATCGCACACCTCCTTGTAAGGCATCCAGGGCAGAACGGATTTTTGGCAACATACCGCCATGAATAATATTATCCTCAATCAGTTTTTCCACCCCGGCGACTGCCAGGCCGGTAAGGACATTACCCTCCTTATCCAGTAATCCGGCAGTATTCGTCAGCAGGATCAGCTTTTCAGCACTGAGTACCTGCGCCAGTTTGCCGGCAACCACATCAGCATTGATATTATAGGACTGCCCGTCATCACCCACGCCAATCGGCGCAATGACGGGAATGAAATTCCCCTGAATGAGCATGTCCACAACCGCCGTGTCGATGTTGACAATCTCTCCGACATGGCCGATATCGATTATCTCCGGTACGTCCAGTTCCGGCCGGGACCGTGTAAAAACCAGTTTGCGCGCCTTGATTAATCCGCCGTCCTTGCCACTCAAGCCAACGGCCTTACCGCCATGCTGGTTGATAAGGTTAACAATATTTTTATTCACCTGGCCGCCCAGCACCATCTCAACGATATCCATGGTCTCACTGTCAGTAACCCGCATGCCATCAACAAACCGGGTCTCCTTACCCACCCGCTGTAACAGATCGCCAATCTGTGGACCCCCCCCATGTACCACCACCGGGTTCATACCGACCAGTTTCATCAACACAACATCGCGTGCGAAACTGGCTTTCAGGGATGCATCGGACATGGCGTTACCGCCATATTTAATAACCAGCGTCTTGCCACTGAAACGCTGTATATAGGGCAGCGCTTCCGTCAGGACCCTGGCAATGCTGAAAGCATTTATTGAAGTTTCAGTCATGATTATGAATGTATCCGGTAACGATTGGACAGTATGGTGACAATTGACATGATATCATCGACTCACGGCACCGGGATCGCAAGCTGGGTATCAGAATGGAAGCCGTAAATCCGGATTTATTGAATGTAATGCATTGCGAAAATCCGCTTGTATCCTGTCTACCGCAATCTGATTATCTGCCTCAAATCGCAGGATCAGATAGGGAGAGGTATTGGATGGTCGAATCAGCCCCCAGCCATCGGCATATTCTATCCGCAGGCCATCAATGGTGATGACCTCTGCGCCTGGAAAATGCATTTTTTCCTGCAGTGTTCGCATAAACCCGGCATGTTCAGTCTCCACCATGCCCAGCCGTAACTCCGGTGTGGATATGCCGCCGGGAAATTCGGCAAAGGCATCGACAGGTTTGCCATTATATTTAATCAGGATCTCCACCAGACGCGCAGCAGCATACATGGCATCATCAAATCCATACCAGCGTTCCTTGAAAAAGATATGCCCGCTCATTTCGCCGGCGAGGGGTGCATTCACCTCTTTCATCTTGCTCTTGATCAGGGAATGTCCTGTTTTCCACATCAGGGGTTCACCCCCGGCGGCCTCAATAATCGTCTTGAGATGACGGCTGCATTTAACGTCGAAAATGATTTTAGCGCCCGGATTACGCGACAGGACATCACTGGCCATCAGCATGAGCTGGCGATCCGGCCAGATGATATTGCCGCCGCCATCAATCACCCCGAGTCGATCACCATCACCATCAAAGGCAAAACCCAGATCGGCCTGCTCCTTCCTGACCCGGTCGATCAATTCAACAAGATTCTCGGGCTGACTCGGATCAGGATGATGGTTCGGGAAATTGCCATCCACTTCACAGTACAATTCGACAACGTCATGTCCGAGCGCCCGGAACAGCTGGGGGGCAAGATTGCCGGCGACACCATTCCCGCAATCGATCACGATCTTAAATGGCTTGCTCAGTGCGACGGGAATATCTTCTGAAATCCGCCGCAGATAGTCCGCGGCAATATCAACCACCTGCAAATCACCTTCGCCGCTGTTGAAGTCATGATTTTTCACTCGATGGTAAATCAGCTGGATGTTTTCACCGGACAAGGCCTCACCGCCAAGCATAATCTTGAGTCCATTATATTCAGGGGGATTATGACTGCCGGTGATCATGACTCCACTGCCCGTATCCAGAAAATGGGTGGCAAAATAGAGCACCGGGGTCGGTACCATACCGATATTGATGACATCCCTGCCGCTCGCACGTAAACCCTTGATCAGGGCGTCAGCAAGCAGCGGGCTGGTAGTACGGCCATCCATACCAACAACGATGCCCTGTTGACCACGGGTGTGGGCTTCGCTACCGATAGCTTGCCCTATGTTATGTACGGCCGCAACGGTCAGTGTCTTGCCGACGACACCACGAATGTCATAGGTGCGAAAGATACCGGGGTCAATCACATCCTGCCCCGCTTCCACTTGCGTCCGGGCTGACGGTACCGGTGTATTCCTGTCAGGCTGTCCGATCGGGGCATTTGCCTTGGCGGGGGTTACCATCGGCGTAGCGGCCTTTGCCTTGGCAGTGGCGGCCATCGATGCGGCGGCCTTGGCCTTGCCGGGCGCTGCCACCGCTGCCGGGGAGGGAGGTTTCTTATTATTCGATGTTGCTGCCACTATCGGGGTTGCGGGCGTTACGCCTGGTTTTACTATTTTCGTGACATCGTCGCCTTCCATCCCTTCAGAAAGCGGCTTGATCGATCCTATCTGCCCCATCCGGGGCAAGTGGGGAATCAGCCTTTCCATACCGGGATGGGCACCTTCCATGATGGCCTTCACCGCTCCGGCATAAACCACACCGGATACCGGCATGTCCAGCTTGCCGCGCCTCCGTACCAACAGGAAGGCAGTCCCGCAGACCAGGGCAAACAGGATAAATGCCATGATGGCAGTACCAGACAGGCCTGTCCCCGAACTATCAGCCGCTGCCACGGCAGTCGTTGCCATTGACTCGGCCCAATAGGAAACACTCCAGCGGCTATCAGTGACCGCAGTGGTCCTGGGCCCTCCCTGCCGATAGGACGGATTCCCTTGTTTGCCAAGTACCAGCGGTTTTCCTTTCACATGCTGGATTAATTCAACGTATCCCGGGACAGGACCCAGACCCGTCATGGCCTTGTTAAACAGCTCGACAGACAGGCTGAGATGAACCAGACCAACTAACCCTCCGCCCTTACCCATTACACGGCGGATAAGGACAATATGCTGGCCCGGACTGCCGAACATGTGCACCTCTGCACCCAGGGGCCCGGAGGTCGTCTCTGCGTTTTTGAGTAAATCCAGCGAGGCATAACCAAGAGGTGGAGAGGTCTCGTTTTCCAGTGCATAGCCCCCCGGCAGCAACAATCGTAATTTCAGCACCTGATCAAACCGGGCCTGCATTTTTTCCGCCTGTATGGCCAGTGCGTCCGGCTCACCCTGTTCAAACAGGGCGATCACTTCTTCATCGCGGACCAGGGCATCCAGATTGTCCGAGATGCCTTTGAAAGGCGCCTGTATTTTGCCGGCAATATCCCTTGCCTCAGCATCCAATGCGGCCTGCACCTGTTGCCGCGAACTCTCGGCCTGTTGTTTGTAAAAATAGGTGCCGCCGCCAATCACCAGCAATGCGGCGATCAGAACGGCAGAAATGATGGCCGCATTTCGTAACGTTCTTCGTTTAAACCGCCGCTGGATTACTGGCCCATCAATCATTCTGATTTCCTGTATGCAGCATTTGCAAACCGGTATGTCCGAAACCGCCGTCCCCGCGCTGGCTTTCATCAAATGACTCAACGATATCAAACATCGCCTGTACCACCGGTACGAACACCATTTGTGCGATCCGATCGCCAGGCTTGATAGTAAATGGCTGCTTGCCCCGGTTCCAGCAGGAAATGAAAACCTGGCCCTGATAGTCGGAATCGATCAGGCCAACGAGATTACCCAGCACAATACCGTTTTTATGGCCGAGACCGGAGCGGGGCAGAAGCAGCGCCGCCAGGCCCGTATCCGCAATATGCATGGCAAACCCGCCTGGTATGAGTACCGAATCACCCGGATGGATCTCCATGGGTTCGTCCAGACAGGCATGGATATCCATGCCTGCGGACCCCTGGGTAACATAGTCGGGCATGGGTATACTCTTGCCCAGGCGTTGATCAAGGACTTTAATCTGAATGTTTTTCATGAAATTGTTCAGCAATTTTATGTATCAGTTGTCTGGCCAGCTTGTCTTTCGGGGCCTGCCCCAGCGACAGGTGATTTTCCCCCCAGTACAGATCCAGGGCATTATTTTCCTGGTCAAACCCCATATCTTCGCCAACGAGGTTGGCTGCGATCATATCCAGTCCTTTTGCCTTTAATTTAGCCCGGGCATGTTCCTCCAGATTATCCGTTTCTGCTGCAAAACCGACCGTAAACGGCGGATCCGGCAGGCCGGCCACTTCTGCCAATATATCGGTTGTCTTTTCCAGTGTCAGTGCAATGGACGTATCCGTCTTTTTCAGTTTTTGTGGTGCCACCGTAATACAACGGTAATCAGCAACCGCCGCCGCCGCAACAAAGATATCCGTTGTCGTGATCGCTGCCATGACGGCACCGTGCATCTGTGCCGCACTGGTAACCTGAAGACATTGCACCCGGTCAGGCGGTGATTGTAACGCCGGGCCGGAAATCAGGGTTACCTCGGCCCCTGCCTCCACCGCAGCACGCGCTATGGCATAACCCATACGCCCGGAACTGCGATTGCTGATGTAGCGTACCGGATCGATGGCTTCCCGGGTAGGACCCGCCGTGACGAGCACCCGTATCCCCGCCAGTGCCCCGGTCTGGAAGATATTACTCACCCCCTCCACCAATTCAGTCGGTTCCAGCATGCGCCCCGGTCCGGCCTCACCACACGCTTGTTGCCCTTCTGCCGGACCCAGCAACCCGATCCTGCGTTTTCGCAATAACGCAATATTGTCCCGGGTGGCGGGATTGAGCCACATCTGATGGTTCATCGCCGGCGCAATCAAAAGCGGGACATCGGCAGCCAGACAGAGTGCGCTGAGCAGGTCATCGGCCATTCCACAAGCAAGGCGGGCAATGAAATTAGCACTGGCCGGCGCAACGATAATAACATCACACCAGCGCGCCAGTTCGATATGACCCATTGCAGTTTCACTTTGCAGATCAAGAAACCCGGTATGTACCGGGTTACCCGACAGGGCCTGCATGGTCAGCGGGGTAATGAATTCACAGGCGTTTTTCGTCATAACGACCCGGACTTCAGCCCCTTGCTCACGCAGCCGGCGCACCAGATCAGCGCTTTTGTAGGCGGCGATGCCTCCGGTTATCCCAAGCAGTATCCGTTTCTGAAGCAGATTGTTCATGGTGGTGTAATTTTACATTATTATTCAGGATTGCGATGCTGGTATCCTGTATCGGATCATCATTCATCATTTCACAGTAACAAGGAGGTTGCCATGGCTATCACCAGCTGGCCCAGTAATGAACGTCCACGCGAAAAGCTGATCACCAGGGGTGCGCAGGCCCTGTCCGACGCTGAATTGCTTGCCATTTTCCTGCGCACGGGGACCAGCGGCAAAACCGCCGTCGACCTGGCCAGACAGGTCCTGGTTCAATTCCAGGATTTGCGCAACCTGGTCAATGCCGGGCAGCAGGACTTTTGCCGTATCAAGGGACTCGGTATGGCCAAATTCGTCCAGATCCAGGCAGCGATTGAATTAGGCAGACGTGTCCTTGAAACAACACTGCACCGCGGCGATGTACTGAGCAACCCGGTCCAGACCCGGGATTATCTCACCGCCAGATTACGTGCCCATGCCCATGAGGTATTCGCCTGTCTGTTTCTGGACAACCGGCACCGGGTCATCAGTTTCGACGAGATGTTTAACGGGACGATCGATGGCGCCCATGTCTATCCACGCGAAGTCGTAAAGCGGGCACTGGCCCATAACGCGGCAGCGGTTATTTTCGCCCATAACCATCCGTCCGGAGTAGCGGAGCCGAGCCGTGCGGACCAGGCCCTGACCCGGCGCCTGCAGGACGCCCTGGCCCTGGTTGAAATACGGGTTCTTGACCATATTATCATCGGCGAGGGGGAGACAGTCTCGTTTGCGGAGACCGGTTTGCTGTAAGATCCGGCGCCCGTACTTGGATCAGGCCTTTATTCCATGTACAATCCGCACTCTTTTTTCCAACCATTGCTGGAACAGTCACCATGTCACGAATCTGTCAGGTAACCGGTAAACGCCCCATGGCGGGGAACAATGTGTCCCATGCCAACAACAAAACACGGCGCCGTTTCCTGCCCAACCTGCAAACCCGCCGGTTCTGGGTCGAAAGTGAAAAACGCTGGGTGAAACTGCGCCTGAGCATGAGCGGACTGCGCCTTATCGACAAGAAAGGTATTGACGAAGTCCTGAAAGAGATCCGTGCCCGAGGCGGAAAGGTTTAAGGAGGTAGTCCTGTATGCGCGATAAAATCAAGCTTGTTTCATCCGCCGGTACCGGCCATTACTACACAACGGACAAGAACAAGCGCACCAAGCCGGACAAGCTGGAGATGAAAAAATATGATCCGGTTGTACGGAAACACGTAATCTACAAGGAGTCCAAGATTAAATAAGATTCCCCCGGCAGGGGAAACAGGTCGTACCGGTTCCACCCTGGTTATCACCCAGGCAGCAATGTATATCCCCGCAGTGTTTTTGCAAAATCCTGTAAGGCAACAATCCCGCTTTCTTCTGCCTGTCGGCACCATTCCTGCAGGTATGGTATCAGGCTATCCCGGGGAGCGGTCTTTTCCTGCCATAGTGACTGCAGACGTTGTTTGAATTCATAGACGACCTGCAGGGGTTCACTTTGCCCCAGTAAAACTTCAAGGCGTTGCCGTGAGGTGGTATCCATCAGGATATCCGCCCTGATGATAAAACGCTTCCCCTGCCTGAACAGCCTTTTCTTCGCCGCATCCGCTTTGGCCTTTTCTTCCTGGTAAACCCGGGTAACCACATCCCTTGCATAATGCGCCATGATTTGAAGACGGTTGCTCATCACGGCCCTGACCGTATCCACATCGATCCCCGTCTTGTTATGGTTAATTACCGGTTTCTTGGCCATCTTTTTTACCTTCGCCTGACCAAGGAATTCCAGCAGCCGGATATAGAACCAGCCAAGATCGAATTCCCACCACTTGCTGGAAAACCTGGCTGAATTGGTAAAGGCATGATGATTATTGTGCATCTCCTCACCGCCAATGAGGATCCCCCAGGGCACGATATTGGTTGAGGCGTCCCGGGATTCATAATTTCGATAGCCCCGCCAGTGTCCGATGCCGTTAATAACGCCGGCTGCAAAAAACGGGATCCAGAACATCTGCACCGCCCAGACAGTGATGCCGATAAAACCGAACAACAGGAAATTTGTCAGCAGCATCAGACCAATCCCCAGGGCCGGGAAACGGGAATACAGCAGATTTTCCAGTCTGTCATCCGGTGTTTTATGACCATAATCGCGGATCGTATCGGGGTTGGCTGCTTCCTTCTGGTATAATTCCGCCCCCTGCAGCAAGACCTTACGGATGCCCATTACCTGCGGGCTGTGGGGATCATCCGCTGTCTCCACCCTGGCATGATGCTTGCGGTGAACAGCCACCCATTCCCTGGTGATCATGCCCGTCGTCAGCCAGAGCCAGAACCGGAAAAAATGGCTGCCGGCCGGACGCAGTATCAATGCCCGGTGCGCCTGATAGCGATGCAAGAAGATGGTGACGGAGGCAATCGTGATATGGGTCAGAACCAATGTGTAGACCACATACCCCCACCAGGGTGGTGAGAAAAAGCCATTCAATATCGTGATATCCAATTATTTTATACCGTGAACGCTGTGTCAGACCTGCCCTGTTCCAATCGTAGTATCCGCTGCAATTGCAGGCCACAGTGGCTGGTACGATGCTTCATTGCCAGTCAAAACAGGGTCATTCCTGACGCTACGTGCCACCCACCCCGGGGCAACCCGGAACATTGAAATAGTATCCATGATTATGGATGGTACCACCCGCATTTGTCCAATAGGGAGAATATCTCGTTTACACACGGACACGTGGCTTGTCGATGCCAACAACCCTGCCATCACAGCAGGATGCCCTCTGTCCCGATTCCTGGCAGCACCGATCCTTTGCAGATGCTTGCAAGTTGCAACCGGATCAGAATAATAGCTGACCCATGCCGAGGGAATCCTTAATCGAGGTAGAACAGGTCAGCCGCTATTATGGTGCGCACCTTGCCGCCAGCAATATAAGCTTTACGGTCCATCGTGGCGATATCCTTGGTTTCCTCGGTCCGAACGGGGCAGGAAAAACAACCACCATGGAGATTATCAGCGGAGTGCTCGCCCCCAGCAGCGGTAATGTCCGCATCGCCGGCCATGATATGGCTGCTGCGGCACAACAGGCAAAACAGCATATTGGCTTCCTGCCGGAACAACCGCCCCTGTATCCGGATTTATGCGTCGATGAATATCTGTTGTACTGCGCCCGGTTACGCCGCCTGAAAAAATCTGCTCTGGCCGTTGCAGTTGCTGAATGCAAGGCCCGTTGCGGACTGGAAGAGGTGGGCTCGCGATTGATCGGAAATCTTTCCCGGGGCTATCAGCAACGCACCGGCATCGCCCAGGCAATCATTCATAATCCGTCTGTCATCATCCTTGACGAGCCGACCTCCGGTCTGGACCCGATCCAGATACGGGAGATCCGCGCCTTGATACAGGAACTCGGACAGGGACACAGCGTGATCCTGTCAACCCACATCCTGCCCGAGGTGCAAGGCATTTGTAACCGGGTTTTGATCATCCATGAAGGCAGGCTCGTGCTCGATCAGGGACTGGACCTGCTGCATAAAGGCGCTGATCAGACACTGCGCATCAGGATAGGCCTGCACACCCCCCCGGACATGGCCGAATTACTGGCACTGGACGGAATCGAGAGTGTTGAGTTGATGGATGATCACCGGTTCATGCTTGCCTGCAATACGCAGGCAGATGCGACAGCAATGATTGTTCATGCTGCGGTATCCCGCGGCTGGGGCCTGTACGAGCTGGTACCTGAAAGCGATTCCCTGGAGGCCACCTTTATGCGCCTGACGCAGGGTGATTTTCCGGTGCAGGGATCAGCTCGGGAGGATATCTCATCTTGAGCGTCATACTGCACATCTCCGGCAACGAATTACGGCGGTTGTTCAAATCACCCCTGGCCTGGATCATCCTGGCCATCGTGCAATTTCTGGCCGCCATTTTTTTCTATCTGCTGCTTGCGCAATTCATGAACCCGGCCGGCAGCGGGCAGGGCCTGACCGCAACGGTGGTTGCCGGGACCTTGCAAATCGCCGGCATTATCCTGTTGCTGGTTTCCCCTTTGCTTACCATGCGGCTGTTCAGCGAAGAACATCGTCACGGTACGATCAAACTGTTGATGTCATCGCCGGTTTCCAGCAGCGAGCTGGTAATAGGCAAGTATATTGGCATTACCGTTTTTTATCTGTGCATGCTGGGCATGATTACGCTTATGCCCCTGTCATTGCTGCCCGGCACAGAGCTGGATCTGGGCCAGCTGGGCTCAGGCCTGCTGGGCCTGTTCCTGCTGATGTCTGCCTTTGCCGCTATCGGGCTGTTTATCTCAACATTAACCGATCAGGCGGGGGTGGCCGCGGTCAGTACCTTTGCTGTGTTGTTTGTATTATGGATAATCAATGTGGCCGGTAACAGCGCCTCCGAGCGTATGGCGCAGGTGTTTTCCTGGCTGTCCCTGCTGCGCCACTATGACAATCTCCTGAACGGCATGTTTAACTCCGTCGATGTAATTTACTACCTGCTGATTACTGCCGGTTTCATCATCCTGAGTATCTGGCGTCTGGATGCGAGACGCAGGCATGGTTGAGTGTATTTACACAAACACGATATGAAGCTGGCACTGTCAAAACGGGCACAATCGAGACTCAACAGCAGCCTCATGCTGTTGCTCCTGGTGACACTTGCCATCCTGCTTGCATGGCTGAGCATCCGTTATCCGGTGCAGTTTGACTGGACAAAAAACGGGCGCCATACCCTGTCCAGGGCCAGCCAGGAAATCCTTGCGCGCATGCAGGACCGGATCGAGATTACCTCCTACGCCCGTGATAACCAGCTACTCAGGGATGCCATCCGACAATTCATCGGTCGTTATCAGCATGACAAGACAGACATTGTCCTGCATTTTGTCAACCCGGACGCGGTACCGGATGAGGTCCGGAACCTGGGCCTCAGTGTCAATGGCGAACTGGTGATCCGCTATAAGGGACGTACCGAGCATGTCCAATCCGACAGTGAAGAAGCCCTCACCAACGCCCTGCAACGGCTCTCCCGCAAAGAAGACCGCTGGCTGGCCTTTGTTACAGGCCACGGTGAACGGGATCCCCTCGGCAAGGCAAACCACGATCTCGGAGACTGGGTACGGCATTTGAACAACCGTGGATTCAGGACCCAGCCCATCAATATCAGTGAGACCCATGTCATCCCGGACAATACCGCGATCCTGGTGATCGCCGGACCGCGGATAAGCCTGTTGCCGGGAGAGGTGACGATCATCACCGAATACCTCGTCAATGGCGGTAACCTGCTGTGGCTGGTTGACCCGGGAGAACTCCACGGGCTGGAACCGCTGGCGGATCTTTTGAATGTCCGGTTTCACCAGGGGACCGTGATTGATTTTTCCGGACAACTGATTGGTATCAATGACCCTGCCATTGCCCTGGTAACAGGGCGCCTGTATGCACCCCATCCCGTTACAGAAGGATTTACCTACACCACCCTGTTTCCAACAGCCGTCGCAATCGATGCCGGAAAGACAGAAGGATGGCAAACGAAGACGATCCTCAGTACCGGTGATCACACCTGGATCGAGACCGGTGCACTGACCGGTGAGGTCAGCTTTGATAAAGGGACAGATATTGCCGGGCCCCTGGCTATCGGTATCAGTATCGAGCGTGAGGTGGTAAATGATCAAGTCACGAAACAGCAACGCATTGTGGTGATGGGGGATGGTGATTTTCTTTCCAATACCTATCTGGGCAACAGTGGTAACCTGGAACTCGGTATGCGTTTAATCAACTGGCTCAGCCGTGATGATGATTTCATTGCCATCCCGGCAAGGATGGCAACCGATACCCAACTGAACATGTCCGGGACCACCCTCGGCATGATTGGACTGGGGTTCCTGTTTGTGCTGCCGTTGTTGCTGCTGGGGACCGGCGCGGTGATCAGCTGGCGCAGAAAAAACAGTTAATCCCCCTCCGCATGGAGCCCTCATCCGTGAGTTCACGCCTGTTACTCAACCTGCTGCTGGCAGGTTGTGTGGCGGCACTTGCGGTATTTCTGTTTGCAACCGCCGGGGGACCGCCTGAGGCAGTGATCACCAGGCTGACGGATATACCCACCGGCAGCATTTCCCGCATCAAGATCGAACGCCAGGCCCAGGAGC
>MGXK01000094.1:0-3778 GCA_001802375.1 Gammaproteobacteria bacterium RBG_16_51_14
GTGGATCGGTTGCATCCTCCCATCTGCTGGCAGGCTTGAGGCCCAGCAATGACAGAAGGGTAAGGGCGGATCGCTCGTTCTGTTGCTGCCTTGGAAGACCCAAATCGTTCAGGATCGTGAGAGCCGCTTTAATCTTGTCTTCTGCTTTCTGCCCGCTTGTCTTATTGCTCACAGTTCAAGCACTCCTTTTCCATAATGTCATCAATGGTCTCCTGATCGGGGATTGTCTCCTTGACATATCGACTGAGTCGTAACAGTTGTTCATGAGTAGGATAGGGCATCTTCCGGAGATCGGTGGCATTAACCTGGGTGTGTCCGCTAAACAGGCGGAAATACTGATCGACAATCGTCGAATTGAGGTATACAGCCAGTCCCTTCGCCAAATCAGCCGGCAACCCCTTGCCCTGTTTGTGGAAGTAATTCAGGTGGTTTTCGAAGCCTACAAGGGGCGCGCCGATCCTCGTAGGATCATATATCGCTGCCATGACTCGTCTCTGCTGTTCCTTGGACGAAAACCTTTTTGTAAGAACGTAGAATCCGTCTTCGACAAGAAGATTGGAGGTCTCGGACGACGACACGATAGCATTCGGTTTCTTTCCTGATTGCACAGGCCAATTGATGAAACCATTCAGGAAATGACACGGATAGATTAGCGGAACTGTTTCTTGTTCGGGCGACTGTCTCAGGTGCTCCCGTGCCCTGAAATCGACGACACGTCCAGTAGAAACACCCAGACCCAGCTCATTGATCGATGAGGTCAAACATCTCATTCGCTCTGCCGGGCCAACATCGGTGTCATGAATGCCAAGATGAATGAACATATCTCGATCAGCGGGGTGGACAATCTGATCGTATGGGACGGATAGGGTGTGTGTTCTGTCAAAATCAAGCCCCTCGGACGCGGAGATTGTGACAGACTTCGGCGTCTGAAGCCCCCGGACGGCATGATAGATGATGTTCTCTTGCAGTACGTTATCGTCGCCAAACGCCTTCTTGCGCGATTCGAACAGGTGGATCCGTTTGAGGCCCATCATGCGCAAGAATTCGGTGCGGAACTTCTTGAAATAAGGGCCGTTGCAGAAGCTTCGGGGCGTTATCGCCACCATTTGCCCTTCTGGTTCCAGCAACAGCATGGACAGCCAAACGAAAGCCGCATAGAGGTTTGCTACCTCGATGTCGGAAGAATAGAGCATCCTGCTCATGACAGTCTGGCTATTGATCTTCTTGTAGGGCGGGTTAAGAATGACATGGGTAAACCGTGCGCCAGGAACGGCAAAAAGAGACTCTTTTGTTTCTGTGATGGCGGCCAGGACAAAATCCTCCTGCCTTATGTTCCCGTGAAACACAATGCCATTTGAAACACAAAGCGATTGGGACCGCTTCATGGTCTCATCCAGATACGGCAGGATCGTGCTATCTGTTTCGTAGACAACAACCTCTATGGAAAGAGGCCGATCCTTTTGCGAAACCAGGGTTTCCACACATGCCGCAAAAAGCATGCCTGCCCCGGCACCGGGGTCCAAAATCCTGACGTGTCGGAGTCCGGTTTCAAACATCGACGACATAAAGTGAGCTATCGCGGCGGGTGTCAGAAACTGGCCGATCTGTGAGCGATCAGTTCTGTTTGTAGCACTGTTGAAGGACTTACGAACGTGGTCAAGAGTATGCACAGGTTCTATTACCATAACACTTTCTAATACAGAATTTGTGGTTGATTTCCGTGACCCAAAATATGTTGTGTGGAATCCACCTTAATGGTACTAAACGGATTCCATATTGTATTGTTAACCTGAGAATTCAGGTAGCTTCGCATCAGTACCGTTTACCCTCTGTTTCATTATTGGAATATTGAAAAAGGGTAGCACATCGGGTAAACATCGACGAGGTCTGCTGTTTTTATCCTCTTTGATTTAATCACCTGTGATTACTTTCACTGCGGGTGGCCTCAGATAGTGCTGCCTTGATGATCTCGTTACTGACACCGCGTCGCTTCAGGCCGGAGACGAATGCGGAAACAGTGTCATCCTCCAGCCGTTCCAGGTCTTTCCGCAGCGCTTGCCCGACATAGGCGCGGATTAATGGCTGATAACCGGAGTAGCCAAGCACGGGAGCAATGCGTTTCAGATCCTCGACGATGTCTTCAGGCATTCGAATTGTCACCGATGTCATTGGTCTGTTTCGATTCAGCCGTTTTTTCAGTTTATTGATCTTCATATTCTGATTACGGATGGAATTCCCGGCAAGACACAAGGATATATTAAACCCTGCCAGGCAGATTATCCCCTGGGTATTTTCCAGCCTTGCGATCAATGTGTTGAGCAATATACCAGGCTGCGTTTCCATACAGGAATACTCTGATATGTATTCACACATTCAATTGACCCGGACCTGATTGCGTCCTGATGACTTTGCGGAATACAGCAACTGATCGGCATCGGTTATTAATTCTAACAGGCTGCCGGTTGCGGATGTGATGGTGCTTATACCTACACTTACACTGAAACAAATCACCTCACCGGCACAGTCAATTCCGACCTGATTAACAAGGTGACGTATACGATCAGCTATATCCAGGGCTTTTTCCGGCGTGGTACCTGGAAGTATGATCATGAATTCATCTCCACCAAATCTTCCTGCTATATCTTCCGTCCTGAGATGTGTTTTCAGTTCCTGGGTCATTCTCACGAGAACCTGATCGCCGGCGAGATGACCATAGGTGTCGTTAACCTGTTTGAAATGATCAATATCAATCATCATTAACGCCAGATTCGTTTTATGCCGTAATGCACGTTTAAATTCCCGTTCCGCCAGTTCAATGAGCTGACGGCGGTTATAGGTACCGGTTAGATCATCATACATGGCCATCTGCTGCAATGACTTATTCCGGCAAAATAACCGGTAAGCAAAACAACGATGACTATAATTTATAAACATCCCGAACACGTTGGTGATTGCAAGGATAAATAACCCGGACTGAAATGATTCAATTGACATATTGGAAAACTCGCTATTTGCCAGCAGGTAAAGTGCAGAAAACAACCATCCAGCCAGGGTAGAAAAACCCGTACCCAGACCTGACAACAAGTACGGCCAGAGGATCAACAAAACAACTATTGATAATGATGAGGCTTGCCAGGGTCCAGATACAAAAAGGCCGGAAACAAGAATAACCAGTAAACACAAGCCTAATTTCCAGTTCATACTGTGAAGATAATCTCTGCAGAATTGCTGATCTGACTTTGCATTGGAGGCTGGTGATTCAAAACCGATCCGGAATTTACCTGCAAGGCTGATGAGCTTTTCATTCGGGATCATAAGCAAATTTCCATTATTTTTTTCCGAAGACATCGGGCCGTAGTTCCTGACGGGTTACTTTCCCGATGGTGATTCTTTCCGTTATCTCCACTGCCGCCCTGGTACAGGGGTGTTTGCGTGTACCGTTTGCCCAGGATCGAACTGCAACTTCAGTTACACCATGGGCCTTGGCAATGACCTCCCGGATAGCGGTCCGCTCATTACGTGGGAATGAATCGATGTATTTCTGCAAGTCCATCTGACATCCTTGAAAATGACACATTACCATGGAAGGATACAATATGTATCTACAATGTCAACAAATGGATACATATCGTTTCGTTGCCTGGTTTGATACAGAGTGTATCATTTTACAAATGACTGAAACTTGGATGGACAGGGCAAAAAGCCAGATGCAGATGCTTGGGACTGCCCAGGAAGAACTGGCAGTAAAGCTCGGCTGTACCCGTGGCGCAGTTGGTCA
>MGXK01000094.1:3835-4813 GCA_001802375.1 Gammaproteobacteria bacterium RBG_16_51_14
TGGATGCTCTATGGAATTTCAGAAACTGAAATCGGGGAAAAACACCTCGACTATAGTTCATACGGGCATTTCATACCAATAACCGGTACAACAGAAACCGGCGCAAGGAAAAAAATACTCGGTCATATCAAGGCTGCCAGGCCTACACCAGAAAGTTATGCACTGCTCGCTATCGGGACCCGATGGTCACCAAGAATTTATGAAGGCGAAGCCGTACTGATTGACCCTGAACTGAACCCTGATCCTGGTGATGAGGTGCTGATAATGCATTCTGGTGAGATCAGACTATGTAATTTAATCAAGAAAACAGACAAACAAATTACCGTGAGTAATATTGGCGGAGATAATAAGAGATATTTATTAGCGCAAAAAGGTATTCAATATATCCACGTTATTGTTGCTATTTTCAGGATGAATAAAGTCATAATAATCGCAGCAAGAAAGTAGCTGGACGTCGTCTTATGAAGAAAGAAATTACTTGCTGAAACTCTGAATAAGGCCCAACTATTTCTATCCTGTCTTCCGGAGGACGACCCCATGTATTTATGCCCTGTGGGCAACGGCATGACGGCAACGGACTGGGCAGAGGTTTCTTGGCTGATTTTCAAATTACCTTTGGATCCGTTCATGCCAGTGCCGGGAGTCACGAACCGGTTGAAATAATTTTACCTTGCTGCGCCTGAACAGGGGTACCAGGAGCATGCCGGCGACAAATCCACCGATATGGGCGTACCAGGCAACGCCCCCGCCCTCCGGGTTTGCCAGGGCCGAGCTTGCCAGCTGGATCAGAAACCATAAACCCAGCACCCACCCGGCGGGCATGCGTACGAGCTGGGTGAAAAACCCCAGGGGGATCAGGACCAGCACCCGCGCATGGGGATACAGCAGCAGATAGGCGCCGAGGACCCCCGAGATTGCACCGCTGGCACCAATCATCGGGATCAGTGAATCCGGGTTCTGCAGGGTCTGACCGGCCAC
>MGXK01000094.1:4895-5109 GCA_001802375.1 Gammaproteobacteria bacterium RBG_16_51_14
TGTTACCGAATATCCACAAATACAGCATATTGCCGGCCAGATGCATGAAGCCGCCATGCATGAACATCGAGGTAATGATGGTTAGCCCTGCCGGGACCAGATAATGATCCGGCGGCAACTGGACCTTATCGAGGAGTACGGCAGGAATAAAACCCAGACTGTAGATGGCCGCCTGGTATGCACCGTTGCCCAGGGACGCCTGCCAGAAGAACAC
>MGXK01000094.1:5185-5489 GCA_001802375.1 Gammaproteobacteria bacterium RBG_16_51_14
ACGCCGGTTTATCCCGCCGTGAACAGTCAGCGGGCCTGCTCTTCAACGGATTGGTTCATCTTTTCCGCCTGGTCCAGCACCATGGATTCCACCTCTTTTGCCTTGTCCATGGTGTCCGTCTGTCCCTTCCAGACATGATCCTTGCTACCGGTAACTTTCTTATCTTCCTGCCCGTCGGAACACGCGCACAGGGTCATGGCGCCGGCAAGTAACAATATTGGGAACAGGGATTTCATGTAAGCCTCCATCGAACTGTGCGGGTTGAATTCATATCAGCATACAGGTTTGAAGACGCCACCGGAAA
>MGXK01000095.1 GCA_001802375.1 Gammaproteobacteria bacterium RBG_16_51_14
AACTATGCCCGCGCCAGCAAACATTAGCCAGCGGTTCCGGCAGATGCTCGATGACGCCTGGGATGCGAAGCAGCTTGGCATTCAATTCACGGATGTCGATGTGTTCGTTGTGGCTGGAGATCGCGTCATTATAAGGATGGACTTTGAGCCCCCCCAGGGCCCAATCAGGCCAGAAAACTATGCCCGGATCACATCCTGGCTGAAGTGGCCGCCATCATGAACATCAGACAAGTTGTGATCTCATCCGCGGTGAATGACAATTTCAGTGGAGCAGGAACTAATTACCTGGTTGAGACACCCTCGCGCGTCCTGTATGCGATCTATGTTGATCCCTTCTCCGATGTCATTTTTCGCAAATCGACGGATGGGGGGATCACATGGACAAATACGACCTCTATCCACGCGGGCACCGTGATAGCCTTGGCTGTTTGGTATGATCGGTGGAGCGGCATCAGCGCAGGGAAAATCCATTGCGCCTACACCGACAATGGCGTGGATGACATCCTGTATCGGAGTATAGATACAGAGAACAGCGATGCGCTGAGTGGAGCAACGACAGTCTTCTTAGGATCGACCGCTATCGCTGGAGGGGCGCTATCTATCACAAGGGCCCGTGGCGGAAATCTTGTCGTGGCCGGATCCATTGATGCCGGGACCGAGGACGGCGCGTGGGAATCCACAGACGCGGGGGCCACTTGGGCGAGCGCCATGGCCGACCCGAGCGAGGGGGGGACGACTGACCAATACCATCTTCTTCCGGGATGGAACGCGGATACACAAGATGTCATGCTGATCTTCTGGGATGCCAGTGCCGAGGAGTTGAGCGTCAAACGGTACGACGATTCTGCGAATAGTTGGGCCGAGACAAGCATTGCAACCACCATGGTCGACACACCGGCCTCCACAAGTTTTCCGCATTTTGCAGTAGCGGTGGACCTCACAAACAGCAGAAATGTTCTGGTTGCATGGTCGGCGGTGGATCTGGCCAATGCTGATCTACGTTGCTGGACAATCACGGATACGGCCATCACCGAAGTCACTAACGTTGTTCTGAACTCGGCGGATGATCAGGGCTTCTGTGCTATTTCTATCAACAATGGTCAGTGGACCGTCTTCTATGCCGGAAAATCGAACGGGACCGAAGTGCTGCCCAGTGCAGTCAATATCTACCAGAAGACCTCGGCGGATTCTGGGAGCACGTGGGGGGCGGAGACTCTCTTATCGCCACTAACACGCTCGATCACTTGGATGGTGACCGCCCCGCGATCTGTGAGAAATACGCCACCGGTGATGACCTTGGATGGGGCGACACCTGTAATGATTAGGGTGGCGATGGATGCATCCCTACCCCGAGCCTCGTATCAGGCGGGAGTGATGTAGATGGCAGCGCCATATAATCCCCCGAAGAAGAACGAAGATTTCCTCGTCCGCATCGCGCTAGAGGACGCGGCAAACCCCGGATCATTCAAGTCCAGCCCAACGATTGCTGCGGGAGACTTCAAAGTTTCTACGGATGGCGGCGCATTGGGGAATCTCGGCACCATTCCAGTCGTCAGTCCGGCATCAAGCATTTGGGTTCTCGTTACCCTTTCTGCTGCCGAAATGAATGGGGACGTAATTGCAGTGCAGGCCATCGATCAGACCAGCCCTAAAGAATGGGCTGACATGGCATTCTGTATCCCAACGGTGCAGTAAATCATGTTCCGAATCTTCCTCGGGGCAACCCAGGCAGCACCCAGCGGCCCCAGCGCCACCCTTAGTGTCACCCTCGATGCGGCGACGCTGGTTGCAACCGCCCAGGTATCCGTCGTTGCAGCCGCGACGCCCACCCTGGGAGCGGCGACCCTCTCGGCTACAGGCCAGGTTGCCGTCGCTTCCATCTCAACCCCCACTCTCGGGCAGGCGACCCTGGTCAGTGCGGGGCTCGTTTCGGTAGCCGCAACCTCCGCTCCAGGCCTTGACGCGGCCACTCTGGCCTCGACAGCATCGGTCACGACCACCGTAACGGCGGATCTCTCTGCCAATCTGGATGCTGCAACGCTCGTCGCTGCCGGATTGGTAAGCATTGGGGCGGCATCGGAACCGAATCTTGATGCGGCGACACTGATTGCAAGCGCACAGGTCGCAGTTGCAGCCGTATCCTCGCCGAACTTGGATAGTGCGGCGTTGGTGGCCGCCAGCGCCGTCGCGATTGCCGGGATATCTTCTCCGAATCTTGAGGATGCCGCCCTTGCGGCCACTGGGCAGGTGGCAATAACGGCGACATCCACGCCTAGTCTTGGAGAGGCAACCCTAGCAAGTTCGGGCCTCGTGGACATTACCGCCGCCTCGGCTCCAAGCCTAGATGCGGCCATTCTCTCCTCCACGGCGTCGGTCAGTACCGAAGGAGTTACGGCAACTTTGGATACGGTTTTAGACTCGCTAACAAGTACCGGGGTGGTAGTTATTGCTATCACCGCTTCTGCAACGCCCACGCTTGAGGCTATCATGCCAAACCTGCTGGGCAATATAGCACTTGCTGGAACACTTGCTCAAACCTTGGCTGACGCAATCCTAGCAGCGATTACTAATGCCCAGATAGTAGCGCAGCTTAGTAAGAGCCTTGAGGAACTAGGAGAATCGGGACAGGCAAGTATTGCTGTAAAAGTAACGGCCTCCGTTGATCTTGATAGCCTCGTACCATTGGCTACTGCCTACATTACCCTACAAGGCGGTCTTGATATAGAGTTAGGCGTATCTGTGCTAGAGGCGGCGGGGGTTGTTGAAAGCGTCATCTCCGGCATTGTTAGGAACCTGAGTAATGAACCTATTGAGGGCGTGGATTGTTATGTGTTTATCTCAGAAACCAACGTATTGGCTGGTTATGATGTCACCGATTCGGATGGGGCATATAGCGTCGTTGTGACCCCCAGCATTGCACATTATGTGATTGCCTTCCATGACTCAACTACAACCGCGGCTATAACCAGCAGGGATTGGATAGCGTGAATGCCAGACCTTGTTTTACGTCCGGTTGATCACGAACTTGTTCTTCTGTTCGGTGGGGGGCCTATAGGGGAATTGGGGGCTATGTTGGATATGGCTATGTTAGACTCTCTTGTGGAGATAAGTGAGGGAGGTCCTCCCTATGGGCAAAAGAGAATGTCCCGAATGGGGGCCTTGGTAGCGGTAGGGGGCGGTAGGAGAACCAGGCGACGTGGCTAAGAAGTATGGAAGGGTGGCTGCCAGAGAACAGAGGATCATGTCCCGAGAGGAGCGTCTACGGGCTCCTCCTCGGTTCAAGATGCCCTGGCGCATCCGTCGAGATGTCATTCGAGAAGACCTTCTCAAAGACGACCCCTGGTGGTGGATAGGGCACCGGAGGGGATTACGGAGACCGCTGATTGGAGAGGACCCACTAGAGGCCCGAGCGGTCTCTAAGGAACAGGTTTATGGAAGTCTACCAGAGCGCATCTTATACCTTCGTCTCCTCCAACTACACGTCTACTTCGACTTCCAGTCCAGTCTTCAGGGTGGAAGGCTCGAACTGGGCGGGCTCGTTGCCGACTTCATTCTGCCTGACCATATGTTCATTCTTCGGGTACAGGGACCAACCCACCAGGGACCATTCCAGTTCCGAAAGGACGAAGAGCAAAAACTGATCCTGGAGGAAATGGGCTACACCGTCTTCGACATAGAGGAGAAGACGGTTTACGATGAATACGCCTTTGAGGACTGGATCAGAAGGCTGTTTGGACTGGGAGGCATTCCCGCTGGAGGAACAGGTGGCACGACCCCCAAGATGGATACTATTCAGGAGCCGACAGAGGGTGGGGACATCGATCGGATTTGGGACGACTTGCAGGTCATAAGGGACATCTTTGAGCAATGGCGACGATAACGCAGGCGCGGGAGAGAGTACAAACCCTGAGGGATCAGATCGAGCGGATGAAGGTGCTTGGGGCGGACATCTTCCCCGATGCTGTATCCCTGGGCTTCATTGTCTCTAAGACATCTACACTGGCCGCGGAGGTTGTTGCCGCCTGTGTGCCTAATACAGGGGCCTTTCTGGGGCTCTTCAATGTCGCCTGTCCAAGCGGATGGGAGGCCGTAACGGCCCTGAATGATACGTTCCTGATGGGAGGAGCGACCTATGGCACAACGGGTGGGGCATCTACTCACACCCATACCTATGATGCCATAAGTTCCCACACACATGGGACCGGATTTTCCTTTGGGGGTGACGCAAGTTATCATACACATAGTTATACAACGAGGGGTGCCACGGGAGGGGTACAATCTGGGAGTACATCATTCACAACCGGACTTTCCTCTAACAACACTGGACCTGGAGGCTCTCATACGCACGGCCTCTCAGGTTCCACGGGGTCGACTGGTGAATCTAGCCAGACCTCAGCAAGTGGGGGAACCCTACCACCCTATATCGACGTGGTGATTTGTAGGGCAGTTCCATGAGAACTCTTGACGACATCAATACAGAAATCTTGGAATTGATTCGTCTGGTTCCTGACGCCTCAGATCAAACCGAGCAGATGGGAACTCTGGCGGATATCGAGGTTGCCTACAACGAGACCATTGGGAGTGGGGTAGCCCTACCCACGGGGGATAAGATGGTTGTTGTGTTCAATGTTAGTTGCCCGGCCGGCTGGACGAGGGTATCAGCGTGGGATGATAAGTTCCTTCGAGGGGCATCCAGTTATGGAGGGACTGGGGGTAGTAGTGGAACCCATACCCACTCGTACAGTGGCGTTATCGCCCATTCACATGGGGCCGGTACGTTAGCAACAGCAAGCGCAGGAACGCACACGCATAGTTACAATCAGCTATCTGGGGCGGGTGCTGGAGAAGTGGGAGGAGGCACGAACAGCGTTCTTATCAATACCCAGAACAACGACACTGGAAGTGGGGGTAGTCATACACATTCTATTGGGGGAAACACAACCAGTACGGGCGATGCCTCAGCCACCAGCGGGACGGCAACGATGCTCCCGCCCTACGTTGAAGTTGTATTCTGTTCGAGGAACTAATGACAGCGACGGTAGATGAAGTTCTTAGTAATCTGGATCGCTTGGAGAATCTATTGGCAGGCAAGTTGTCGGACCAGCCCATAGACACAGCTACCTATGGGGATGTGATGAGATTGGAGAGTCAAGTTGATACCTTTGTCGCCGCAAATCAAGTTCCTACCGGCGGTCAGTTTATTGGGATGTTCAATACAACTTGCCCGACCGGCTGGACGAGAGTAACGGCATTCGATGATAAGTTCCTTGTTGGTAAGGCGACCTATGGCGGGACGGGCGGAGCGACGACACACAAGCACACCATGTCTGGTGTTATTGCTCATACACACTCTGAGGGATCATTATCCGTGGGCTCGTCTGGTTCCCATAATCATTCGTATGTAAGTCCTTATCAGACCAACAACTTCAACACTGGTGCCACAACAGGAAACCGAACGACATCTTCGACGACAATGGATGGGAATTGGCCAAGTCATGACCATAGTGGTGCTATGTCTGGTTCTTTGGATAGTGCAAGTGTTGCCGGGTCAGATAGTGGGAACTCCGGCACAGCGAGTAATCTTCCTCCCTATACCACTGTCATGTGGTGTTCAAAGAACTGAGATGTTTCCTAAGCGCCCTCTCCCTCCCCCTCGTAAGTTCGGCTTTCGTCCCACAAAGGATCCTCCTCCCCCGGCGTTCAATAGAGGTTTCTTGGGAGAGATGCTTCCATCTTCTTATCGAGCAAGGCTACGGGGATCAGCCACATCTGTAGCGGATCAAATACCCGTTCTACCGTCAACCCAAGAAGGTGGCTTCTATCATGTACCCCC
>MGXK01000096.1:0-194 GCA_001802375.1 Gammaproteobacteria bacterium RBG_16_51_14
CTTGCAGTAATTCCGGTTCGGTGTGTGCCTTAAACAAGGCCCGGTAAGCGTCTTGCCGCTCACCTGGTACAGCACCCAGCCCAAGGTAGTTTTCGTGCGGTTCAATCAATTTGTCCGGTTGCCCGAGCGCATTGCAGGGATAACTGCTCTAACCAGCTTGCCTGTATGCTCGTCTACAGCACTAATGATGTCCT
>MGXK01000096.1:276-4790 GCA_001802375.1 Gammaproteobacteria bacterium RBG_16_51_14
GATATTATGAAATGGAGCATTTCCACGCACCATTCCGCCCTGACAATACATGCATTTAATGATTTAAGTGGCGCAATTTACTGCGTCCGCTTGATTGACTTGCTGGCCGTGATGTCATGTAAACCACCCGAAACATATTTATGCAGTACGCTGGATACAAGCGTTTGATAGGGAATACCTTCTTCCAATGCGCGCCTTTGAATGGCATTCAGGTCACGACCTGAAATCCTGATGTTTATGCGCTTGTCTTTTCTGATTGTTTGTTCAGCAGCGCGCTTAATGAATTTTTTGCGCGCGGGTGTTAATACAGACTTGAATTCGCCGGCCTCATAGGCAGCCAATAATTCTTTTTCAGATTTATCAAGTTTGAGCTTAGTCATTTATGCCTCCTAGATATTGTTTTGTGGCTTTTCGACTGGGTATTACAGTTTTGAGAAAAATAACTTCCTCAGTCTCCACATAGGGAACAAGATGGGCGTACCCATCAATGTCCACTACAAAAACCCGCTGATCTGGATATTTCCGTTGGTTGGGGTGCTTGATGTCATCTAACAGCCCACTTCCCTGGAGTGAAAATATGACGTCCTCGAACGAGACCCCACGCTCTTTTATAACCTGCTGATTTTTTACGGGATTCCAGTCAAAAGGTTTCATGACCGAGTATTCTAGCACAATGTGTGCCTATTGGCATCAGACATTACGGCTACTATTCCAATACATAGTATTCCTCTTGCGCCAAACAGGATGTAGGGCATCCCTCCCGTAAAGCCAGTTATTTTCTTTTTCCTGATCAATATCCGTCCGGATTTGAGGTAATATGAGGGCCTATGAAAAACATGCCTGTTACCAGTACCGATCTGGAGGATATCTATCTTTTCAGGGTGCTGGATGAGGATCGGCGGGCGCTTGTCCTGAAGGGTGCACAGCATATCCACCTTGATAATGAAGAGAGACTGTTCAAGCACGGTGACAAGGCCAGCCGGTTCTATTATCTAAAAAGCGGACAAATCACCCTGGGACGAATCTCCAGAGAAGGACAGGAGAAGGTACTGGAGATTATACAGGCCGGGCATACCTTTGCCGAGGCGGTGATGTTCATGGAGAACAACGAATACCCGGTCACCGCCACTTCCATCGGGGCATCTGAGGTCCTTGCATTTGATAACAATACCTTCCTCAATCTGCTCAGGGGATCAACGGATACCTGCTTTGCCCTGATGGCGGAGATGGCGAGACGCCTGAAAGGACTGATCAATGAGGTAGATAATCTCACGCTGCATGATGCACAGTGCCGCATTGCCAACTATCTACTGGCCCAGGTCCCTGAAGAAATCATGAATCCGACCGCGGTTGAATTATCGGTGGCAAAAAATGTCATCGCCTCCCGGTTGTCAATCAAACCGGAAACCTTTTCACGGATCATGCATAAATTGAGTGAAGAGGGCTTGATCTCCGTTGACGGTAAAACAATACTGATCCACGACATCCATGGATTGAAACAATATGTAAGCATGTAATAAATCAAGGGGGCCAGAGAATCTGAAATCCTGTCTATGCCTCATGCCGTGGTTTCAAGTTCTCTGACCCCCTTGACATCAGGTGCAGTGCATTTTTCAGTATCGATACGCTGATCTCTTCACCGGCCAGGAGTGAATTGCGCCGCACGACATGTTGCGGTAAATCCATGTAGAGTTTAATGTCCGGTCTCGCATTCAGCCTGATAATGAGGCTGGCGATACCTCCCACCACAACCAGTTCCTCGATGCGACCGGAAACGGGATTTTCCCTGGTGCCACGGGAAGGCAGGATGCGTCTGTGCAACAGCACCTCGGTTGCTGGAATACACCAGTGGATTGCTTCATCGACGGCAAACCCGGGGGAGTAGGGGGCCTCGAGGGTGCCTCCACCCCAGGCAAGCAGGGTGTAATTCTTTTCCGGTACCTGCCTGATCACAGTCCCTTCAAACAGATTGCGTACGTCGATCAATCTGGCCACGGTGGCATCCTGCGGGTGCTTCATTACCTCATCGGGGGTACCCTGCTGCAGGGTGCAGCCGTTATGCAGAACAGAAATCCGGCCGGCAAGCATACAGGCCTCATCCAGGTTATGCGTCACCAGGATGATAGGGATGTTCAGTTGACGTGTCAGTTGTACCGCCTCCATCCTCAACTTGCGCCGTGTGACGTGATCAACCGCGGAAAACGGTTCATCCAGCAATAACACCTGAGGGTCACGGGCAAGCGCCCGCGCCAGGGCCACACGTTGTTGCTGGCCGCCGGACAGGGTTGATGGAAAGCGTGTCTCCAGCCCTTTCAGGTTGACCCGTTGCAGGAATTCCTCCGCACGTTGTCTGCGTTCCGGTTGCGGGAGATGCCGCAGTGGCAGCATGACGTTTTCAATGACCGGGAGATGGGGAAAGAGTGCGAAGTGCTGGAATACCATCCCAACCCGCCGTTGCTGCGGAGGAATATGGATACCCTGATCTGAATCAAACCAGGTCTGCCCGGAACAGATTACATGACCATTGTGGGGACGATACAGCCCGGCAATGCAGCGCAGGATGGAAGATTTGCCGCTGCCGGATGGTCCGACCAGTGCCAGCACCTCACCATTGTTACAATCAAGGGTTGCATTCAGGGGCACCGGGTTGCGTTGCTGCAAATAGACGTCGAGTTTCACCGGCTCACTGTCTCCTGTGCATCATCCGTTACATTACGGTCCGGCGCTGGTGCCGGTTAAGAAAATAGACCATGCTGACGGTGACAAAGGCGAAGACCAGCAGTGCCAGCGCCATCGTGTTCGCAGCGTGCATATCAAATGCCTCGGTGCGATCAAAGATGGCAATGGAAATAGTCCGTGTCTCACCCGGTATATTACCGCCCACCATCAGGACGACGCCGAATTCCCCCATGGTATGGGCAAAGGTCAGGACGGCAGCGCTCAGTATCCCCGGTCTGGCGAGCGGGAATTCAACGTGACGAAAGGTACTCCAGTGACTGAGGCCGCTGCACCAGGCGGCCTCCCTGAGACTGTTGGGGATCGACTCAAAGGCGCGCAGCATGGGTTGAATGGCAAAGGGAAGACTGTAGATTACCGAGGCCAGTATCAGCCCGGCAAAGGAAAAAACCAGGGTCTGTCCGGTCAGGTCTTCGAAGGTTTTCCCCAGCCAGGTATTACGGCCGAAGATTGTCAGTAAATAATAACCGAGTACCGTCGGTGGCAGGACTAACGGCAGGGCAACCACGGCCTCGATCAGGCTCTTGCCGGTGAAATCCCGCCAGGCGAGGGCACGCGACACCAGCAGTCCGATGATCAGGAGAATGACCGTCGTCCATATCGAAAGCCACAATGACAGTTTGAAGGCAGTCCAATCCATGCCTAGCCTTCCGGGAAGACCGCGTGATGTTCCCCTGGTGCAGATAAACCAAGGCCATATCGTTCAAAGATGCTGTGCGCCCTGGCACCGAGGATGAAATCATGAAATCTTCGCGCTGCCTCACCTGCATTTTTTATCAATACCATGCGATGTTTCAGCGGGGAATACAGGGTTTCACTTACCAGCATAAAATGTCCCTTGTTGCCTACCGCTGGGACCAATGCCAGGGACCAGGGGATCAGGGCGGCATCGACTGTCCCGGTCAGACAAAACTGGGCGGCCTGTGATGCACTCTTGCCAAAGACCAGTGATGACGAGACCGTATCCCAGACCCGCGCGTTCTGCAGGGCCTGTTTTGCTATCAGCCCGTAGGGTGCGTACTCCGGATTGGCCATGGCCAGCCGCCTGAGTTGTCCGGCCTGCGAGCTGCTGATCAGGGTTGACAGATCCGTGCTGGGTAATACCGCCGAACCTTCCGGAATAAACAGGACCAGACGGCCGATGCCATAGACGCTTCCGGCACCCTCGGTTAATTGTTTTTCCTGTAAAAGGGTAACATAGGTTTCATCGGCGCTCATGAAGATTTCAAATGGAGCACCCTGAATGATTTGCCTGGCAAGGTTGCCGGAGGAACTGAAAATCAGTTTTACTGTATGCTGGGTCTCGTCCTCGAATTCCGCGGTGATTTCTTCGAGCACATGGGTCAGACTGGTAGCCGCTGCGACGTGAATGACATCCGCTGCCGTTGGGAGCGTGAGTCCCATACCGGCAATCAATAACAAGGCAAGGTATTTTCTCATTGCCGATATCCGGTTACCGGTGAAGCAGGCCATTTTTTCAGGAATGAAAACCCGCAATTTCCGGTGCCGTCCGCAATGCACAGGTGGCAGGGCAATTCATCCACTCCTCATGTCAGTCGTGATCCGGCTGTTCTGGAAAAGTAATCTGTGCCGGTATTGTTTTGGCATGTGACTGCTGACGGCACCGATGATCAGCGCTGTCAGCAGAAGCAGATTACGTTCCTCCCAGAATAACGGGACAAGCACAAGCAGAATCGCCTTGATTACCACCGCAACACCACGTACCTCCAGCAGTACGGCAAAGCTGGCATGGAGATCGGTCAGCATTATGAACATAC
>MGXK01000096.1:4923-5125 GCA_001802375.1 Gammaproteobacteria bacterium RBG_16_51_14
GAAATCCCTTGGCACATCCGGAAACATAAGGGAAAAGATCCTGGAACCGTGATGATCAGTCATGTCTATAATTTTGCTTGCAGAAAATTATTCCGCATATCCGCTTACGATCCGGCATGGTATACCTGAATTTTCGATGTGCCCCGATCCTGATATGCGTGGATTATCCGGTATGACAGCCTCCATTCATATTACCAGTATC
>MGXK01000096.1:5192-5311 GCA_001802375.1 Gammaproteobacteria bacterium RBG_16_51_14
TGCAGCAGTCGCCAGTCATCCGATTCTATCTGCACATACCAGTTTCCAGGGACAAGCACAGGCATTTTACCTTCATATACACCGTTGCTGATCCGGGCAAGCAGGAATTGCCGGTCAAA
>MGXK01000096.1:5355-26703 GCA_001802375.1 Gammaproteobacteria bacterium RBG_16_51_14
GGTAGTTGAAATTATTGTCTGCACTGAGAGTAATACGCACAGAATTCCCGGCCTGAACCAGTTCTATTTTTGCCTGTAAACCATATCTCTCGGCAACCCGATCGCGTTCCATTGTGCGGTTGATTGCAAGGCCGCGCGTATAGTAGTCATCCGCAACAAGACCATCATCGGAGTTGAGTGCCAGGACTGCGGTGATGATTCCTGCAATGACAGCAAGGGCAGGGAACAATATTACCAGCCATACGTAGGGTTCACGATACCATGGATTATTTTGCATGGTTATCAACCACACGTTTTATCTGATTGGGCCAATGAATCTTGCATTTTTGGTGATGGTGAGTCCATCCTTATCCATGGCCGTCAAGGTAAACATGACTGTCGTACTGCGACTGGACAGGACTGCTTCATCCGCCCGGAGGCGCACGGGCAGGTCCAGTATCTTGCCCGCATCAACAATAATATTTTCTGTATCCAGGAGGAGTACTATTTTCCTTATACCATCCGCTGCCAGGGTATAGGCATGTTGTTTGTCGTCCATATTCAGGATTTTCAGGGTATAAACATTTTCAATCAGTCCCGCGGTCTCCCGATACAGCTGATTACGGTCCCTGATTACATCAATACCAATCGGAATACGCTGACCAAGGGAATATCCGAAGAGAATAATAAACAGTAACAGCAGGAGTCCGTAAATAATAACCCTGGGTCTGATAATGCGGGTTTGATTACCGTTCATGGCGTTTTGCGTGGTATAGCGAATCAGGCCTTTCGGGTAATCCATTTGTTCCATGACATCATCACAGACATCGATACAGGCAGAACAGCCGATACATTCATATTGCAGACCATCACGAATATCAATACCGGTAGGACATACCTGGACACACATAGTGCAATCGATACAGTCACCGAGACCCGTGCTGCGATAATCAGCACCCCGCCTGCGTGAACCACGCGCCTCACCCCGCTTCTCATCATAGAAAATGGTTAATGTATTATCATCAAACATGGCGCTCTGGAAACGGGCATAGGGGCACATGTAGATACAGAACTGTTCACGTATCCAGCCTGCATTGCCATAGGTAAGGGCCCCGTAAAACATCACCCAGAATGTTTCCCATGGTCCGAGGTTGAACGCAAGCAACCGGTGGGCAAGCTCCGGTGCCGGAGTAAAATAGGAAACAAAGGCATATCCTGTATAGGCGGAAAATACCAGCCAGATACTGTGTTTGGTTGCCTTGATGACAAACTTGTGCCAGGTCAGCGGTGATTGGTCCAGGCGCATTTGCTGGATCCTGCTGCCTTCAACAATCCTTTCAATAAAAAGCATGGCCTCTGTCCATACCGTCTGTGGACATGCATAGCCGCACCAGAGACGTCCTGCCAGCGCAGTAAAGAAAAACAGGCTTAATGCCGCAATAATCAGGAGAAAGGCGAGGTAGAAAAAATCCTGGGGCCAGATCGTCAGCCCGAACAGATAGAACTTGCGTGCCGGTAGATCAAACAGGACGGCCTGTCTGCCATTCCACTCCAGCCAGGGGAGGTGATAAAAGATACCGAGCAACAGCAATATGGCAGTGACCCTTAGGACTGCAAAAATACCATGCACCTGTCTGGGGTAGATTTTCTGGCTCCTGGCATAGAGTGACAGCTCGATAATATCGTTGCTGCCGGATGCAGCACTTGCCTGGGCACGCATTAATTTTTTATCCGCCCGGTCCACGTCATTTGCCGGCATTAGTGTTTTTCGTGTTATCGGTGTCAAGAAACAGCATGGACAGCAGACTGGCACAGGATGTCATGAACCAGAAAAAGAAAAACACGATGGAATAGGCCCCGGTCCTGCCCAGGCCAGACAAGTCAAGACAAGAAAGGATTTCATCTGGATCAAACAGAATAAAAACGAATGCGGTACCGGCACCGGCTGTCAGGAATGATAACCAGAGATCAGTAATCAGTTTTTGCGAATTTGAGATCCTGCCATGAATTCGATCCCACATCTTCACTGGACTTTCATTCCGGAGGCAAGTTCCTGTTCTGAAAATCCGTTACGGCAGGAAATGAACATTACTTTTCTGCCTGTGACAGACTGGAAATATAGGCTGCCAGCAGATGAATCCTGGCCTCGCCCAGAAATTCCTTGTGGGGTGGCATCAGGCTCTGCCGTCCGGCCGCAATGGTTTCCTGGATGCGCTGCCGGGAACTGCCATGAAGCCAGATATCGTCGGTCAGATTGGGGGCCCCCAGTGCCTGGTTCCCCCTGGCATCCGCACCATGGCAGGCGATGCAGAACTGGGAGAACACCTCTTTGCCTGCGGATGCCATTGCAGTATCCACATTCTGCCCGCTCAGACCCCTGACATACTCACCGACTTTCATGACATTGTCGTTACCGATCACCCCTTCCCAGGGCGGCATGATGCCATGACGACCATTCATAATCGTGGTCTTGATCGTTTCCGGTGCCCCGCCGTACAACCAGTCGTTATCAGCAAGATTCGGAAAACCGCGGGCACCCCGGGCATCGGATCCATGACAGGTTGTGCAGTAGGTTGAGAACAGGCGTTTACCTACAATCAGGGCATCCTTATTCCTGATTACGTCCTGCAGATCCTGTTGCAGATATTTTTCGAAGATGGGTCCGAATTTGTTATTGGCCGCCTGGATTTCCTCATCGTACTGTTTTTTCTGACTCCAGCCCAGGACACCTTCAAAACTGCCAAGACCGGGATATAAAACGAGATAGACAGCACCGAAAACCAGTGAAATATAGAACAGATTGAGCCACCAGCGTGGCAAGGGGTTGTTTAACTCCTGCAGGTCTTCATCCCATATGTGGCCGGTCGGCGCGGACCCCCCTTTACCTGAAAATCCGGCAATAAAAACGATCAATACCACGATCGACAGGATTGAAACAGTTCCAATAAAGTAACTCCAGAATCCGCTGAAAAAATCAGCCATGGTCTGACTCCTCGCTTATTTCATTGGCAGGGGCAGTATCATCATCCAATGGTATCCTTGATGCAGCATCAAAGGTCTGTTTGCGTTTATCGCTCCATGCCCATATCACGACGGCAAGGAAAAACACAAAAACAATGACTGTCCAGATAGAAAGTAATGTACCCAAGATATTGTTACCTGCGTGTCTTCACCGCGGTCCCCAGTACCTGTAGATAGGCAATCATGGCATCCATTTCCGTTTTTCCTTCCAGACTGCCTGTAGCCGATGCAATCTCATCATCACTATAGGGTGAACCGAGTTTTCTCAGAACCCTCATCCTGGTTTGAATATCGCTGTTATCAACCGGTGTATTTTCAAGCCAGGGATAGCCAGGCATGATGGATTCCGGCACGACATCCCTGGGATTGATTAAATGCACACGATGCCATTCATCGCTGTAGCGGCCACCGACCCTGTGCAGATCCGGTCCGGTCCTTTTCGATCCCCACTGGAAGGGGTGGTCGTAGACAAACTCTCCGGCCAGAGAGTAATGTCCGTATCGCTCTGTCTCGGCCCGGAACGGCCGGATCATCTGCGAATGACAGACATAACAGCCTTCACGGACGTAAATGTCACGCCCGGCAAGCTGTAAAGGAGAGTAGGGCTTCAGCCCTGTAACCGGTTCGGTTGTGGAATGCATGAAGAACAGGGGAACAATCTGGACGATCCCGCCGATACTGATGGTCACAATGATCAGAAAGATCAGCAACCCCATCTTTTTTTCAATATCTTCGTGTCTCATTAGCACGTAAGCTCTCCTTAATGCGCCGTCGCCGTCGCAGGGGCCGGGATTGCCGCATCTGCCGGTCTGGCCCCTGCGATCGTTTTCCAGAGGTTCCAGGCCATGATCAGGATCCCGGACAGGAATAAAACACCACCCAGAAAACGGGTGATGTAGTAGGGGTGCATGGCCTGTACCGATTCCACGAAACTGTATGTCAGCGTTCCATCATCATTTACAGCACGCCACATCAGGCCCTGCATGATGCCGGAAACCCACATGGATACGATATAAAGCACAATACCAATTGTGGCCACCCAGAAATGAAGTTCAATCAATCTGGTATTGTAAATTTCACGACCATACAGGCGGGGTATGAGGTAATACATCGTGCCCATGATAATGAGGGCAACCCATCCGAGTGCACCGGAATGGACATGGCCTATCGTCCAGTCGGTGTAATGAGACAGGGCGTTGACGGTCTTGATGGCCATCATCGGACCTTCGAAGGTCGACATCCCGTAGAAGGAGATGGCTACGATCATGAATCTGAGTACCGGGTCGGTGCGTAATTTGTCCCAGGCACCGGAGAGGGTCATGATGCCATTGATCATGCCGCCCCAGGAAGGAGCAATCAGGATCAGGGACATGACCATTCCCAGGGATTGCGCCCAGTTTGGCAGTGCCGTGTAATGGAGATGGTGAGGTCCCGCCCAGATATAGGTAAAAACCAGTGCCCAGAAATGAACAATTGAGAGCCGGTAAGAATAAACCGGTCGCTGGGCCTGTTTTGGAACGAAATAGTACATCATGCCGAGGAAACCCGCAGTCAGGAAGAAGCCGACTGCATTATGACCATACCACCACTGTACCATTGCATCCTGAACACCTGCATAAACAGAGTAGGATTTCAGGAAACTGACCGGCAGGGCCAGGCTGTTGAAGATATGCAATACTGCGATGGTGATGATAAATGCGGCGTAAAACCAGTTGGCGACATAGATATGCTGGATCCGGCGTCTGCCCAGTGTCCCGAAAAAAACAATGGCATAGACTACCCAGACAACGGTGATCAATATATCAATCGGCCACTCCAGTTCTGCATATTCTTTTGAACTGGTAATACCGAGTGGTAGTGTTATCGCTGCTGACACGATCACTGCCTGCCAGCCCCAGAAGGTAAAAGCCGCCAATTTGTCACTGTAAAGACGCACGTGACAGGTACGTTGTACTACGTAATAGGAAGTGGCAAACAAGGCGCAACCACCAAAGGCGAAGATTACTGCATTCGTGTGTAAAGGACGTAACCGGCTGAAGGTCAGCCATGGAATATCAAAGTTTAATACCGGCCACGCCAGTTGTGCGGCAATGAGAACACCGACAGCCATACCGACAATGCCCCATATGATCGTCATAATGGCAAACTGCCGGACAACCCTGTAATTATAGGTTTCAGTTTCGGCCATAACTCATCCTCAAAATGTTTTTAATTATCAGACCGTTGCCGGTTGTTATCTAAAATAAGCGCGATATTATGGATACGCCTTATATTGCCAGTTTTTTACACCCGCTTCCAGACGGATGAATTCTGAAGTTGTGAGTGTATTCCGATTGGGGGCTAAAATACTTATTGCATGTGATGTAACGGTTGCAGATTGCATAAATACAGTAATTATATAACTGTGCCCTATACACGATTCCTTCCAGTGGATATCCCTTATCAATCTTGTCCTGTTGAATGAATTCCCTCACATCAAACATCAGGACAATCCATCATCATTGTCGTACCAGTCTGTTGCTATGACAGATACGTGCTATCACTGCGGTGAACCCGTGCCGGAAGCAATCACACTTACCGTCAGTATGGACGATAAGGAAATGCCGATGTGCTGCCATGGTTGTCAGGCAGTAGCACAAACCATTGTTGACTATGGTCTGTCTGATTATTACCGGTTCCGTTCCGGCATGCCTGGAAGACCTGATGAGATTGTTCCTGAAATGCTCCGTAATTTTACTGTTTATGATGATGTCAGGGTGCAGGAGAGTTTTGTTGAAACACGGGATGGCGGCCTTCGTGAGGCTCATCTCATGCTGGAGGGTATTGTCTGTCCTGCCTGTATCTGGTTGACAGAATCACGTCTCAATAAAACGCCGGGTGTAATCAGTACAAAAATCAATTACACCACGAACCGGGCAAGCATCCGATGGGATGACAGCCGGATACACCTCAGTGAGATTCTCAGGACAATCACAAGCCTGGGCTTTTTTGCCTGTCCCTACGACCCGGGGGCAAGAGAGGTATTGCTGGAGAAAGAACGTAAAGGCCAGTTACGGCGCATAGGACTTTCCGGGGTGCTGGGTATGCAAGTCATGATGATTTCGGTTGCGCTGTATGTTGGTGAATGGCATGGAATGGAAGCGGATTTCCGGTTTTTTCTGCAATGGGTAAATCTGCTGCTGACCACTCCCGTTGTGCTTTACTCGGCACAACCCTTCTATAAAGGGGCGCTCAGGGATAGTCGACACCTGCATTTTGGTATGGATATTCCTGTTTCTCTGGGGATACTGATTGCCTATCTGGGGAGTATCGAGGCCACCCTGTTTCAGCATGGATATATCTATTACGACTCCATTGTCATGTTTGTCTTTTTGCTGCTGCTCGCCAGATATCTCGAGTTTACTGCGAGGAAACATGCCGGCGATCAGGTAAACCTTTTCGGCAGAATAATTCCTGCTACTGCAACAAGAATAAACAGTAATCAAACCAGTGAAGAATGTGTACCTGTGACTGATCTGGTCACCGGTGATTGTATCGTGGTAAGGCCAGGCGAGACGATTCCTGCAGATGCCGTTATTACCAAAGGCGTTTCAACCGTTGATGAATCCATCATCACCGGCGAAAGCATGCCTGTTATCAAACAGACCGGAGATGGGGTGATTGGCGGTAGTACCAATATTGATTCACCGATCTGGCTGGAGATAACCCGTATTGGCAATGACAGCACCGTTTCACGTATAGGCCGTCTCCTGGAAGAGGCACAGAATGAAAAACCGGTCATGATCCAGCTGGCAAACCGTATTGCCAGCTGGTTTGTTGGTGTGCTGCTACTTCTGGCAGCAGTCGTTGCATGGTACTGGTGGCAAGCCGGCAGCGGATCATGGCTGTCGATAACGATCTCTTTGCTCGTTGTGTCTTGTCCCTGTGCATTATCCCTGGCGGCACCAACAGCGATTACAGCGGCATCGGTTGCCCTTATGCGCAGGGGAATTGCTGTAACCACACATGAAGCTGTCGAGAATCTCGCGCGTGCGACACATTTCATTTTTGATAAAACCGGCACGCTGACATTCGGCAAATTGCAGCTTATCGATGTCGAGTGTCTTGCTGATGTAAAAAAGCAGGAGTGTATCCATCTGGCAGCCGCAATAGAAAAACACTCGGAACATCCTGTTGCGCTGGCAATTACCGGCATGGCTGAAGGAACTGTCATGACAGCAAGTGAAGTAATCAACACACCCGGTCAAGGTATCACCGGTATCATTGCGAATAAACGCTACTTTCTTGGCACAGCAGGCTATATATTCGCAAATACAACCCTGGTTTCCAGGTATGCAGGAAACAAAAACGTTACATCAGAAAGTAGTTCGTCAGCCTTTCTTGCGGATGAAAATAATATTCTTTGCAGATTTGTTTTTTCTGATCAGATCAGGCCCTCGGCCAGGGCACTGGTTGCTGCCCTCAATGCAAACGGGGCACATACCTTGATGTTGAGCGGTGATCATGCTGATATTGTCAGGCACATTGCCGGACAACTTGGTATAAAAGAGGCATTTTCCGGCCTTCCACCAGAAAGGAAATTATCAATATTGAAAGATTTGCATGATAACGGCGCCTTTACGGCTGTAATAGGCGACGGCATAAACGATGCCCCCATCCTCGCTGCAGCCCATGTCTCGATTGCAATGGGGAAGGGTGCTGATATCGCCAGGATCAGTGCTGACATGATCCTGCTGAATGACAAACTTGATATGCTTCAGGACGGTATCCAGATTGCACGAAAATCCCTGACCATCATCAGGCAGAATATGGTCTGGGCCATTGTTTATAATCTGCTGGTAGTACCCGCTGCAGCGTCAGGCCTGCTTGCCCCCTGGATGGCGGCAATCGGCATGTCCCTGAGTTCGCTTGTGGTCGTTGGCAATGCAGCAAGCATTGTAAAAAGCTGATCGTGGAAATTATCTATCTTCTGATACCTGTCTCTTTAATTCTGGTTGCGGTCATTGTCTATGCGTTGTTCTGGGCGATAAAATCTGACCAGTTTGAGGATTTGGAAGGTCCAGGACACCAGATCCTGATGGATGACGATCGGATATCTTCAGAAGAAGACAACTCTGAAAATCACTGAATGCAATCAGCTTTGAAATCCCTGATGTAATCGCTGTAACAGCTTTTCTGTTGCCGTGTGATTGGCGCCATGGCTATGCCTGCTGTCATAGCCAATATGGAACAGGGGGGTGATTATCCCGACAATTACAATCAGCAGGCCGGCAATACAACGCAGAGGGATATTTTGTGAATGTTGCCTGACCAGGCCGCTGATCATCCCTGCCGTCAACATGACGGGAAGTGTGCCCAAGCCAAACACAAACAGATAAACAGCCCCCTGCTGCCAACTGTCACTGGTTACTGCAAGTAACAACACTGAATATACCAGTGCGCAGGGTAACCAGCCCCAGATAACACCTGTCAACAATGCCCTCGCTATATTCGTGACAGGCAGAAAATGTTTCCCTAATGGTTGCAGATATTGCCACAGTCGTGTGCCCGTTTTTTCAATCAGTTTTAATCGGGGCATCCACCCTGCAATATGCAAACCCAGAATCACCAGGATAATGCCTGCGATCACTTGCAAGACAAAATGTCCGTTATTCTGTTCAAGGACACGGGTGAATCTGCCACCGATGAATCCCGCGACGGCCCCGGCAAGGGTATAACTGGCGATACGGCCAGCGCTGAAGGCAAACACAATACCGATCATGCAAAATCGGGAGCTTCTTATATCGGCAGGCAATCCAAGCGATAGTGCAGCAATGATCCCTCCGCACATACCCAGGCAGTGCAGTGAACTGGTGAGTCCGATGAAAAACAGGGTTGTGCTTATGATTTCCAAGAAACCGGGAGGGTTTGCCTATCCGGCTGGCAATACCAGTAACGTCCCTGGGTCTACCTTGAAAGACTGAAGGCAAATATACATAAGATATACCTGTAAACCCGCTGCGGGAAACACAGGTCAGGGGACCTGTGTGTTAATCACCAGCATAATCGTATCATTTGATCCGGGTTTTGCAGTGATGCTGTCACTCTGGAGATCACCGCTCTGGGCTATGGCGTTGCCGCTTTTTGAAATACGCGCACCTACGTTGACGGAATCATGACCGGAAAGTTTATTAGTGGGCATGATGGCTGTTGTATCATCCAGCGTGACTTCCAGCGGCAAATCACTGACTTTTTTCCTGACAATAGCCACCGGCATGGGTGGGCCCTGGATGGCTTTGGCGAAAACAAAAAGCGTATCGTCCGGACGGGACAGTGCCACCAGTTCGGGCGCCAGTGTTACATTGACAGTAATGGATGATGAAGCGGCCATCGGCTGTTCCGGCTCCGTCTTTTCCTGCTCCGCTGTTTGAGCAGGTAGGGCAGTGGGCATTTCCACGGTGCCGTCAGCCTGTTGCAATACGGAATTGATCAACTGTACGACTTCCTGCTGGGCTTGAGGGTCATTCTCCAGTTTTGGCAGTAACTTGTGCCAGGAATCAATCGCCGCCTTGTAGTCACCTTTTTCTCTGGCAGCCATTCCTGCAAGCCAGAGACCCGTGGTATTTTCCGGTTCAAGTGCCAGTGCCTTGTCAATCAGTTCGGCGGGTTTTCCGGAAAATCGTCCGTCGTTCGCCATAATCATCGCATCAGCGTAGCGCAACAACACACGAGGTTCATCACCAGTCATTTTATAAAGCTGCGCAAATGCAGCCTCTGCATCAGAAAAGCGATCCATTGACATGTATGAACTGGCCAATGTCCACCAGCCTTCAGCATCATCCGGTTGCTGTTTAAGGCGTTCTGCAAGTTTTGACACCATTTTATCTATCGATGGATGTTCTTTATCCGTCGTCGGATGTTCGGCAGGCATGGAATCTGCCATGGTATCCCGGGCGGGTCGTGACGGCTTGTCAAGTAGTTCAGGTTGCCCCAGAAACAGGTACAGCAATATTGCAAAAACCGGTAATGATACTGCGATGATGATCGCCGTTATCCTGTCGGTAACCATGGGATTGTTCCCGGCATGTGTTTTGGCAGGAATTGTCCCGTGACCGGATTCATTGAGCAAGGACACTTCCATTTCCTTGCGGGCAGTATCCGCATTTTCCGCACTGATATTCCCGTTCCGGATATCCTGTTCGAGTTCGTTAAACCGGGCTCGATATACAGACAATCCGGCATTAACAGTAATCTCCTGCTTGCGCACAGGGAAAAGGAGTACTTTCAGTACAACCAGCAACGCAGCCAGGAGCATAACTCCCGTCAGTGACCAGAAGAACAGCATTTTTCTCAGCTACCTCCCGCTTCAGGTTGATTCAGCAAATCTGCCAATTTTTTGCGCTCCTCATCCGAAAGTACGGGCATGCCGCTATTCTCCGCCTTTCGGTTTATGATGATTCGGAAAGCCGCAAAAAGTGCAAATACCATCATCAGCAGAGGGCCAAACCAGAGGATCCATGTTGTTTGTTTTAAAGGAGGGCGATACAGAACAAAATCACCGTACCGGTTGACAAGAAATTCAATAATCGTGTCATCCGATCCGCCCTTGACTATCATTTCGTATACTTCATGGCGAAGATCCTGTGCCAGTTCTGCATTCGAATCTGCAAGAGTCTGGTTCTGGCAGACAAGACAACGTAATTCATTGATCAAATCCTGATAGCGTTGTTCCTGCAGGTCATCCTTGAATTTATAGACTGTATCTTCTGAATGCAGAACCGTGCTCGTCGTCAACAACAGTAATAGTAACAGGGAACGGATAGATACTTTCATGTGACCGGCGCCTTGAGTTGTTCGACCAGTGGCAGGATTTTTGTCTTGAGATCTTCTTCCGTTATCGGTCCGATTTGCTTGTAACGGATAATTCCATTCCTGTCCACAACAAAGGTCTCCGGTACGCCATAGACCCCGAAATCAATTCCGACCCTGCCTTGCTGATCGAAAATGCTTTCTGCGTAGGGATTCCCCAGTTGTTCGAGCCACATCAGGGCGTCATCACGTTCATCCTTGTAATTGAGTCCGTAGATTTTAATATCACTGCTGCCTGCCAGATCTACCAGCAGGGGATGTTCAGCCCGGCACGAAACACACCATGATGCCCATACATTAATCAGGGTTACCTGGCCAAGCAGATCTTCTGATCGCAGGGTCAATTCCGGTTTATGCAGCAATGGCAGCTCAAAGGCCGGGACCGGCTTGTCAATGAGCGGGGAAGGAACAAGACGTGGATCATTATGCAGTCCGAATACAAAAAGAAAAACAAGACCAATAAAAATGACAAGTGGGAGCGTATAACGAATCATGGCATGACCTAACGATCAACCGGCGCAGCGGCAAGTACGATCCCGGCCTGGCTCCCACTGTATTGTTCATGCCTGATTCGATAACGACGATCGGCGGCCGCGAGTAACCCGCCGAGTGCCATGAAGATGGCTCCCAGCCAGATCCAACGCACAAACGGTTTGTGATAAAGACGAAGACTCCATGCCTTGTCATCTAATGGTTCGCCCAATGAAACATAGAGATCACGCGTTAATCCCGGATCGATACCAGCTTCCGTCATCGGCATCTGTCGTACAGGATAGATGCGTTTCTGTGAACGCATGGTTGTGACGTGTTGACCATTCTTTGAAACCCCGACAATTGCTTCAGTTGCCTGATAATTCGGCCCGGGTAATGAGCGGATGGAGTCCAGATGAAATGTGTAGCCCGCAAATTCGACCTGGTCACCGGGTTCCATCCTTTCATGGAGATCAACACTATGCTGGGTCGTGATGGTGATACCGATAATGGTAATGGCAAATCCAATATGGGCAACGGTCATCCCGTAGAAGCCAAGTGGTCCATTACGCAGGCTTTCCAGTTTATTTTTCCTGTCTTTTAGATAGGAATAGTAAGTGTAGAGGCTGGTAAACAGTATCCATAAAGCAACTGTAATACCCGTAATGGTCTGGATATATCTGCTATCAACCAGCATCAATCCCATGGCGATCCCCAAGACCAGACTGCCAGCGAGGAGAAAACGCAGCCGCCGCCAGACCTGTCGCCATTCATCCTGTTTCCAGCGAGTATTGGCTCCAATACCGATAATGGCAACCACTGGTAACATCAACGGGATAAATACTGAATTGAAATAGGGGGCGCCCACGGAAAGTTTGCCACGCCCTAATGCCTCGATAATCAGTGGATAGATCGTGCCCAATAATACGGTAAACATGGCAACCATCATTAATACGCTGTTCAGCAGCAGGAGAGATTCGCGTGAAAACGGTCTGAATCTCCCCGCGTTTAATGTATACGGCGCACGCCAGGCATAAAGAATCAGTGAACCGCCCACAAAAAATCCAAGCAGGCACAGGATGAATATCCCCCTTGTCGGGTCAGTGGCAAATGCGTGTACAGAGGTCAGGACGCCTGAACGCACCAGAAAAGTCCCGAGCAGACTCAAGGTGAAGGCGCAGATAGCAAGTAACACGGTCCAGTTTTTAAAGACCTCTCTTTTATCCGTTACTGCCAGGGAATGGATTAATGCTATACCCACCAGCCAGGGCATAAATGAGGCATTTTCCACCGGATCCCAGAACCACCAGCCACCCCAGCCCAGTTCATAATATGCCCACCAGCTTCCCAGTGCGATACCCAGGGTAAGGAACGTCCAGGCCATGATTGTCCACGGGCGCGACCAGCGTGCCCAGGTGGTATCCAGATGCCCCCCGAGGAGGGCAGCAATGGCAAATCCAAAGGCAACAGAAAACCCGACGTAACCCATATAGAGCATGGGTGGATGAATAACGAGCCCCAGATCCTGTAACAACGGATTCAGGTCTGCGCCGTCCATGGGGGCAGGGAACTGACGATTGAACGGATTGGAGGTCAGCAACAGGAACAGTAAAAAACCGATACTTACCAGACCCATCACACCAATCACACGTGCCACAAAGAAATCCGGCAGGCGGCGGCTGAACAGGGATACTGCCGTAGTCCAGATGGACAGTATCAATGCCCACAATAGCAGAGAACCCTCATGGTTGCCCCAGACCGCAGAAATACGATAAATGGAGGGCAACTGGGTATTTGAGTGCTGGGCAACAAGAATAACCGAGAAATCATTGCTTAAAAAAGACCAGGCAAGGGCCGCAAATGAACCCAGCATAAAGACGAGCTGCAGCCGGGCTGCCGGACGCGCCAGGGACATCCACACCAGATTGTCCCGGGCTGCACCTGCGATGGGAAAGATTGTCTGCACAATGGCGATGCCCAGCGCCATGATAAGGGCGAAATGACCGAGTTCAGCTATCATTTTGATTTATGGTTTTCGGGTAGAGGATAAGTTCCGCCGGCCTTTGCCAGGGCATCTGCAACTTCCGGCGGCATATAGTTTTCATCATGTTTTGCCAGCACTTCTTGCGCCTGAAAAACTCCGGTATTGACCAGTTTGCCGTTTGCGACAATACCCTGACCCTCGCGAAAAAGATCGGGCAAAATACCGTCATAAACGATTTTAGTGGTATTGACCGTGTCGGTAATCACGAAACTGACCTCAAGGCTGTCCGGATTCCGTTGGACACTGTTTTTCATAACCAGTCCGCCAATACGGAAGGCACGCGTGCTAGGTGCCTCGCCGGCGGCAACCTGGCTTGGACTGTAAAAATAGAGCAGATTTTTTTCAAAGGCAGTGAGCAAAAGGACAGACGCTATACCCATTCCAGCCAGGACAAACAAAATCAGAATAATACGTTTTCTGCGTGGACTCATAAATTTACTGGCCCAGGGTACGACGCTGACGTTTTATGAGGGTATTCAGGGTCTTTTTCTGTCTGGATACTGATTGCAGCACATTCAGGATCATTACAACAGCACATAAACCGTAGGATGACCATACGTAAAAGGCATACCCCCCCATATGAAAAAATTCCTGAATCGACATAAGCTCTTAGAAACTCCGGTTGCTGATCAGTTCCTCTACCCAGGTACTATTACATTCATATTCCAGTATCTCACTCCTGGCCCTGATTAACAGAACAGATATGAAATAAGACTTGAATGCCAGTGCCATCAACAGCAGGGGGATCAGCATGCTCATATGGATTGACGGTGCATCGAATTTTGTTATGGTCGGCCCCTGATGCAGGGTACTCCACCACTCGACTGAATAATGGATGATGGGGATATTGACCAGACCGACCAGTGCCAGAACCGCACCTGCACGCGCTGCTACCCTGCGATCATCGAATGCAGATTGCAGTGCGATGTAGCCCAGGTATAGAAATAGCAGGATTAATTCAGACGTCAGTCTGGCATCCCATACCCACCAGGTACCCCACATGGGCTTTCCCCACAGGGAACCCGTCGCCAGGGCCAGGAAGGTAAATGAAGCACCGAGTGATGCACTGCTCCGCGCGATGATATCGGCAATCTTGACGTGCCAGATCAGACCAATGCCGCCTGCCATGGCCATTACTACATAAACGAATAATGACATCCAGGCACTGGGGACATGGATGTAAATAATCCTGAAACTGTCACCTTGTTGATAATCTGCCGGTGCCAGCACCAGCCCGCCATAAAGTCCCGCCAGTAACAATAAGATACTGGCCCATGTAAACCAGGGTGTCAGCCTGGCGGAAAGGTCGTAAAAATGCTTCGGGGAAGCAAATTGATTAAATCGTGTAAACATACTATCAGCTCAATCGGATTCGCAAAGAGGATGCTGTGGCAACGGGTGCGAGTGTAGCAGATAGCACCAGTATCCCTGCAAGGAAATAAAGCTCTGCAGTAATCGGCAATTCTGACATCGCATTTTCAACAGCCAGCATTGAAAAAATTAATACTGGCATATACAGGGGGAGGATTAACAGGCTAAGCAGCATTCCACCGCTGCGTAATCCGACCGTTAGCGCCACAGCAATCGCTCCAATCAAACTCAGGACGGGTGTACCCAGCAACAGCGTGGCCAGAAGTGCCTGCATCGTTTGTCCGGGCAAAGACAGTATAAAACCGATCAGCATGGCTACCATAATCAATGGTAATCCGGTCAATAGCCAATGGGCAGTAATCTTGGCAGCAACCAGCAGGATTAATGAATATCGTGACAGGACAATCTGTTCAATCGATCCATCATCAAAGTCGGAACGGAATATACTGTCAAGCGACAGTGTTGAGGCAAGCAACGCTGTAATCCAGATCATTCCTGCGGTTATTCGCTGCAGTAATTCAGAATCAGATCCGAAGGCAAACGGAAAAAGCGTAACCACCATGATGAAGAAAATCAAGGGGTTAACCAGTTCCGCTTGCCGACGAAAGGCAAGCATGGCGTCTCTTGACACAATAACAACAAAAGCCTTCCAGTATGCGTACATCTATTTTTTCCCGAGATGTATGTGGTTGATGGTACAACCTTCAATTTCCATGGCTTGATGGGTGGCAAAAATAACAATGCCGCCATTTGCACAATGATCCACAATCATTTGTTCAATAACAGTTTTTCCGGTCGGATCCAGTGAAGTGAATGGTTCATCCAGAAGCCAGAGCGTCGTATCAGTGACCAGCAGGCGTGCCAGGGCAACCCTTCTTTTCTGGCCTGCGGACATCGTACTGACTGTCACGTCATCCAGACCAGCCAGCCCCACCCGTTCCAGGATCATTGAAAAATCATTATTTGTCCTGCTACCGGTCAGTGCCGCCACAACTTTTAAATTCTCTACCGGCGTCAGCGCATCTTTTATACCATTCAGATGGCCTATATAGTTGATTTCACACTGATATTCATAAAGGCATCTCGAGATTTCCTTGCCTTGCCATAATACTTCACCCGCAGTTGGCTGAATGAGTCCTGCCAGTATCCTGATAAGGCTGGTCTTGCCGGTGCCGTTCTCACCATCAGCCTGGTACAAGTCTCCTGATTGCAGGCTGAAAGAAATATTTTGGAATAAAATGACATCATGCCTCACACATTCAAGACCCCGCACCTCGAATAACGGTTTGGCTACGTCTTGTTGAGGATCAGAGCCAGTCTGTCCTGCCACCGTCATTAATTGATCCTTTTGCTTCATAACTGAAATTCTGCCATCACAATCCTCAAAAATCCTGCATCAAGCCACCAAAAAAACAAAACGTCCATGCGAAAGTCACGCAGAAAACTCTTAATTATTGATATCGATGGGAAATGATACATGGGAAAGGTTTGCGTGAGCTTCTGATTTTGGAAGCTTCTGTGCAGTATATCAATATATTAAAAAAAACCTGTCAAAATGGCAAGCGACGATGCCGGAACACTGATATCAGACCCTGAATACATATTGCCTGCCCTGCACCCGGTCAATATCCGGCGGGAAGGATTTATATTTATCTGCATAATATTTTTCGAGATGATCGCCTGCTGACAGCCTGTTGTATGTTGCAAAATAAAGGCGTCGAATTTTATCACTCCTGTTTAGTTCAGAAGCATGGGGAACATAACAATCAAAGAAAACAAGGTCTCCTGGTTGTGTAGGATAATATTTGAATTCCATATCCGCCATATCCTCCTCGGTCAGAGGCTCCCAGGTACGGTACAAACCCCGGTTCTGATGGCCGGAGACAAGCTGAAGACAGCCATTGTCGACAGTTGCTTCATCAATACATGCCATAACGCTGATAAAGAAATCCGCATAGTCCTCCCAGCCTGCCTGTGAATCCTGATGTGGTTTGAAACCGTCACCTCCCGGCATTTTGAAATTTATCTTTTCCTTGAAGAGCACAGCCTCTTCCCCCAATAACCGGGATACGGGTAACTTTAATGTTTCACTCAGTTCGGCAAAGCCTGCATGGAAGGGTGATATGTACTCGATTCTGTTAATCAGCCTGATATCAGGCTCCGATATGCTGTTTTCATGATAGACCCAGTGTTTGCCTGACTGTTCAGGCATTGCCGCCAATTCAGATGTCCATACCTGAATTTGCATCATGTCATCAGCAGTAAAGCCGCCCTTTACAAAAACAAAACCATCACGCCTGAAATCATCAAGCTGCCGGGTTGTCAGTGTCGGGATAGTCAGCATAATTCAATATCTTCCTGTATAAATCCGGAAGCAATTATGGTATCGATAACAGTCATTGATAATTTCCATGCCGGCTGATGCCGGGATATATGCAGTTTCTCCTTATCAATTCAATCATGGCAATCCCGCTGCGAAACGCTTTGTCTTCACATGGGTGATGTAGTCATCCGGATAATACCCCATGCAGTGCGTGATATCCTGCATCAAACGACAGTCTGGATTTTCACCTGTTTGTTTCACGACAATTTGCATTGCAAAGATATCCGTCAAACTCGATATATTCTGATAATCCCGGTGACGGATGTTCAGGATTTTCTATAATCTGTGACACCTGTATGCTGTTGCAAGGATCAAATCATTTTCGAGAAGCGTTTTACTGTGTCGTTTTGTTGCATGTATTGATCAAAAACCGTACATATATTCCGAATCAGCAGGCGGCCAATAGGCAATACCTGAATCTTGTCTGCCTCTACAAGCAGCAGTCCATCCGTGTGCATTATTGATAATTGTTCCAATTCTTTTGAGAAATAGGATTTGAAATCAATCTCATATTGAGATTCTATTTGGGTAAAATCCAGGGAAAAATGACAAATTAACTGGGCGATCACATCACGTCTTATTTTATCTTCCGAATTCAATTCATAGCCCCTGAATATGGGTATTTCACCAGACTGGACTATGGCAACGTATTCATCAAGCGTCCGCACGTTCTGGGCATAACAATTGCCCGCCCGGCTGATAGAAGAAATTCCCATGCCGATAACGTCACAGTTTGCATGTGTTGAATAGCCCTGGAAGTTCCTGTAGAGATTGCCATCTCGCTGTGCTAATGCAAGTTCATCGTCTGGTTTCGCAAAATGATCCATACCAATATAAACATACCCCGCTTCTATCATGGTATTTATTGCCATTTGCAGTATTCCCAGTTTCTCGGCAGGGGAGGGTAATTCTGATTCATTGATCTGTTTCTGTGTCTTGAACAGATGTGGCAGATGAGCATAGTTATATATTGCGACCCTGTCCGGTGACAATTCGACAATCTTTTCGAGGGTGATCCTGAAATTTGCTACTGATTGAAGTGGCAATCCATAGATAAGATCTACACTTATGGAACGGAATGTACTATCGCGGGAAGCCTTGATTACATCTGCAGTTTGTTCATAAGGTTGTATACGGTTGACTGCTTTCTGTACCGTCGGGTCAAAATCCTGGATGCCTATACTGATACGGTTGAAACCGATTTTGCGGAGCAGGGGTATTGATTCAGAATCTACCTCTCTGGGATCTATCTCAATAGAGTATTCACCACTGTCATCACCACGAAGTGTGAAATTATCCCTTGTCACATCCATTAATTCACACATTTGATCATGTGAAATGAAAGTAGGTGTGCCGCCACCCCAATGTAACTGGTCTACCATCCGGTCACGATCATATAACTTCCCCTGAAACTCGATTTCACGATGAAGATTATTCAGATAGGGGATTGCATGTTGTCTGTTTCGGGTAACTATTTTATTACATGCGCAGTAATAACAAACGGTATCGCAGAATGGCAGATGGAAATATAACGATAATGGTATCGGTATCAGATCCTGATTCGTGCACCGTGCTTCCCTGATATAGTCATTAACGAGAAAATTCTCATGAAATTGAGTGGCAGCAGGATATGATGTGTACCTGGGTCCAGGCTTGTCATATCTCCTGATGAGCTCTTTATCAAAAAATAGTGATTGATCCAATGTTCTGTCCAAATCAAGTAATTGTATTTATTTAAGCAGTTACCGGTATGTTGCACCAGTCAAGTTGAATCTATGGTTGATCCAGATCATGTTTCATCTCTAATTCACATGTATGAGACAGAGACTACCTATGGGAAAAGACATCCTTCTTTGATCCAGATCAATAATGTCATAAGGCAACAGTATTAAGCTTATTTTAAAGAAGTCAGTCGGAATGACTGACATTCGTGGAATACGCCGCCTCACATACCCTCTTGCAGCGTCCTGTACCCTGCGTCACCCCATGTGAGGCGGCGTTTTTTTCACCCGGCACAAAAACGCTATCCACAACAGCCGGAAACCAGTTTTTTCAATGCGTCCATATCCAGAATATTGACGTATTTCTTGTGGACACTGATTATCCCGTCACGCTGAAACCGGCTGAATATACGACTCACTGTTTCAAACGTAACCCCCAGATAGTTCCCGATTTCCTGCCTCGACATGATTAATTTAAAATCGTTGGCTGAATAACCCCGCTGTCGATACCGGTTTGAGATAGTCAGCAGAAATGTTGCAACCTTTTCTTCCGCATTTTTCTTTCCCAGGGTAAGTAACATCTGGTTTTCATTCGTCAGTTCCCGGCTCATTATTTTGAACAGTTGATCCTGTAACTCAGGAACCACTTTACATATTCCAGATAAATCAGCGAATGGGATAGTACAGTAACTACTCGTCTCGAGTGCTACAGCAAAACAGGCATGGGTATTATTTTCGATAGCATCCAGACCCAGTATTTCACCTGGCAAATAGAATCCGATAATCTGTTCTTCTCCACCATCGGAATTGGCATATACTTTAATCAACCCTGATCGGACTGCATAAATTCCATTAAATGGATCTCCACCCCGGTAAAGATATTCTCCTTTTTGAAGGGGAGATGCTCGTTTAATAATTTTTTCCAGCTTTCGCACTGCATCTTCACCCATACCTCTGGGCAAACAAAGTTCTGTCAGGCTGCAATTTGTACAGCTGACTTTTACTTTTGCCAGATCGATGATCTGATGCTCTGGTTTCACAATAGTATTTCGGGTCTGTTCCCTAAAATTAGATCTGATTCATCTATAACTTGTTTAAATCAATGGAATACCAGTTCTGCGAATATCCTTAACCGTAGATATCTCTTTACGATATCAACCGTATGACGGCATAATTTTGCGCAGAGATAACTGCTGTTTTTAATGTCTGAATATCCAGTACAAACTTGCGCCACCCGCACAATTAGACGATATGATACGACAAATATTCAAAAAAATGATGCATTAAATAAAAAACCCTTCGGAATCAGACCGTTCCACCCAAACAAAACCGGGGACAGTCGCGTTTACATATTGAAGGTTTTTTTAACAACAACGGCACGTCAGAAAATGGATTTCTTTCGCTGGTTTGATGTCTCTGGCAATCAATCAAAAAATATTACGTGATCACCTGAATCCGAATGTTGTCTTGATTGGGTATATTACTTCAGAATTTTCGTACGAATCATTTGGTTATGTAAAAATTTGTAATTGCTTTGTAAAAAGCATTCACAAACTGTTTATTTGTGAGAAATCAAACCTATAATCCATAGTCAATGAAAAGGTATCGCAAGCATTTTAATAACAGCTTCCAGAGGGCAATATCACCGGATGCCCGTAGTTTTTATCGACGATTTTATGAAATATTGATTTCTGCAGATCCACGAATAAAGGATTTATTTGCAAAAACGGACATGGATCGACAGATAACGATGCTCATGCAGTCAATGACACATATCATGACTTTTTCAGCCACACTTGAACCCAGTGATGAAATTGAAAAAATAGCCGTGGCGCATGGAAAAAATCAACTGAATATTACTGCAGAATTCTATGACATCTGGCTTGATAGCATGATAAAGACGGTTGATGAAATTGACCCGAAGTTTGAAGGACATATAGAGACATCATGGAGAGTCTTGATGGCACCTGGAATCGAATATATGAAGTCATTTTGTAAAAAATAAATGGGGTAAAATGTTGGAAGACAAACGACAATTAAAACGTTCACTCTGTTATTTCGATGTGCACGAGGAGACAACAGGCAAGCTTATCGGTAATGCGAACGACATACATCGTGAAGGACTCAGGTTGATAAGCAAGTCCGAGGTACCGTTATTCGAGGAACTTTCAATCTGTTTAAAAGCCTCGGGCGTTTATGCCAGCATCCAGCTGATGATCAAAGGTATCTGGAACCAGGTACACGAGGAACCCGTACACTACAATACTGGTTGCCGGATCATTAACCCGTCACCTGAGACCATCCATGCAATCAACGAACTGGTCAAGTCATCGACAAGAAAGATAAAGACTGGTTATCTCTGAATATAACAGTGTCAATTGCATTCAATGGCACATCCAAATATAATATTATTTAACATAATATATATTATGCGCAGTATGTAATCTCTGCCCTGGAGGGTCTCTCATGAGAAATCTTCCGGAAAATGTAATCTCCTGCCGCTCCCGTAC
>MGXK01000097.1:0-2875 GCA_001802375.1 Gammaproteobacteria bacterium RBG_16_51_14
CCCGCCACCGTTCCAATTGCCAGGGTATCTGTGTCGAAGATAAAGATCGCGTCCGTGGTATTTGCCGCGAAGGTGTCCACGTCCACTTCAAGCGGATTGGCCAGGGCACCGACGGTTGCCCCCGTGACTTTGAGCCCCAAGGTGCTGTCGCCGGTGTTGGATATTGCGGTTACGCTGGCATTGGTCTGGGTAATGGTACCAACCTCAACATCCGTTCCTGCGGTGCCATCCAAATTCGCCGACAAGACGACCACGTGGTTTTGCTGTCCCGCAGTCCCGGCTACATCCACCGCCGGGGCAACCGCATTGTCAACAATGATACTATCGCCGGCTTCCAGGGTCAGCGCGATAGGCGCGGTAATGCTGTCGAGAGTGAGTGTGGCGTCATTGGTAATCGTCAGGTCATCGTTACCATCCACCGCGCCATTTCCTGCAGTAAAGGTTTGGGTAGCGGTAATCGTCACATCGGCATTGATCACCAACGGGCTGTTGGCGCGGACAACGCCGCCGCCCAGCACCAGGCCGATAGAATTGGGGTCGGTTATGGTCAGGCCGCCGAGGCTGTCCACGAAGATCTGGCCGATGACCTTGGGCGCCATGCTGATGCCCGCCGCGTTCTTACTGATATCCAGGGGGTTCGCCCCTGTGCCGACGGTATTGGCGATCAGTGTCACCAGGCCGTCAGTGGTAATCTTCGCCGTGCTGTTATTGTTTATCTCGATGATATCACCCGCACCGGCCTTCAGCTTCACATCACCTGCGCCGATATTACTAATAGCATTGTCCGCCAGCAGGATATTGCCGGTCAGCGCCTCCAGTTCGAAATTGAAATTTGATCCCGTATTGTCAACAATATTGATGCAGGTGTTGCCTGCCGAGCAGACCTCGTCGATATCAACGGTGAGACTACCCGACACGATATTGATATCGAGCGCGTCATTCACCGGATCGGTGATGAGTGTCAGATCACCCGGGGCGACATCGGAACTGACGAACGACACCGGCGTATTGAACGCGAAATTGCCGGTACCGGAGACATCGATGTCACCATTGGCAGCGGCAGTACCTACACTGCCATTCGGCGCGTTAAAGGTAATCGTGCTGCCGGCGGTAGTCACCAGGTTAAACAGGGCCGCACCGGGGTCGTCGCTGGTGACGACATCGCCATCAAAGATATTGGCGGCGGTGAGGGTGATATCGCCACCGGTGCCACTGAGATCGATCGCCGGTTCGCCGAGGGACATATTGCCGCTGAGGGCTTCAATGCTGATGTTGAGCGCGCCGGTGCTTGCAATTCCGTTCACCGTGAGATCGGTGCCTGAATCCGTCAGGCCGGTGCCGCCGAAGGTGAGTCCGCCGAAGCCCGACAGGTTATAGGTGTTCGCCCCGGTCCCCGGGTCGACGATGATGGAAAGGTCAGTCAATGTACTGCCGTCGAAACTCTGGACATTAAAGGCATTGTTGACTTCGAGAGTGAGGACGGTGACCCCTCCTATATCGATATCCTCGAGCGCGGTGCCCACAGAAGTTGCAACAATGAGGCTGACCGCACCCGTTGTCGTGATGTTGGCTGCGGCATCACTCACACTGCCGTCGACGATAGCGCCGCCCGTCATTACAGTGAGATCATTTGCGCTCATGGTGAGAGTGCCGTTTAAGTTCACATCTCCGCTGCCCGCGCCTGAATTCAGCAGCGTCAGAGGATCATTGAACGTATGAGAACCCACGTTGATCGCGCCGGTGCCGGTTGCGCTGCCGATGGTGATGGACGAGAATCCGTCCTGGATCGTATTGAGTTCGCTGGTGGAAAGATTGAACACACCTGAACCACCCGCAACGCCAATAGTGTTACTGGCAACGCCTGGTTCCAGGAACAATCCACCCGTACCAATGATATTGAGATTAGCGAGAGAAATACTGTCACCACCGCTCACCGTACTGGCGCGCAGGGTGATGCCGCCGGTCATTGCAGCGTTGCCGATGGTATGTGCAACACCCGAACCGCCGCCATTATCAGTCAGGATACCAAATGCATTGGTAGAGGTGCCGCTAATCAAAATATCGGCGGCACCTGTTGATTCAATTATTGCAGAACCTGCAGAGCCTGTTCGTATTACGACACCATGGCTGTTAGTGCTCCCGGTTGCCGTACCAGTCAAACTGATATCACCCGTATTTGAAGTTACGGTGACAGTTCCAGAACCCCCACTACCACTAATTAATTGCACACCGTAATTATCAGTGCCACTACCCCCGGCACCGGTTATCGTAATAGTAGAAGTTCCCGTAGAAGCAATAGTTGCGCCATCTCCGATAATGACACCGAAATTCGAACTCCCAGTGCCTTGGCCTGTACCCGTGATGCTAATGGCGCCATCCTGTGAGGTGATTGCTGTGCCAGCTCCATTGATACTGATACCGGTATTGGCTGTTGTTCCATTACCTCCTGTCCCATTCAAGGTGATACTGCCTGTTGTCGTAATAATATCCGCACCACTTTGAAGTGAAATACCAGTTGCGCCTGAAGTCCCGGCCAAACCCGTGCCACGTAATGTGACATTACCGGCACCAGCATCAAGTATTGCATTGTCAAGTTTTATGCCGATGATGTTCGAACCTTCACCCACCGCGCTGTCCGTAGTCGGGTCGAGTCCACCGCCCAGCACGATATTGCCGCCGTTGCTGACGATGGATGAACCGGAATTCATTGCTATTGCGCCGGCGCCGCTGTTATCGGCATCGGCATTGAGGGCCACATTCAGCTTTGCCGTGGACGAGGTGACATTTGCATTGGCCAGGAAGTCGATTGTGTTATCCGCTCTAAAGGTCAGCGTCCGGTCGGTACCACCGGTATAGGCCAGATCATCCACGAGGG
>MGXK01000097.1:2885-3943 GCA_001802375.1 Gammaproteobacteria bacterium RBG_16_51_14
GCCGGTACCCGATGCATTGGCCGTTGAAATCGTGACGTTATTAGTTCCCAGGTTCGTCAGCACCGTGCCGGTCAGGAGCAGGGAATCCTGCACCGCCCCCGAGGCAGTGAAGGTAACCGGGCCGCTGCTATTGCTAGAGGTATTTGTGCCCGTCATTCCCGCCGCAGTGGCGTTGGCCTGGTTGAGGGCAACAAAGACATTGGTCGGGTCCAGCAACAGGGTACCGGTGGCGCCCTTTGCCGCCGAGGTGTTGACCAGCCCGTTGAAATCCAGGTAACCCTTACCCGAAACTTCAACGAGTCCACCATCACCGGACTCACTGCCGCCTTTCGCTGCAATATCACCATAGAAGCGGGTGGTATCCTCCGCCCAGACGATGACCTTGCCGCCGTCCCCTGCGGTTTTGGCGTCCGCCTGGATAGAGGCGTCTGCACCCACAAAGGTGACGGTGGCATTTTGTATATCTGGATTCTTGCCCTGATAATCACCACCGATTAAAACCGTTCCACCGCCCTGGTCACCCGAGGCATCGATGCTGGCGTTATCCAACAGTCCGACCTTGTCGCCGAGGATATGGACGATACCGCCCTTGCCAGCGGCAGAAGAGGCATCGACGATACTGTCGCCACTGATGATGGCGGTGTCCGTTGCATAGATTTCGATCGTGCCGCCGGCTTCGCCCGGTGCGGCACTTGAGGCATCGAGTGTGCCGGTGTTGATAAGCGAGTTGCCGGTGCCGCCGGCGATGAGTTTGATAGTGCCACCCTGATTTTCAATGCGACCGGCCTTAACAATGCCTTCGTTGTTGACGACATTGGTAAAGACGTCTTTCGCCGCCTTGCCGGTCAACAATACACTGCCACCCTCGGCGTTGATGGTGCCGGTGTTCTTGACCGCTGCATCCAGTGCCTGCGCGTTTTGCAGGACCTCTTTATCCACCGTGAACTGGATCAGGCCGTCGCCATCGAAATCCATCGTGACCTGGCTGCCGGCGGCAAGGGTAACCTGACCGGCGGTGGCCAAGATCAGCCCTTCATTACTGACCGCCCCGCCGACGA
>MGXK01000097.1:3999-4301 GCA_001802375.1 Gammaproteobacteria bacterium RBG_16_51_14
CCGCTGCCGGGGACTTCCTGCAGGGTGACCTGTCCGGCAAGGGTTGCATCGATGTCATAGGCCTGGCCATATTGCCGATTAGGGTCATTGACCAGTGAACCAGCGACCAGGCTGTTGACGTTGACACTGGCGCCGGGCTTGAAGAATACGCCATTGGGGTTGAGCAGCAGGACATTACCGTTGGCGTTGATGGCGCCGAAGATCTGGCTTGGATTCTGATCAAAGATACGGTTGAGTGCAGTTGCCGATGTTGATGGCTGATTGAACTGAACCAGCTCCCTGGCAGAAACGTTGAAGCTGCT
>MGXK01000097.1:4392-4509 GCA_001802375.1 Gammaproteobacteria bacterium RBG_16_51_14
TCGCCCTGGGGGCCGGCCCACACCGTCCCGGCCTGCAACCCGAGGAGCAGACCGACCGGCAGCCAGGTGGAACGAATGCAGGCAGTAACCGGATTGAGTCGAGGTGCGGGTGCTGAG
>MGXK01000097.1:4767-6387 GCA_001802375.1 Gammaproteobacteria bacterium RBG_16_51_14
GTCGTTTGCCACCGTTTCACCACCGATTTCATTGGCCCAGAACATACGGGATTCCAGTGTCCCCGGCAGGTTGAAGCGCAGACCGATACCGGCCCCTTTGAAGTTCTGCCAACCCCTGGGCAATTCCGGCGTGCCCGGGAGCCGGTCATTGTTACGACCCCAGGCAATATCATAGAACATCGAGAACTGGAGCAACTCACCCCAGGTTCGGTTGGCGAATGCCGGCTGGTCCGCAAAACCCGGGGCATTGTGAATATATTCCAGTGATGCGAAGTAGGCGCGATCATATAAGGCCTGTGCCTCCGGGAAGGCCCGCACGTTGTCCGGTCCGCCGATCGAATATTGTTCCAGGGGTAACAGGATCTCGCGTGTCCACTGAAATTCGGTGCGCAACATGATCGATTGATGCTTGGTCAACAACTGCAATCGTGTCAGGCCACCACCAACCTTGGTGAACTTGCCCTCGGCAAATTCACCTGAACCGCCTTTCCTGCTGGGTTGAAAGAAAGGATCCTTCAGGCTGGCGCTGGCAGGTGATCCCATCGCACCCAGGAAGTCGTTAAAACCATGAAAGACCCCAAGCGTGGCAAAATTGATGCCACCGCCAAGGCCATAGTCCGGATCCTCCGTATCGAAGGGCCGCACCGGGTTTACGGAATCGACCGAATCGAAGTTCAGCTCAAGCCCGGCCACGGTCAGCCGGTCCTGATTGGTCTGGGTCCCCTGGGTCAAGGTATCTGATCGTTTATGCGTCATGCTGAGCCGGGAGGACAGATTCAGCAAACGGCTGCGGAACCAGGATCTCTCCAGGAAGACGCCGATATTTTCCGTCTTGGCGTGGATCTGGCTGGAGGCAAATTCCCCGCCTACATCAAAACCATTGCCATTCCAGAAACCGCCACCCTTGTAGCCATAGCCGAGGAAACGTTCGTAGTCGAATGAATAGTAGGTGCTGTTCTTGGGGTTATACGTCTGCTGTGCCGTGAGGCTGACCCGATCCGCTGCCCCGGTCGGACTGTTCCAGTCGATGGTGGTGCGGAAACGGTTGCGTCCGGTCTCCTGGGTGCCTTCGTTATCGACACGAAACGCCACATCAAACCGCTTTTCTTCCTGCACCTTGAGCACGATATCCGCGGTACCCACATGTTGCCCGGGCTGGAACACACCGAAGACACTGAGCCCCGGATAATCCGTCAGTGTCAGCAGGGCGGCTTCCACTTCTTTTTTGGTAATGGGTTGGCCGATCAATTTTTTGAAGGGGGTTTCCAGGATCTCGGCCGGGTACTGGTTGTTGCCCTCAGCGAGCACACGACCGAGTATCCCTTCGAAGACCTGCATATCGACGATCCCGTTCTGGACGTTCTGTACCGGCAGGACTGCCTGGGCAAGGATTAAACCCTTTTCACGGTAGTATTTGGTAACTTCATCTGAGATCTGCTGTAACTGCCCGATCGTGAACCCCCCCGGCCCCTGCTCCTGGATGAATTTATCCAGGATATCCCTTTGTATTTCTGCGATCTGGATTTCGAAAGCGGGTATATCCTGTGCATTCAGCAGGCGGAATTCCTTGACGAGGACAAAGGGTCCTTCCTGGATATCGAAGGGGCGATCGATCACCGC
>MGXK01000097.1:6468-6731 GCA_001802375.1 Gammaproteobacteria bacterium RBG_16_51_14
GGGCCGGGCAGAGTCAGGGAGACCCAGGGGACCCGCAAATACCGGCATTGCAAGGCACACGGCAGCGACATACAGGCAGTACCGGCTGCTTGCCACCCCCCATTTTCTCCAGGACTTTGCGATCGATCTTGTCTTCAAGATATTATAATAATCAATTAGTTACCTACGCATTCATGGGTACGTCTTTGTCGTCAAGTCATAGCCGCACAAAACACCTACTTCCCCTGATGATGTTACTATATCAATAATCCTGGCAAGGGGCA
>MGXK01000097.1:6930-16908 GCA_001802375.1 Gammaproteobacteria bacterium RBG_16_51_14
CCATTTTTGCCTTGTCTCGCCGGCGCTCGCTAATTTTGAGATAGGTTCTAATCAGCCGGGTTATTCGGTTTCGTGTCCTGGCTGGTGCGCAGCTTCAAACGCCACTCTTCGACGCGATTATCTTCTAAATCAATTGGATAGGATTTACTTGCCTGTTCAAATATGGACTTGCGCAGTTGTGCCACCACCTGCTGGCGCAACAGTCGACGCACCTGGGCATCGACCTGTTTCAGTTCAACCTGCTGTTCATCAACAACAGCCCCGCGTTTCAGTATATGGAGACCGGCTTCTGTCTCGATGGGTTTGCTCAGTGTCCCCTCCTGCAGCGCCAGGAGCGGATTTTCGATACCCGGGATTAAGTCAGCCACCTTGATCAGGCCCATATAACCACCATTGTACTGGCTTGCCTCATGTTTTGAATGTTTCAGGGCTGCTGCAGCAAAATCGTATTTACCCTTACTGATGTCGGTGATGATAGTCTCCGCTTCTTTCCTGAGAGCGACTTTCGTCTTGTTATCCATATCCTTGCCCATGGGCAAGAAGATTTGCCAGACATGAACACGCTTCCCAATGACAAACCTGTCCTTGTTCTTGTCATAATAATCCTTGACTTGCTGATCGTTGGGGAAATCAGCCGGAATTTTGGCTATCAGCAAACGGTTCATATAGGATTCACGCAGGATGTTTTCTGCACCGCGTTGCATCAGAAACAGGGTATTGCCGTCACGGTCCAGCTTATTTGCCATCGCGGCGGAAATCACGGAACGGTTATCCGCTTCCGATTGCACGAACTGCCTGAACTTCTGTTTATCATCCAGCACTGCCTTGCGCTGGTCCTGTCCCAGGTTGCTGATGAGATTCTGTATATAATCAAATTCAAGCCCCTTTTGCGATTGCTGTGTTCCTTCTTCCGGTTTTGCCCAGGTATTTTTATCGGCCGTGGCACCCTCCCCTGCACCCGGTGCGACCGGTTTCGATTCTGCTTCTTTCGCGGGTGTCGCGGTTGTCGTCGCTTTACCCTGGATCGGATCATTTTCGGTCTCTGCAACCGGATTGAGACCGAGTATTTCACGTATGGAAACGGCTGACACCGGTTCAGTCCGGAACAAAATCAAGCTGACACAGAGCAGCAGAGGGTAAAGAATTCGTGGGTAGTTGCGCATAGGGATGGATATAATCTCCAGGTAAATTGGTAATTATTTACTTAACAGAGTGATCCTACACAGGTACAGTCACTGCGACAACTATCCGATGTATTGTCTGCAAGGACATTTTTCCCTCTGAAAAACGAGTAAGATATGGTGTACAGTAATGACTCCAGTCCCGGAGACGGTTATTATTAGGGGGTAGAGGGCTTGACTAATACGCGATACGGAATGTCCCGGTTATGCAAGGCAGTAAAAAGCGGTAATGATTACTCTGCCAGCCTGAAGGTAACGGGAATACATGCGTTGTATATGGGTATGTGCCGATTTGAAGCAAATGCTCCGTCCACGAGATTCGCAATTGAGACAGCACAACAATTTTGTCATGATTACTTTTTATAACTATTGGTGAATATAGAATCCAATGGCACCGAAAACGGCAAATTTAGCAATAATGTTCGCAGATATCAGTGGCAGCACGCGTCTGTTTGAGACCCTCGGTGATGCCACTGCCCGCATCAAGGTAGCAGAGTGTCTTGATGTATTGACTGATGTTGTCAAACGACACAACGGGATTGTCATCAAAACGATCGGTGATGAAATCATGTGTACTTTTCCAACCGCTGATGAGGCTGCAAAATCTGCATGTGAGATGCATGAAGTACTGCAGGAGGATGTCACAGAGGGAATGAGTGACACGACCACTACCCTTGCAATCCGGGTTGGTATGCATTTCGGACCGGCAATCCTGGAAGGAGGTGACGTGTATGGTGATGCTGTGAATGTAGCAGCAAGAATGGCCGCACAAGCCAAGGGTGGTCAGATCATCACAACACAATCAACAGTTGAATTGCTGGCCCCGATACTGAGAGCCAGCACACGTTTCGTAGACCGTGCCCCCATAAAAGGGAAAAAGGAAGAAATCGAAATCTTCGAGATCATATGGCAGGAGGAAGATGTCACCCGTATGGCGACAGGCATGCTTATGGGCGCACCGGCACAGACGGCACTGCGGGTCAGCTACCAGGGAACGGTTGTTTTAATGAATCATGATCGCTCCAGTCTTGTCATGGGCCGCAGTCAATCCTGTGACTTGCCCATCAATGAAAAACTTGCCTCAAGACAACATGTCAAGATCGAATTACGACGCAACAAATTTTTTATCATCGACCAAAGCACCAACGGTACGCACGTATCATTCGATAATGGTGAAAACGCCTTTTTGAGACGGGAGGAAAGGCCCATTACGGACAATGGCAGGATCAGTCTGGGCCGGGCATTTGACGAGAATCCGGAAGAGGTGGTTTATTTCATACAGGAGTAATGAAAGTGTGTGGAGAATCTGGTGAATGGTGTGTTTCGGAATTTTTCACACATACCTTGCGATACGTCCTGCTGCTGATTTACTGACATGACTGAACATTCTGATTAATCCACCAATTATATAGGGCAAAATGTCAACCCCGGCTCCTGAAGTTTCCAGTAAACGCCTTTCCTGGCACTCTTACGGGATCAGCGATGTCGGTAAAAAGCGCAAGCTTAATGAAGACTCCATGCTGGAGCGGGTCGAGATTGGACTCTGGGCAGTTGCTGACGGAATGGGAGGCCATCATGCCGGGGATGTTGCCAGCCAGATGATCGTGGATTCCCTGAAAAAGGTCCATGAAGGTACCAATCTGAACCGCTATATCGACGATATCGAGGATTGCATCCTGAGGGTCAATGACCGCCTCATCGAAAAGGCCAGGGGCAGTGACAAGAATACAACCATCGGCAGTACGGTTGTTATACTTCTGGCATATGAGCAATACTGCACCTATATCTGGGCGGGTGACAGTCGCCTGTACCGGCAAAGGGACGGCAAATTACGGCAACTCACAACCGATCATTCGCAAGTGGAGCAATATGTAGAGCAGGGATTGATCAGTCGCGAGGAGGCCGCCGGGCATCCTCATGGCAATATGATTACACGAGCTGTCGGGGCGACGGATACACTTTTCCTGGATATGGATATTCAGGAAATGAAATCAGGGGATCGCTATCTGCTGTGCAGTGATGGCTTGACAAAGCATACAATCGATTACGAATTTCAGGATATTTTGCAGGAAGGGACAGTGGAAGCGGCATGTAAAACGTTGATCGACCTTACCCTGTCACGTGGCGCAGGTGATAACGTAACTGCTATTGTTGTGGACATAGATTAATACGATCTGATTTCTTTTTTAAAGGAGAACGCTTGTGGCCGATTTTAAAACAGCACTCGATGCACTGGCAAAAGGTGATCTCAAACTTGAATCATTGTCGAAGCAGTTGACCAAGCTGCTGGAACAATCGCCCCAATATGCTACCCGCATGCTGGATCAGGTCGATGAGGCCTATGCACAGAAAAAACTGAATGACCATCAGTACGCCGATCTGAAACGGCAAATCAACCAGTTTCGCCGTGCCCATGCAGCGGTTACCGAATCCGGCAAGGGCGGGGCAGGCGATGCAACTGTATTCGCACAGGAAAAAAATGTTCCAGCCCGTGCCGAAGAAGCCGGCGATTCAACCCAGGTTCTGAATGAAGAGGAACTCGCAGGAACGCCAACCAGCACAACAGACGGTACCAGTACCAGTGTTGTTGATTTCGATCTGAGTACAGCAGCGGCAGACACATCCACCCCCTCTGTTACATCGGCAACCGGTCCGGCCGGTACTGAATGGGGCGACCCGGCACAGACGGCGACAGGATTGGCTGGCGCCATGGGACCCGGGTCCATTATCAAGCACCGCTTCCGGTTGCTGGAAGTACTCGGTGTCGGCGGCATGGGGAAAGTCTATAAGGGTATCGATCTGCTCAAGGAAGAAGCCAAGGACAAGAACCCGTACTGCGCCATCAAACTCCTGAATGATGATTTCAAGGATCACCCGGAGTCATTTATTGCCCTGCAGCGGGAATCAAGCCGGCAGCAGAAACTCGCCCATCCCAATATTGCCACCGTTTATGATTTTGATCGTCTCGGTGGCCCCGGCACACCGGTTTACATCACCATGGAATATATGGATGGCAAACCGGTAAATGATTATATCAAGAAAGAGGTTCGCAAGAGCGGGGGTATTCCGTTTGCACAGGCCTACCCCATTATCAAGGGACTGGGTTCAGCCCTGATCTATGCCCATGACCGGGGCATCGTCCATTCCGATTTCAAACCAGGTAACGCCTTCCTGCTGAAAACCGGTGAAGTCAAGGTGCTTGACTTCGGTATCGCCAGGGCGGTTAAAAATCCGGTCACGGGTGAGGCGGAAAAGACCCTGTTTGACCCGGGCAAACTGGGTGCACTCACGCCTGCCTACGCCAGCCTGGAGATGCTTGAAGGGGAAGAACCGGACACGCGCGATGACATCTATGCCCTTGGTTGCACCGCTTATGAATTATTAACCGGTAAACATCCGTTTAATAAACTACCGGCAAACAAGGCCCGGGAAAACAACCTGGTACCAGCCCTGGTCAAGGGCCTGAACAAGAAACAAAACCGGGCGCTTCGCCGTTCCGTGGCCTATGAACGCAAGGACAGAAGCCCGAACGTCACGCACTTTCTGGAGGAACTGGAAGGCAAGGCAACCTGGCACAAGCACCCGTTATTTATCGCCGCCAGTGTAGTACTTGTTATCGCTGCCATCGGTTTTATACCGGTTAAAAATTATCTGCACGGGAAAGATATCGAGCAGATGATTGCCGATATCAACAGCGGCGATCAGACGGTCATCATCGCCAAGCTGGATGAGATCCGCGCAATGGAAAAAACCGAGCAGATCACCATCACCGATGCCGCATCGATCGTCATTCAAAAATACTATGACAACAGGATCAGCGGCCTGATCGATATCACCGGGGACAGCTATGATTTCCCGGCGGCAAAAACCATATTAAAAGAGATCGAGGATTTCTATCCGGAGTCCATTTTCCTGCAGCAACAGGATGAACGCGTTTCCTTCAACGAAAAACAGCTGGTCAGTGACCTGAACACACAATACATCGCGGCATTAAAGGACCCGGCCCTGCTTGATAACACCAAGCAAATCCTGGCCACCATCAAGCGCATCAACCCGGCCCACCCGTTGCTCGAGGACCCGCGTCCAAGCAACGCCTATCGGCTGGCCGCCGTCAGTGCATTTGAACAGAACGATTTCACGGGGGCGCTGGCACTGGTGGCCTCGGGACTGGAGACGGCGCCGGGGGATGCCAGGCTCAAGGACATGCAGGGTAAAATCCAGCAGGCCGTCCGGGTCGCGGAACTGGAACAGACCCTGGATGCGGTCCAGGGCCAGCAGGTCAGCCTCTCCGATTTCAAACAGCATCAGGATGCGATCGTCGAACTGGCCAATAAGAAACCGGAAAGCCCGCTGATCTTTTCCTTCGCCAATGAACTGAGGCCCATCGTCACCAATGAATTATCAACCATCCTCAGTACCGGTACCCGTGCCGATGCGGAAACCGCGGCAAAGGAATACGGCAATCTGCTGAATGCACTGCAACTCAACCGCGAACTCTCCCAGATCAAACTGGCCCATTTACAGGGTGAAGAGCGTACCCGGGCTATCCAGGACATCGTGAGTAAAGACAGTACGGATATTGAACAGTCTCTTGCCGGCCCGAAACTGGATGATGCCGGTTGGGAATCAAAACTTTCCGCCAATTTACAGGAACTGGACAGCCTTTCCACCGAAGACGCCTCCATCACGGACACGCTGGCCGGTTTCCGCAACAAGGTGGCTGATCTCTATATCAACAAGGCCAATGAGACCCTCAAGGCCGAGCGTTTCGATGCCGCAGAAGACCTGATTGGTAAAGGGGAACGCTTTGCCCCGGGCCTGACTGCCTTGCTGAATACCCGCAACACCATCGGCCAGGCACGCGAGGCCTATGACAAGAAAATTCTTGTCAATGGCTTGAAGGAAGATTTCAAGAGAATGAGTGAAGCCGACAAGGTTGTCGATGCCAGGGCAACCTATGACCAGCTCCGTGCGGAACTCGGGGAGAATGACCCCTATATCACGACCGAGGCACCGCCCATCCTGGGCAAGAGTTATGAACGTCTGGCCAAGAGAAAAGGGGAAGCCAAGGAGTTCAAGGATGCCTTTGATCTCGCCAAAGCCGGACTGGAACTGGATCCAGCCAATCCCTCACTCAAGGCCCTGCAACAGGAATTTGAGGCCGAGTTCAATATCATGGAGCTGACCCAGTTATTCAAGACGAAACTTGCCTTCCCGAATGATACACGTCTGAGGATTGATCAAATCGAAACCTATTCCGCAACGCGATCGGCAGAATTCAGGAAGGCGGCTGCCGAGACACTGGCTGAGCGCATCAACGCATTACAGGCGACCAGTCCGGACAGTGCCGCCACGCTGGCGCAAAATGCGGCGGATCTGTTCCCGACCAGCAGCGTCCTGGCGAAACTCAAGGACGAGATGAAACCGAAACCATGGGACGAGGCAGTGACGGCAAATGCGGCCCTGAGTGCCGGGAAACTTTCGGAAGCGACCAGAATACAACAGGCGGCTGCAGGTGAATTTGCCGGGCGCAGTGATTTCGTCCAGTTTTCAGACAGCCTCGCAGAAAAAGTGAAAGAGGCCAACGGTGTCTTTGATCTCTATCTCAGGGACAAGGAAGCGGCAGGCAATGACTATGAAAAGCTGACTGCGGCAAAAACCGTGCTGGTACGGGTCCAGGGTTTGTGGACAGACAACGCGGATTTTGATGCCGCCGGCAAGGACCTGGAACAACTCATCACGGCAAATAAACCGGTGGCAAAGCCCAAGATCAGGAAGCAGGAAGAGTCCATCGAAGAGGTCACCAGGGCGGAACCAGGAACAGCGGCCGCCAAGAAAGAAGAATGGAAACCCGTCGCCAGTGACCAGGAATGCACCACCCGTCTTGCCGGTTATGGAACACGGGCCAAGGCGATTTGTTTTGACATGATCTACGCCAACGCGAGAGGACCGTACATGGTGGTCGTCCCTGGTGGAGAAAATTTCCAGCATGGTTTTGCCATCGGCAAATATGAAATCTCGGTGGGCGACTGGAGTAAATACTGCATCCTTAGCGGTAGTTGCAAGCCTGTCAAGGACGAAGAAAGGAAGAATGACCCCATGACAGGTATCACACTGAAGGATGCCCAGGACTATGCCAAGTGGTTATCCGAAAGGACCGGCAAGACTTATCGCCTGCCCACCAAGGCGGAATGGGAATATGCGGCCAATGCAGGCGGGAAACAACCGAAAAAGGATTTCAATTGCCGCGTGGCACTCGGCGATAAAATTATCAAAGGCACCGGACCCGTCAGCGTCAAGTCAGGTAAATCCAATGGTTGGGGGCTGAAAAACTATGTTGGCAACGTCCAGGAATGGGTCATCGAGGGTGACAGTCCCTATGTGCGCGGAGGGGCCTATCAAGATGCGCATTCCAAGTGTGAAATCTCCCTGGAACGACCGCATAACGGTGGCGCTGATGAGACAACAGGATTCCGTCTGGTACTGGAAGACGTAGGATAATTACAGGGATCGCGGCATGGGCGACATAACCCTGCGGGGTCTGGCAAAAGAGTATGCCAAAGGGGCAATCAGCAAAGAAGACTACCGACAGGCCCGCGCTGAACTGATAACAGGGATTCTGAGTGGAGAAATCCCGTTAGAGGTCAATGAATATCCCTCGCCTGTCGCGCCGCCCGAACTGGAATCCATAACGGTACCCCAGGGCACGGAGCGGGCGAAACCAAAACCGGAATCCGTCCCGGCACCGAAACCCGTCAGTCAAACCGATACTGAGCACCACTGGTTATTTATCGCCTCCGTGGTCGCTGTTTTGTGCCTGGCTGTCCTGCTGATCATCCTGCTGCGACCAGCGGCCACCCGACAGGTTGCGACAGAGAACCTATCATCAGCGCCACAATCACCATCCCAACCCGCCGAAACGACTGCCCGTGCCGGGCAGATGATCACGGAATTTCTCACGCAAAAGAACTGGTCAACCGACCGGTTGCAGGCATTCCAGGTGCAATGGGAACGATTGAGTGAAGAAGAGAAAACCGCAGGCCATGGCAGTTCCGCAATGCGGCAATTGACGGAGGCGGTCTACCGGCGGTTATTGGAAGAACAGGCATTGGCCGGCATCGGTGACGGCAGTACCGCCATGGAGAAACAACATAACCTGGTCAATTTTGCCAATGCCATCGGTATCGAGGATGCGCGCATTAAAACCCGGGAGATTACCGCCGCTGACATACCACCCACAGAACCCCCGTCGTCGACACCTCCTGTCAGTGAAGAAACGGTTTCCGGTGCGCCAGTGGATACCGGCATGATGTCAGATGAAGCAGGACAGGTGAGTAACCAGGATGATGACAGGGAAACCTCGTTAGCCACCACAGGGGATCTGCCCACAGACACGGCAGACGCCAGCCAATCCATGCAAACCGGGATCAGTGCAGCACAACCTGCCGCCCCGGAAGAGGCAGTCCCGGAGGACTCAATCGAGTCTGCTGGCATCGAGCCCCCGCAGGACGAAACAGCCGGGTCCGGGACGGCCCAGGGGGAAAATGCAACAGCGCAACCATCGGCAACGGAAGCAGTCATGGAGGAATCACAAGCCAGGGTAGCAGCGGTAGCTTCGCCGAAAATGCAGCAGGGTGGTTGCAGGGCCTCACTGTTGAAAAGCCGCAAGCCCTTTTGCCGGGATCAGATCGAAGCTATGGGAAATGGACCGACGATGGTTGTGCTTCCCGCCGGAGAATTCGTCATGGGCGGTAACAAGACATCCGAACAACCATCACGGGAGGTGACCATCGCCTCTCCCTTCGCCATGTCTGTGCATGAGATCACGATCAGTGAATTTGAACCGTATTGCAAGGCAACCGGCAATGCATGCCCGCAACAACCCTGGTCAGGGGGTGACTATCCTGTCGTGAATATCACCTGGAAAGAGGCCGTCCGATATACGGAATGGCTGACTGAAAAAACGGGCCGGCAATACCGCCTGCCCAGCGAAGCGGAATGGGAATATGCGGCGCGTGCCGGGACAACGACTACCTATCCCACCGGGGACGAGATACTGATCACAGACGCTGTTTTTTCCGATCGTAAACCATTAACGAACCCGCTTCCCAAGACGGATCGCACCATCAACCGGAATAAATTTCGTTTGTATCATATGTCGGGTAATGTCCGTGAATGGGTCGCAGACAGCTGGCATGACGGCTATAGCGGTGCTGACACGAACAGCGCCGCCTATAACTCTGATGACACAAACCTGCGGGTAGTCCGTGGCGGGTCCTATCAGGATAGTGCCGAGGCGCTCCGATCCGGGGCCAGGGAAAAAATGGCCTTCGAAAGTGCAGATAAATTTACCGGCTTTCGAATTGTCCAGGAGTTGCCTGAAAACGAAGGTTGAGTTCCGAAAATCAACGGGTAAGAACCGATACCTCACACTGCTGCGCTGGTAAAATCGATTTCGCCTCGTAGGCGAGTCACTTTTTTCTGGAAAAAAGTGACCAAGCACCGCTTCTACGCATACCCGCAGAGCATAAATCCTTGGGGTCGTACCGACTACATCCCTGTAGGTGTCCACGCACGTCAAACTTTTCCCCGATGTCCTGGCCTGCGGCTACCCGGTCCTGTGATGGCGGTCACAATCTGATACACGGCAATTATACCGTGCCTTATCTGCATCATGATCTGGATCAAGAAGATATCAAATTCCGGTTTCAATACCCATAGAAAGAACCTTTTGCTATGGCTATTCCCCCTGTTTTTAACTAACGTTGACGGAAACATTCAGTCGCAGGGATTTCAT
>MGXK01000097.1:16920-17976 GCA_001802375.1 Gammaproteobacteria bacterium RBG_16_51_14
GCCTGTAAGATCGATTTGCCCAAATAGCGAACCGGGTTTCCAAACCCCTCACCCATCCATTGAACGGAACGCATTTTAATGACCACACATTGGTCTCTCCCCCATAAAGCAGTCCGGTTCACGGACTGGTGCCGCAATGGGATCTTTCTGAAAGGGTTCCTCTGTGTGATCGTATCGGTGGGTATCTCCCTGTCTTGTCCCCAGAATAGTGCCGCTGCGACGGTTACGGGTTCATTGAAAATGACCATCGCTCCATCGGCGGCGGTGAGTGCCGGGGCGCAGTGGCGTGTGGACGGGGGTGTCTGGCGGAAAAGCGGCGCCACGGCAGCGGGCCTGAGCGTGGGCAGCCACACGGTCAGTTTCAAGGCCGTCAGTGGCTGGAAGGCACCGGTCAGTCAGACGGTCACTATCGTTTCCAGCCAGACAACCCTGGCGAGCGGGACCTACAAACGGAAGGGTTCACTGAAGGTGACGATCGGTCCTGCGGCGGCGCTGACTGCCGGGGCCAAGTGGAATGTGGACGGAGGTGTCTGGCGTAGTAGCGGCGCCACGGCAGCGGGCCTGACCGTGGGGACCCACACGGTCGCCTTCAAGGCCATCAGCGGCTGGATCACTCCGGCCAGCAAGGTGGTTACCATCATTCGCGACAAAACGACCCTGGCAAGCGGGACCTATGTGAAACAACAGGTGGGTTCGCTGACGGTGACCATCACTCCATCGGCGGCGGTGACTGCTGGGGCACAGTGGAATGTGGACGGGGGTGCCTGGTGGAACAGTGGCGCCACGGCAACGGGCCTGATCGTGGGCAGCCACACGGTCGCCTTCAAACCTACCAGCGGATGGATCACACCAGTCAATCAGGTGGTCAGCATCCTTTCCAACCAGACGGTCACGGCAGGCGGGACGTATGTTGCCGATCAGGATAATGATTCGGTGCCGGACGGTACGGACAATTGCCCACTGGTTGCCAATGCTGAGCAGACTGATACCGACGGGGATGGGACGGGGGATGCCTGTGACACCGATGATGATGGTGACGGGGTGGTGGATGCCAGT
>MGXK01000097.1:18145-18649 GCA_001802375.1 Gammaproteobacteria bacterium RBG_16_51_14
CCGACACCGATGATGACAATGACGGGGTGGCCGATACCAGTGATGCCTTCCCGCTCGATGCCGGTGAATCGGTGGATACCGACGGGGATGGAACCGGGAACAACGCCGATACCGATGATGATGGTGACGGGGTGGCCGATACCAATGATGCCTTCCCGCTGGACGCCACTGAATCAGTGGATACTGACAGCGACGGTACGGGGGATAATAATGATGCCTTCCCGCAGGACGCCACTGAATCGGTGGATACTGACAGTGATGGCACGGGAAACAACGCCGACGCCGATGATGACAATGACGGCATGCCAGACGACTATGAGAATAGCTACTCCTTCCTCGACCGCCTGGATGCCGCGGATGCCTGGCTGGACCCGGATGAGGATGGTGCATCGAACCTGGATGAATTTCAGGCCAACACAGCCCCGGATGATCCGGGTAGTATTCCCCCGTTTATTACGCGGGTGAGTGTCGATAGTAACGGGACACCGGCAAATGGTGATAGTT
>MGXK01000097.1:18779-22751 GCA_001802375.1 Gammaproteobacteria bacterium RBG_16_51_14
GAGACGACACGGGTGAGTGTCAATAGTAACGAGACACCGGCAAATGGTGATAGTTTCTCGCCCACCCTTTCTGCCGATGGGCGCTATGTGGCCTTTGAAAGTGATGCCACCAACCTGGTCATCGGGGATAGCAATGGGACAGATGACGTCTTCATCCATGACCGGGTGACCGGGGTAACGACCCGGGTCAGTGTTTCCGGCGGAACACAGGCAAATGATGCCAGTGACTCGCCCGCCCTTTCTGCCGATGGACGCTATGTGGCCTTTTATAGTGATGCCACCAACCTGGTCACCGGGGATAGCAATGGGACAGGTGACATCTTCGTCCATGATCGGGTGACCGGGGTAACGACCCGGGTCAGTGTTTCCGGCGGAACACAGGCAAATGATGCCAGTGACTCGCCCGCCCTTTCTGCCGATGGGCGCTATGTGGCCTTTTATAGTGATGCCACCAACCTGGTCACCGGGGATACCAATGGAACAGGTGACATCTTCATCCATAACCGGGAGACGGGGGAGACGACACGGGTGAGTGTCGCCGATGACGTGACAGAGGCGAATGGTTACAGTGACTCGCCCGCCCTTTCTGCCGATGGGCGCTATGTGGCCTTTTATAGTGATGCCACCAACCTGGTCACCGGGGGTGCCAGTGGGATAGGTGACATCTTCGTCCATGACCGGGAGACGGCGGGGGTAACGACCCGGGTCAGTGTCGCCAGTAACGGGACAGAGGCAGATAGTGCCAGTATTTTGCCGACTCTTTCTGCCGATGGGCGCTATGTGGCCTTTACAAGTTTTGCTTCCAACCTGGACCCCGGGGATACCAATGGGATGTTTGACATCTTCGTCCATGACCGGGTGACCGTGGAAACGACCCGGGTGAGTGTCGCCAGTAACGGGACAGAGGCGGATTTTGACAGTTTCTCGCCCACCCTTTCTGCCGATGGGCGCTATGTGACCTTTGAAAGTTGGGCTTCCAACCTGGTTACGGGGGATACCAATGATGCAGGAGACATCTTCATCGTCAGGACGGGCATCACACCAGGTCCATGACCTTTATTCGTGGTCAGATACGAGGGTCTTCGGCTCTGGCTTCCCCGGCAACTGCCCGATTATGTGTTCCAGACATTGCTCTCGACGGCGTGTTCCCGACGCCGTCTACCTTCCCCATACCCACAGGGCATAAATCCTTGGGGTCGTACCGCCTACATATCCGTGTAAGCATGCATTGACACATTGACGGGGATCAGGGCAAAAATCATTCAACCAGGGGACCTCAGGGACGAACCACAATGAATTGTTCGTGTCCTGTTGTTCGGCCCCTGCTGGATAACCCGATTGGAGACACCCGTTTACGACACGGGCGTGGGGGCATTTTCCTTCCCTGGATTATTTGCTTATGCTATGCACAGCTTAGGTCACTTACTTGGCCTTTGACCACTAACTACTAAAGATGTCACCCCTTTCGATGCCGAGAAAAAGCAGATTCATCCTTGCGGTTCTCCTGGCCAGCCTTCATCTGCTGCTTGCCTGTTCTGACGACATCCCGGCCTTCCGCAAACTGCCACAGGATGCGGTCATCCTGGCCTTTGGTGACAGCCTGACCTATGGCACCGGGGCCAACCCGGCCGACAGTTATCCCGCCGTGCTTGAGAAACTGTCCGGACACAAGGTCATCAATGCCGGTGTCCCCGGTGAACTGTCGGAACAGGGACTGAAACGCCTGCCGGGTCTGCTGCAGCAGCATACACCCGGCCTCCTCATCCTTTGCCACGCAGGTAATGACCTTTTGAGAAAAAAAGACCTGAATCACGCCAGAAGCAATCTTGCCGGGATGATTGCGTTGGCACAAGAAAGGAAGATTGACGTTATCCTGCTCGGTGTCCCCCAGCCCGGTTTATTCCTCAATTCCAGCAAGATATATCGCGAGGTTGCCGGGCAAACCAGGGTGCTGTTGCTCGAAGACCTGGTACCCGAAATCCTGGGAGATGCCTCTTTGAAATCCGATCCCGTCCATCCGAACAAGGCCGGCTACAGGAAAATTGCGGAAGGGGTATTGCAGACCATGACTGAGGCCGGCGCCTTGTAAACACATGCGGATGCCGCGATTCCCTGTTACCACTTGGAGAAAACCCTGGTTTGTGGGATGATACGCACCCATCTTTAACCCGCCTGATTATCGGCCATTCACCAACGAGGTTCACTTATGTCTATATTGCGTCTTGTAACAGCGGTAACTGTCCTGTCTTTCCTGAGTCTGACGGCATCTGCCGAAGCGGATTTAAGCAGTGATAAACAAAAACTGAGTTACGCAATGGGCGCCCTCTTCAGTCAGAACCTTGACCAGAAGGAACTGGAGCTGGATGTGCCCGCCTTTTTACAGGCCATCGAAGACAGTCTGAACAAGGCTGAACTCAAAATGACCACCCAGGAAATGCAGGCAATCCTGACCAAGTTCCAGGCAGAGGAATCAAAACAGCGGGCCGCCCTGGCCGAGAAAAATCTGGCTGAAGGAAAAAAATTCCTGGCCGAGAACAAAGGCAAGGAAGGAATAACCGAATTACCGAGTGGACTCCAGTACAAGATTCTCAACGAAGGCGACGGCAAGAATCCGACGGCGGAAAACACCGTGACCGTCCATTACCGTGGTGCCTTGATCGATGGCACCGAGTTTGACAGTTCCTACACGCGTGGTGAACCCATACAATTGCAACTGGCTCGGGTCATCAAAGGCTGGCAGGAGGCATTGCCCCTGATGAAGGTCAATTCCAAATGGCAGATCTATGTCCCGTCCGATCTGGCCTATGGCGAAAATGGCGCCGGTTCAGCCATCGGCCCGAATGCCGCCCTGATCTTTGACATCGAGCTGCTCGCTATCAACTGAGACACGACCCCCCATCAGCGAGGGGCCTTCGGCTGCGCATCCGGGGTGTGGGCCTGATTGAACCTGTCAAGTACGGACCGGATAGCAGTGACGACAATCTCCGGTTGTTCCAGATGGATTAAATGACCGCTTTTGTCCGCGATCATCTGTCTGGCGTCCGGCAGCAGTCCGACAAGATCGCGCTGCATTGCTTGCCAAGTCTGCTCAAGTGCATGGCCACGGGGCGTATCCGGCCATTCACGTTGACCGCGCGTTACAACGACCAGCGGCACATCCGGCAACCGGCCCGACTGTTGTACAAGGGAACCACTGTATCTGAAATTCACAAATTCCCTCTGTTCCGTCTCAATGGCATTGCGCGTTGACATCAATACGATGGCCAGTTCGCGCAACTTCTCCGGATAATGACTCAGCATGTGTTCCGGCTGGAATGTAGTGACCAAACTGCCGGTGTCTGGGTCGGAAGCGGTCACGGGTTCCGATTTATCAGCCAGTCGTTCTGCCTGCTCCGGATGGGAGGCATCGACCAGCACAATGCCTGCGGTCAACTGCGGATGCACCTTGGCAAAATAGAGCACGTTATAGCCGCCGAACGAGTGCCCCACCAGGACATAGGGGGAAGGGATCCCTGCCGCGGTCAGTAAATCATAGAGTTCTTCCACGATCTGGTCTGTTGCCCTGGGTGATGGCCCCGGCTCACTCCAGCCATAGCCGGCCCGGTCATAGGCACAAACGCGCGTTTGAGCGGAGAGTGACTCCTGCACAAACGTCCATTCAAGGGAAAACCCGCCGAGACCGGCATCCAGGATGACAGAGGGTGAACCACTCCCCGTACAATTCATATGCATGCGGTGATTGTCGACACGGTACAACATGCCTGGCGGTGCCAGCCAGTCTTCCTCCTGACCTGCCCAGGTCCTGTCGGGCCGGAAGGCCATCATCACCAGTGCAGTAATCAGTACCCACAGGGCAAACCTGCGCAACTGTGCATATTGAAGGACACCGATTTGTTGCAATGTTGTCATTTGTCCTTAGTCCTTAGTCCTTAGTCCTTAGTCCTTAGTCCTTAGTCCTTAGTCCTTAGTCCT
>MGXK01000097.1:22850-23105 GCA_001802375.1 Gammaproteobacteria bacterium RBG_16_51_14
GCCCCTGCACGGAATCCGAGATATAGAGTGAACCGTCTGCGCCCAGGGCAAGTCCGGTAGGACGATGGTCTGTATCCTCTGTTGCATTGGTCCTGGCCCCGCCGGCGAAACCATCGGCAAATACCTCCCAATCACCTGACGGCTTATCCCCGGCAAAAGGGACAAAAACAACGTGATATCCGGTTCGTTCATCGCCGTTACCGGAGTAGGCATTATGAAAGGCAATGAATGCACCATGCCGATAGTGTTCAGGGA
>MGXK01000097.1:23231-24544 GCA_001802375.1 Gammaproteobacteria bacterium RBG_16_51_14
TCCGGGGACAGTAACCGGATATTTTTCATCTGGTCATAATAACAATAGGGCCAACTGTACTCGCCTCCTTCTTCAACCAGCAGGAATTCTTCGGCAGGTAATCTTGCATCCATCTCCTGGCTGAAAAGTTCAGGCCAGAGTCCATGCAGCTGGTCACGCCCGTGCTGAACGATATACAGCCTGTTCGCGTTACCATTCCAGTCAATGGCATAGGCATTACGAATTCCACTGGCATATCGATAGCCGTCGTTCTGATAGCTCTGCCCTGTGCGGCCTGCATCGAAACGCCAGATTCCACCATGGGCATCCAGCTGCGGGCAAGGTTCCATACCTTTTGCGTGGGGTATCAGGTCTTGTTCCTGACAGGCATTACTCGGGGCGCCGATATTGATGTAAATCAGCCCACCCGGGTCAATGGCAAATGTCTTGCCCGCATGCAGTATTTGTTCCGGGAAACCGGTGACCACGATTTCAGGCGGCCCCGCCGGTACCAATTCCCCGGGATCCGGTTTATAGCGATACAGTGCGTGATCCGCGGCAAAATACAGATAGCCCGCATGGAAACCGATGCCCATTCCCGGTTCATCGCTGAAACGCCTGATGACATCGGCCCGGCCATCACCGTTGTCATCGCGCAAGGCAAGAAGACCGCCCAGGTGCAGGGACTGGTTCCTGAGGGTAACATAAATATCACCGTTGCCATTTACGGCAATATGACGTACAAACCCCAGGTTATCCGCCACAATGGCCGCACAGAATCCCGCCGGCAATATCAATCCGCCATTATCGGGATCGCACTGAAATGGCCTGCCCGATGCATTGGCAGCCGGTCCCTGCTCATCTGCAGACCGGTCACAGGCAGCGGCCAGGAATACCAACAGGATGGTGAGGGCATGGAGGAATCTTGTTATTCTTGATTTCATCGCATCTCCCGGTGTGATGCCAATACTGCGCGTAATGGAACCTTGTGCCGGCCAGTGGTCAAAACAGTATCTGCCAAGGGTGGTTAATTCCCGTTGTCTCAATATATAATAACCTGAACAAAATTAATCGATCTTTCATTAGCCTGGTTTAATTCATATGGGAAAACAGCTGATCAGCCGGATTTTTTTCTGCATCTGCCTCGCCGGGACCGCTTGCATCGCATCTGCCGGGACGGGGTGTGAATCCTGTTTTCAAAGGGGGCAGTTATACCAGGGGAGAGGGGAATATGGGGCCGCTATCGAGGCATTCCAGGCCGCTGTGCAAAGTGACCCCGACAACGCGCTCTACCACCTCTGGCTCGCCAAAGGCTATGGCAAGCTGGCCCGGCA
>MGXK01000097.1:24561-24703 GCA_001802375.1 Gammaproteobacteria bacterium RBG_16_51_14
CAATGACACTGGCAAGAAAGACCCGGCAGGAGCTGGAAGTCGCTGTCGCGCTTGACGGTGAAAACATGGATGCCCTTGACGACCTGCGAAACTATTATAAGGATGCCCCCGCTTTTCTGGGTGGAAACACGGAAAAGGCACA